>JANPLC010000001.1:0-9292 GCA_031426335.1 Planctomycetota bacterium
ATCAGCGGCTGCCCCCACACCAGCGCGGTGCAGCCGGCGGGCAGACTGGTGCCTTCTTTGTAGGTGCGGTAGACGTCGCTATTGCCCCAGATGTCGCTCACACCGATGAGGATCGGATGATCCTTCTGCTCCGCGACGATGGTGCCGCGGGTCGAGTCGGCCTGCCAGCGGCCGTGGTGGCCCATGAAGGATCCGCCCAGGACATCATTGCCCCAATCCACTTGCTTGCCGTTGATCTTGTAGGGCAACTGGCCGTGGAAACCGTGGTTGGCCGTGCGCAGTGCGATGATCGGTTTTCCGGAATCGATGTAGCTGACGATCAGTTCACGCTCGGACATCGGCAGCGTCAGCAGGCGCGGAAAGAAGATGACGAGGTCGGCGTTGGCGAGGTGTTCGAGTCCTGGGATGTGGTGTTCTTTGAGTGGCTTCCCTTTCTCGGGGTAAACCGGCATGGTCGGATCGACCTCGCCCTTTTCATTGACGCAAAACAACACGGTGCACTCAAAGCCATGATGCGTGCTGAGAATCTTCGCCAGCATCGGCATCGATTGCTCGCTGCGATACTCCTGATCAGCGGCGAGCAGGACGATGCGCTTGCCTTTCCCTGGGCCCTCGCCGCCTGGATACGTCAACCATTGCGGTTCGTCGTCGGCAGATCCGTGCTGGCACGGAATCAGCAGCGCGAGCAGGAGAGCACAGCGGGTGAGCAACGGAGCGAGGTGGTTCGGCACGGTAGGGACCTACTCTTTGGGGATTTCGTTGACGGTGTAGTAGGCTTTGCTGTGCAGCAGACGGCTGCCATCCGGCGCAGTGATTTTGCTGAAGTCGAAATCGTGGATGTGGTCTTCGATGATCTTGTTCAGGTGCAGCACCACGCTGAGCCCATCGTCAGAGGGCACGGCACGTACCACCTCCGCGGTGGTGTGGTCGACTTCCGGGCTGCCATAACCGGCGTGGTAGATGTAGGTATAGGTGGAAATGCCGTAATTTTCCGGCTTGGCCGCGACTTGGCGATCAACCGGTTTGGTGAAGGTCAGGCGGAAACCATCCTTGGTGATGTTGATCTCCTTGACCTCGAACGGAATCACACCGCTCCAATCGAGACGTTGCAGGGCGAACGGTTCCGAACCACGTACCGGCCATTGGGTGTTGGTGGTGAAACCGCCGGCGACGAGCTGGCCGGTGGGGGAGAATTCCACGTTCATGATGCCGGTGGCCAGCCCTTCGCGGAAGGGATAACACGCACCTTGCCAGACGCCGTTGATCTGTTCGGTCGTCGCGCGCATGATGATGCTGAGCGAATAGTCACCGAGGAAGAGTTGGTTGGCGAAGGGTCCGAACTTGCCGGCAGTGGTGTCGACGCGGAAACCAGAAATCGAACGCCCCATCTTGATGTAGGGGAACATGATCGCTGGCGGAACCAGTTCCTTCACGCGTTTTTTCTCGATACCCATGCGTGAATCGCTGTTGGGCTTGACCGCGGGCTCCTTCATATCTGGTGCGAACTGATACCAATTATAGCTCACTGGATGCCCGACGAATCCGCCTGGCTTGAGGTGTTTGAGCGAGCAGCAGCCGTTCCAGGGTCCCTGGCTTTCAATGGCGAACATCGCGCCCTGGGCATTGGCGCCGACACCGCCTGGGCTGCGTAAGCCACTGCACACGGGGATCATTTTGCCGGTGGGCGTGACCTTGACCGCCCAACCACGAAATAGGTTGTGGGACTCATAGGAGCTGCTCAGCCCCAGGGCCACCCAGATGTTGCCCTCAGGATCGGGTTTTGAGGCGAACGCGAATTCGTGGTACTCCGCGAAGCCCCACTGATTGCACAACGTGTCGTAACGGTCAGCGACGCCATCGCCGTTGGTGTCGCTGATCCGCGTGACTTCAGCCCACGAGGTCGCAGTCATGGCGCCGTCCCGCCACGACAAGGAAAAGGTTTCATCCTGACCACTGGAGAACAGGTGGTACTCGGGCTTGGGTGGTGTCTCAAAGGCACCACGAATAAAATAAATGTCGCCACGTCGGGTGCCGACCGCCAGTCGACCATCGGGCAGAATTTCCAAACCACCTGGACGCAGTGGGACGGTCGACGGAATCGGGATCGAGACGATCGGGTAGTACTTCGCCTCTTCCTGGGCGGTGCCCCACAGGGCGCCGAGATCTTCTGCGCCGTGCAACAACGCAGACGCTGCGGTCATCAGCAGGACTAGGCAACCACGCACGCTTACCATTGGTATTCCAGAGTCAGGGTGGAGCGACCCGTGGGGAGGGTCAGGGGTATCAGCACATCGCCAGGGCTCCCAGGACGCACGGTTCCCTGGTGATCGCTGGTGATGCGGAGCTGCAATTGATCGAGCGTAAACGCTCGCTCGGATTGCGCGCTGATCGTGGTTCCGGTTGCAGCGCGGAAGTAGAAGAGTGCTTGAGCCGTTGTCGTTTCAAAAACCAGCGTGCGCTTGAAGAAGGGCTTGTCGCCGGGTCCGCGCACGTCGATGAATCCATCCTCGACGGCAATGTCACCATAGCTGAACAGAAAGGTTGGCCGACGCAGCTCATCCAAACGGGTGCCGCGGAACTGGTAGCCGTGATCCTGCGGGAAAAGATAATTGGTTTTCCCTTTGTACGGCCAGCTGTCTTCCAGTGATGCCAGCCGATGGAAGGGGATCCCAGCGGCAAAGGATATCTGATCGGTTCCGCGAGGATTGAAGGAGCCGAAATCGATGTTCGCGAATTCACCTTTCCAGAGTTGACGCAGCGACATCTCCTCGGAGTTGAACGACAGACTGATGCGTTCCGGATATCCCACCGCAATGCCGCGATAACCGATGGAACTACGTCCACGACACATCTCTGCCACATCGCCGACTTGCAGGACATTCGTCTGGCGCGACAGACCGATTGGTTTTTTCGCCTTGGATCCGTCAGCCAAGTAGACCCATAGGGCCTCGATCTGTTTCGCACTGTCACCACCAAGGATGTTCGGTCTGCTCGATTGGCCTCCCGGCCAGTAGCTGGGCATGATCACGGTCGGGTGGAACCGTGTGGGTTGGCGCATGTACAGATGGAACCAGTTGTGCGACAGACGCTGCGTGACGTGTGCCAGATCGACGGCGGCGATTTCGCCGGAGCGCTGACCGTTGAATTCATGGCAAGCGATGCAGCTGAACCCGTTGGTTCCCATCATCTCGTGCCCGGCGGTGCGGAATTCCTGCGGATCAGCCACCGGAGGAATGGTGGCAACTTCCAAGGAGTCCACCTTGGCGAACAGTTCCACCAAGTGTCCGACATTGGCTTCGCCAAACTGGGGCATGCTGGCATCCAAATATCCACGTTGGCGATTTCCGTTCAGCAAGACGTCCTTCATCCAACCGGGCGTCAGCTTTGCTCCGACGGTGGTCAAGGGTGGTGGCAAACGGCCCTGATCTCCCAACACGACCTGCGTTCCGGTGAAGAGCGCGTTGCGTTCCTGAGCAATGCCGCCCAGGCCGGCACGTTCATGGCAGGCCAAACAATTGAAGGTCACCAGAGTTTTGGCGAGTTGTTGTTTCTCATCGAGTTGCGGTTGCGCGGCACGCGGCAGCGCCGTGGTGATCAGGGTGCGTTGTTCGGCGGTGATTTGGAAGCGCGGCCACTGACCGGCAGTCTCGCTCAAACAGCCGCGATTGGTGGTGAGTGCAGAGAACGCCACCGATGGTTTGGTCGGGACCTGCACATCGGTATGGCAATTCGCACAGCCGAATTTTTCGAACAGCATACGTCCACGCGCGGCCAAGTCCGGCTCCACCGTGGGTTGTTCCAGGACGGGAATCGGTTCCTTGGACACCGACAACATCGCGGAGGGGATCGCCTGCCGCTCAAATCCAGGACCAGTCATCTCGCAGGAGAAGCTGGCTTTTGGTCCGGTGTGGAAATACGTGAGCTGGATTCGCCGCCAACCCGCCATTAGGTCGGCTTCGGCCTCAACCTCTTTGACCCCACGTCGATCGCTGGGGTCCAGCGTGATGATTGGTGCGCCATCGATGGTCAGCGAGCCACCATTCAGCGTCAGGAAGAAACGGTATTTCCCAGGCGTTGTCACGTTCAGCCAGCCATCGTAGGTGATGGCGGTGTGCTGTTGGATGACGCCCAGGCTCGCCAGGGTGAAATCTTTCACATGGCCCGCACGCTCGGCATTCACCTGATCGCTTTTCAAACCTTCATACACTCGCCCGCGATACAGCGTGTAGGCCAGCGATCCCGGAACTCGGGTGTCTTGCAGCAAGAAGTGCGCGATGCGGTCAAGGTCCTGTCCCTGCAGGCGAAGATCGGGCATGCGACCAGACGGACGGACCTCATGCGGGTTGCGTAGGAAAGCGACCAAACTTTTGAAACTGTACTTCTTATCCAACGCCCCCAGTGGGACGGAGTTTGCTGGTGACAGCTCGGTGCCGCGTTCATCGCGCGGCGAATGGCACTGCGCGCAGCCGCGGGAGTGGAACAGAATTTTCCCCTGCTGAGCGGCCACCGCATCGGGTGCTTGCAGAGCGAACTCGTTTTTCTTGAGTGATAACAAAAAGTGGGTGATGGCGTTGGCCGCCGACTTTTTCTCGTCCTCGGCCAACGACGACAGCGCGTCTGGCATCGTCGTCCCTGGCTTGGTCCCATGCGGATCGCGGATGAAGGATTCGATGTAGGTGGGATTGACGCGCGATCCGACGTTGGCGAGGCGTGGCGCTTTTTTCGCGCGCTGAGCCAACGCGGCATCGCCGGTGTGGCAAGCGGCGCAGTTCATCTCTTCGATCAGGATCTGACCTTTGAGTTCCGCATCGAGCTTGTTGGTCGCCACCCAGGGCAACGCGACCTCGGCGCCCGTCGCTGATGCGAGAGCGACTACCAACAGGGCGAGCGCCTGGAGCGGCCGGATGCGTGAGCCGCGTGCGTGCGAACAGAAGGGAGCGTCAACACGGTAAGAGTGAGCCATGAGGCAGTCGCCCAGGTGAAAGATGCGGGTGGAAGCGGATCGCGGAGCACGCCGGTCGGCACTCTGCGTGGAGCCGCAAGCAGCGCTAACCTCTTCCTACCGCGTGGTCCTTACTCCATTCCGGACAAAGCCTTTCCCAAACAGGACAGCTCCGTGTGCCTGTCTCAGCGGCCATCCCCACGCGGCATCTGCCAGTGACGCACTGTGACTGCCATTCTCTGCGCTTAACGCACCTGACGTCCGGGGGCGCCCAGACAGAATCACGGCCAGTGGCAGGCCGGTGGCGTCAACCGTGACACCACCGACGGGTTCAATCGCTACGGAGGCCCTATGACGCAGTTCGTTCCGCCCGCGTGGCGTTTGCTGATCGTGGCCTTGCTGGCGCTGCCGTGTGTGCACCTCGCGGCTGGTGAGGTGGTGATCGCCGACTTCACGGCAGCGGACAATCGCAAAGGCCTAGATTGGAATGCCGAAAGCGTCGAGGTCACTATTGGTCCGCGCCAAGTGACTGAACGCGGCAACGTGCTCAAACTGGTGGCCAAGCAGGGCGACTACCCAGGTATCGCCTTCTATGCCCCGATGGTCCCGCGCGACTGGTCGATGTTCGAGTCCCTCTCGCTGGTGGTGTGGTCGAACGATGAACGTGATCTGGCGATCCGCATCGATGATCACAAAAGCGCCGGCTACAATTCACGTTTCAACGGCAGCACGCATCTGCTCAAGGGCCGCAACGTGGTGCAGGTGCCGGTGGCGACCATCGGCAAGGCGATCGATGTGAAGAACATCAAATTGCTAAATTTCTTCCTCGTCCAACCGCCGGCCAACCTGACGCTGTGGTTCGATGACGTAAAACTCGGACCGTTGGAAGCTGAGCGCACGCCGTTCATTCCCTACGCCGAACGGCTCGATCACCAACCGCAGATGGACGTGGTGTCACCGCATTTGCCGCTCGCGCGCAATCTCGCCGGTGGGCCGCTCAATGCGTTCCTGATCGCCGGTGTGAAGCAGGGGCGCGAAGTGGTCGAGCTGATGCAGCGCATCGATCTCGCGCCGAAGGTGTTGTCGTGGGATCGTGAATGGGGCGCAAATACGTGGGGTTTCGGCGATGCGTATGGTCAACGCGGCAGCGGCCTGGATTGCGCGTTGATGCAGCGCTACTTGGCCAGCTCGATGCAGGGTCCGGAAAAATTTGAGGTGCTGATGCTGACCACGCCGATGGGTTGGAATCGTTTCGGCCCCGCAGCTCGCCAAGCGATTTTGGAGCGCGTGCGCGATCGTGGCGAAGGATTGGTGTTGCTGATGCCGTTCACCGGCGATCGCGGCCAGCCGTGGCCCGAAGATCTGCGAGCGCTCAGTGCGCTGATCGATGCCGATGCCGATTGGGTCGACGACAGCGGCACTGTGCGCCAACCGGGTAAGGGACGCGAGTACGGTGAGCGTTGGCAGGTCGTCGGCGATCATCCGATCACCGCTGGCGTGCCATTTGCAGCGTTGCCGCAGACGGGCATGCAGGTGCAGACCTACCAACTCGCCCCAGGCGCCCAGGCGCTGGTCACGCTTACGCCGCGTAACAAACCAGTGATCGCCGTGCGTCAGGTCGGCAAAGGCCGGGTTGTGACCTTCGCCACGGTCGGCTGGTCGCTGACGCCGTTGATGGACACCCCGGACGGCTATGCCGATCGCCCGGCGTATCGCTATTGGGAGGCGTGGTATTCGCTGCTCAGTCGTTCTGCCTTGTGGGCCGCTGGCCGTCCGCTGGCACGTGCTGGCGCGGCGAAAGAGGTGGCGGTTATCAGTGAACACGCCGATCCCTGGTACACCGTACGCCAGTGGTCGGATGCGCAGGGCAAGGTGACGGACTGGGAATTGCGCTTCGCTGATCCGACGCCGGAACTGCGCCGCTTCGCGCTCCAGGTTCCCGTGGCTGTTGATCCCGGTGCGGCAATTCCCGTGCGCTTCACCATGCCCGAGGGACTGACCGGCGTGACGTGGAGCGCCATGCTCGGTGAACTTGGCGACGGCCGTTGGCGCACGCTGGCCACGACCGCGGTGGAGGGGGGCGCGGTGTCGTTCCCCAGCACGCGCGTCCGGCAGCCGATCGCCTTGGTGCGGGTGCTGGGCAAACGTGGTGAGCAGATCGTCGCCGAAGGCCGCGCCGAAGTCGTGGTCACGCCCAAGTCCGTGTGGGACGATTACGAAACGCTGACGTGGTACGAACAGGGCTTGCCGTTCCTCAGCGACGTTGAGATGGCGCGCATGCGCGAGTTTGGATTATCCGGCAACACCGCCAGCCCTGGAAATCCAAACGAGTGGCGCCGCTTGTTCCGCGGTGGCATGCGCATCCATCCGGTTGGTTTCGCCGATGGTTTGCACGCCAAGGACATCGAAGGCCAGATGCGTCAGTGGCGGGAAAGCCAAAACAAGGACCGCGCGGCGCTGGTGCGTCGTCCATCGTTCGCCGAAAAAGTTTTCGCTGACGAGCAACGCGCCAAAACCGCCAAGGTCGCCGCCGAGGCTAAACCATTCGGACCACTGTCGTACATCACCTCCGATGAGACCTCGCTCACCAGCTACACCGCCGAGTTCGACCTCGACGAACACGCCAACAACGTCGCGGCCTTCCGCGCGAAACTCCAGGTGCAGTTCGGTGACATCGCGACGTTGAATGCTGCGTACGGAACGACGCTGGCGTCCTTCGACGTGGTGGTGCCGGTGACCGGGGCTGAGGCAAAGGAGGGAAAGAGTCCAGCCGCGGTCGCGCTGTGGAATGCTTGGCGTTCCCATAACGATGATGCCTGGGCTGGCGTGTTCCGCCTTTACGGCGACGCGCTGAAAAGCGGAGATTCCGCCGCGCGTTTGAGCGTTTCCGGAACGCAGGAACAAGCAGTCTTCAACGGCATCGACTGGGCGAAGCTGTCACCGGAACTCGGCGCGGTCAGCGGTTACGGTGGACGTTGGCAAGAACTCCAACGTCTGTGTTTCGGCGCGCCGGACTTGCGCGCCACGCCGTGGTGCGCCTATGGCCGCAGTGGCCGTGCGGTCGATCACCAAGTGTGGTCGAACCTCCTCGCGGGTGGCGACGGCATGGCGATGTTCTGGTGGTTCAGCCTGCGCAATGCCGATCTGACGTTCTGCAATTCCGGCAAAGACTACCAACGCGTCATCGTCGAGATGCGCGGTGGCATCGGCAAACAGCTCATGCAGTCGACCAGACAGTTCTCGCCGGTCGCAGTGTTGTGGAGCGCCACCAGCCAACGTGCTGCCTGGCTGCGCGGGAAGTTCGAGGACTTCAAGCAGGCCGAAGCGAAGGTGATGAACGCGCTGTATGCCGCCGGTCATGACCCGCTGCTGCTGTCGGAGCAGCAGGTGGCGAACGGCGAACTGGCCAAGCGCGGAATACGTGCGTTGGTGCTGCCGATGACCCTTGCCGTCGGTCGTGGTGAGAAGAAAGGCGACCTGCCGTTGTTGCCAGCACTGACGAAGCTGCTCGACGATGGCGGTGCCGTGTTGGTAACGGAGGTGCCTGAGTTGGATGAATTCCTGCGTCCAGTCACGTTGCCAGAGCGCGTGGCCGAACGCCTGACGAAACTCGGTGATTTCACGTCGTTCTCTGTGTCGTTCAGCAAACCAGGAGTGAGGCCCTGGCTCAACCTGACTCCGTCCACTGGCATCACGCCAGTGCTGCATGCGATCGATGGTGTGGGCGGTGCGCGCATCTTGACCCTGTTGCGCGACCCGGTCGGAACCAAGGAAGTGGTCGGGGCTGACGGCGTGCCCTACATCGAACCCGACACCAGCGGTGGTGCGGAGATCCAGCCGGTGACGGTCGGCGTCGCGGGCTTGGGCAAGGTCACCATCATCGATTGCCGCAGCGGCAAGGTCGTTCCCGTGAAAGATGGTGCGATCACCGTCAACGTGCAGGCCGGTGATGGGCATCCGCTCGCGGTGCTGCCGTACACCGTCAGCGGCTTGGAAGCGAAGGCCTCCGTCGCGAACGATGACCTCACCATCACGTGGCAGGTGCGCGCTGATCAGCCGACCATCAGCGGTCACGTCGTCCACGTCGAGGTGCGCGGCAAGGACGGCAAGGCACTCCGCCACCTAGTGCGCAACGTCACCACCGGCACCGACGGTGCGGGTTCGCTGATGTTCCCGCTGGCACCAGAGGACGGCACCGGACTCACCGTGCACCTGCGCGACGCCCTCACCGGCCTGACCGCAACCGCCGCGATAAAGTAAGACTGTCCCCCTGGGAGCGCGGACTTCAGTCTGCGCCGCAAAGTGAATTTTCATCCGTCGGCGGTTTCCATCCGTAAAGGCTGCGCAGAC
>JANPLC010000002.1:0-3325 GCA_031426335.1 Planctomycetota bacterium
CCCACAGGAGAAAAGCTGGGGACCGAACTACTTTCGTTTTGGGCTTGGCGTCAGTTCTGATCTGCAAGGCGAAGGTGAATTCGATGTCGGCATCCAACACACCTGGACACCGCTCAACAGTTGGGGCGGCGAATGGCGCAATGAGGTCCAGATCGGCACCCGCGGTCGGGTGTTCAGCGAGTTCTATCAACCGCTCGACCCCGGTCTGCGTTGGTTCGTGTCGCCGTTCGCGCAATACGAATACGACACCGTGCCCATCATCGTGAATCGTGAGCCGGTGGCGGAATACGACATCGATACCTACCAACTGGGACTCGATATCGGCCGCAACCTGGGCTACTGGGGAGAGATCCGCGTGGGCTATGCCTGGGATTCCGGCACGGCGGAACCGCGTATTGTTCCTCCAGGGTTCCCGCGCGATTCGTTTCATGTCGAAGAACACCTGGTGCACGCGGAGCTCACCATCGACACCCTCGACAGCGTTATCCTGCCCACCCGCGGTTTTTATGGCCTGATCGGTTGGACGGAACGCTTTCGCGATTTCACTTACGGCGATGACAAGACCGTCATTTTTGGCGAGGTGTCGCTGCCACTGACTATGAGTGGCTTTACCATCCTCACGTCATTCGAGGTTGGTAGCACCGTGGCTGGCGATCCCGCTTTTGGCAATGAGTTCAACCTGGGTGGTTTTCGTCGGCTCAGTGGTCTCTCGCCCTACGAACTTTCCGGCGATCAACTTCTGCTGGGGGTGTTGCAGGCCCATTATCTGTTGGGGCAGCGCACCACAGCGCTCAGCATCGCCCCATTCGTCGGTATGACGCTGGAGGCCGGCAACGTCTGGCAGGCACGTGACGAGGTCGCCTTTGACGACCTGCATCTGGCGACTTCGGTGTTCGTCGGTGCCGAAACCATCGTTGGTCAGTGTTACCTGGGGGCCGGCTACACCGACGGCGATAACTACGCCGTCTATCTCTTCATCGGGCCGACGTTCTGACCTTGATCAGCCGTCGTCCTCCGCGTCCTTACGCAATCGATTGGCCCTAAATCCGTCGATAGAACACAGAGCACCAGAGCACCAGAGAATACACTAAGGCTTTACCTTCGATCGTCGCTTCATCCATGAGGTGACCGTGTGCGAGCATGCAACTCTCTGTCTGCTCTGGTTCTCTGGTTCTCTGGTTCTCTGTGTTCGATCCATCGCCCGTTCAGGTTCACCTGACAACGAATCCAGGTGCGTTGTAGGCCTCGCGTGGTGCACCGGCTCAGCGCAGGGCACACGCTTCAGACAGACGTGGGCTCTGCTCCTTGTCACTGCGAAGGCGGATCGCTAGATCCTCGCCACAGCTCTCCCACTCTCCCCACCCAGTCCAACGGAGGACTCATGTCCAAACTCACGTCACTCGTCACCAGCCTGATCCTGATGTCATCGCTTGGCAGCGCCCTGTACGCCGCCGACAGCAAGGTTGATGGCGAAGGGTTCGTCCGTGATTGGTTGGTGCTCGCGCCGTTCGCGCTGCCGGAAGATACCGGCGCTGACGCCATCGACATGGCGCAGATCGCCAAAGAAGGCGACCTCAAACCCAAGGCCGGCGACGCGCAGAAGGTCGGCGACAAGGATGGCACGTGGAAGGCCGCGAAAGCGGCGGAGTATCACCTCGACATCAATACCGCGCTCGGCACGCGTAACGAGGACGTGCTCGCCTACTTGGTGACCTATGTGGTTGCCGAAGCCGACATGCCTGGGCTGACCATGGCCATCGGTAGCAACGATCAGGCAAAGGTCTGGCTCAACGGCAAGGAAGTGCACAAATTCGCTGAGACCCGTGGCATCGAACAGGACAGCGACAAGGTCCCAGGGGTTGCGCTGACCAAGGGCGTGAATGTGATCGTGTTCAAAGCCATCAACCAGAAGAACGACTGGGCCGCGGCGTTGCGCTTCCTCGACAAGGACGGCAAGGCGATCACTAATTTGGCGGTGAAGTCGGCACCGTAAGACTACGCGGAGATGGTTCCCTGGTCGGCGACCAGCCGGCCAGGGGCACCCCCGCGTTCAGGTTCACTTCCGCAGGATCAACACGGCCTGCTGCTTGTCCGCGTTGGTCTTCCACTCCACGTTGATGTAGAGCACGTTCACGCCGAGTTTCGGCGCGATTGCCGGCACCAGTCGATCGATGACCTCCTGCGTGCAGAGGGTCTCCTTGCCGATCTTGGCGGTGGTGAGGATGGCGGCGAGATCCGCTTCAGCGATGCCTTCGGCGCGCACGGACTCCACCGTGTAGCGGTTGCGCGCCTTGACCGCGTAGGACAGGCGGATGCCGGCGGGAATGAAACTTACCGTGGAACGCGCATCCGCGTCCAGATAGCCCTGGTCTTTCAGTCGTCCGACCACGCGGTCCCGGTCTGCCGGCAGCTGCGCCTTGTCGTAGCTGGCGCCGGCCTTCTGGGTGAGCGCCGTCGTGATGTGGTCCTGGGTGATACCCTCAGGCAGTCCATCAAAGACCACCTCGGCGATGTTCTGAGCCGCGGCTTGCAGATGGACGACGGCAATCAGCAGGAGACCGCTAACCCACAGGAAAGAGCGATAAGTCGAGAGGGCTAACATGGCGGGGTCTTTTGTCGCCACCGGTCTGGTCCTGACAACGGACAGTAGCTGAGCCTACCGATCTCACGTTCGGCATTGCCCCAGACCACCATCGACGGCGACGATACTGCCAGTGATGCCGTCATTGGCGGGATCGATCAGGGTTGCCGCGATGCGCGCCACCTGCGCCGGATCGCCAATACGCCCAAGGGCGTGAAAGGACTCCGACGCCTTGCGTGCGGCGGGTGAAGCCAATAGGGGGGCTGCCAGCGGCGTGTCGGTCAATCCTGGGGCGATGGCGTTGATGCGCAGATTGCGCCGGGCGTAGCTTGCCGCCGCCGAGCGCACCAGTCCTTCGATGCCGGCCTTTGCCGCAGCGATGACCTCGTGGTTGGGCAGGCCGATGCGCGCCGCGCCGCTAGAAAACAGCAGCAATGAACCGCCCTGCGGCAACAATTCGCTCGCCAGTTTCAGCGCCGCGAACGCCGCATCGAGGTTGGCCGCCAGCACGGCGCGCCACGCAGTGGCACTGACACGGTGCGCGGGCTGCAACAGTACCGACCCGACGCTGCAGACTACGGCGTGGAAGCCGTCCGGCCGATGTTCGCGCAGCGTCGGTGCGTAGGTTGGCAGAGCGTCGACATCGGTGGGATCAGCTACCAGGGTTGTTGTCCCAGGGCATTCCGCCGCCGCCGCCGCCACGCGCTCCGGCGAACGACCCAGCAACGTGACGCCCCATCCACG
>JANPLC010000003.1:0-20756 GCA_031426335.1 Planctomycetota bacterium
AAAGAGGAGTTTCTATGACCCAGAAATGGTTCCGTAAGCCCGTCGTGTCTTTGCTCGTCGTGTTGGTCTCAGCACCGTTAACCCTTATCGTGCCGGTGCTGGCCAGTGGATTCCCTGTGTTTGATGCCGCCAACTTCCAGCAAGCGTTGCAGCAACTTCTGCAAATGGAGCAGCAATACCGGCAACTCGTGCAAACCTACCAGACCTTGCGCAGCCAGTACGAGCATATGCAGCGCATGGCACGCACCGTGCCAGACAACATGGTCATCCGCCTGGGCACGAGTGGCCCCGAACTCACCAGCGCACAGCAATGGCTGACCGCCGCGGCATTGAACGGCTCAGTGGTCATCCAAACCACCAATCCGGTTTTCGACCGCGAACTGGGACTGGTGCTGATCGGCGGGGAAGTGTTCGCCTACGAACGTCAGCAACAGGGCAATGACTGGGACGCCACGCGCAGCACCATCCGCCTGATCGGTCGTGGACTGCTGGGCTCCAAACCAGGAATCCACCGTGGTCCTGAGCCGGTGGTGGTGCTGCCGATCGGGCCGGTCGGACGATTGACGCAAGCCTTGGCGCAAAGTGGCGCCAACGAACAGGAACTCTTCGTCAGTACCCAGGCCGACAAGAACAATCCCTACGAGACGCTCAACGCTCCCGCGCTGCTGCTCTGCTCCAGCGACGGTGCCAAGATGGAGCTGATCACCGCACCGAGCCGCTGTGTCGCGCCATGGCACCGCGGGATGTACAACACCACGCCGCAGGGGTCGTGGCCGGGGGCGCGCAACAGCGGCGGTAATCCGCAGCAAGACACCCTGGTGATCGGCTGGTGGCCGCGTTATCCCAGCGGCATGCCCAATCAGCAATCGCCGATGTGGACCGGTCTGTCGACCGATCAGCGCTCGGCGCTGATGCGCTGCCGCATGTACGCCTGGATGGGCTTCCCCGTCCGCTTCCACGACACCTGGCTGACGGGCGGCACCGGCATCGTCGACCTCGAATTGCTCGACGACGGTGTGGGCACCTTCAACGTGCTGGCCTCCGCCCTTGATCAGGGCTTCGACTGGGAGGAATCACTGGCGAGCAGTTTCTCCCTGCGCGTCGGTGCCGGTGGTCAGGATGCCAGTGCGATCTGCTCACGCCTGCAGACTAAGGCGGTGGACGGAGTCGAGGTGCGGGTGCGCTGGGAATACCGTCTGCCACCAGCGGATCCGGCCCAAGGTGGCAGTGGCCAGAATGCCAACGCGGCGGCGACGTTCTTAGACAAGGTGGCCACCTTCGGCAACACCGCGCCGATGATCGGCAAAGTCAAATTGCGTGTCCGCGCGCCGGCCAAGATTCTGCAGGTAGAGGACGCACGATGAGATTGCCACAGTCCGGAAGTCCGGAAGTCCGGAGGTCCGTAAGTCCTCTTCATCAACATTCACCTGAGTTCCTGGCACGACTGAACGATCAGCGCGGAACGGATCACTTGCCAATGCACGCCCACAAGACATCCGGACTTCCGCACCTCCGGACTTTCGGACGGGGGCAATCCAAGAGAGGTTTCACCCTTATCGAGATCATGGTCTCGCTGATGATCTTCGTCGTCGTCAGCGGCGCGATGGTCGGCATCATGCTGATGAGCAGCGAGTTGTTCCGCCGCGGCGAATTCAGCCGCGCGGCGAACGACGAAGTGGTGGCGGTGCTCGGTGCGGTGAGCGACGACCTCAACCATTTAGTCCCGGAAACTGGTGACGGCTGGTTCTTTGCCGGCAAACCGACTGACAGTGGCAACACCCTGGTGGCCTACACCACGGCGGGACAGAATCCGGACGGCATTGGCGCACGGGGGCAGAATTCGCGCTCCCTGGTCGGGACCTGGGTAGAGGAGACTTCTGGCGAGGAGCCACGCCTGCGTCGCTTGGTGCTGGATGATTCGCGTGATGTGCTCGATTTCATCTCGTCGTTGGTGATCACCAGCGGCGTCGGCGGGCAGATTATCACCAACTTCGACACCTTGGCCGCTGAAGGCTTCAATGCCAAAGGCGACAGCACCGGCCAGATCGCCGCTTGTCGCCCGGGCCCGCCACAAAACACCGACTGGTTCGGGCGCATCATCATGCGCGCGCTGGCCGACCAGCCGGGCGTGGCCGACATCGCCTTCACCGGCCGTTACAATTGGCGGGCACCGGTCGGCACCGGCGGCGGTTCGACCAACAATGGTGGCCCCGCGGACCTCAATGTCGTCATCCCTAGCGCGGTGCTGACGCAGGGCTGCCTGCATTTCAGTGCGTGGTTAGCGCTCAACGACATCCCAGGGATGCAACGGCCCAAGAATCAACGTGGACAACCAGACTGGGAACAGCTCGATGCCAACGGCGGCACGCGGCTGGGCCCGTGGGGACCGGCGATCAACAACCCCACGGACGGCGACGAAGTTTATGACACCCGACCACAAGGGTGGATTCCGCCGGCAGCCAATGCTGCCCGATCGGTTCCCAAGCCACCCTTCCCGTCCGCCATCCGCTTGTCGTTTGTGCTCACCGGCGGTGGACGTTTCTCACCACGCGGAACCCTGCAGAACGACCTCGTCAACAGCCCGCTCGCGGATCCGGACGCACGACCACCGACGAACGTGGTACAGTACACTGGCATAAACGCCTTGCCCTCGGCACCTGGCTCAATGGTGCGCGTGGGTGATGAGTGGATCGCCTACCAACGGATCACCGGTGGCCGCCTGTTTTTCGAGGCGCACACCCCAGAACTCGGCCCTGGCCGCGGAGCACGCCGTAGCCGCGTAACGGCGCATGCCCGTGGTGAGACCATCCGCGTTGGCCAGAGCTACAGCTTGGTCCGCGCCATCCCACGCTGACTCCGGTCACGGCGAAGATCCACCCGGATCGTTCCTGAATCCCCTTGTCGCCGCGCTGATCGCCCGGAGGCTGCCGCCCCCATATGGACGGCATCCTCGACTTTCTCGACCTTGATCGTTTCCACGTCAGCGACCTGCTGGTCATCGCCACGCTGATTGTGCTCGAAGGGCTGTTGTCCTGCGACAACGCGGTCGCGCTGGCGATGCTGGTGCGCAAGCTGCCGAAGGAACAACAGGGCCGCGCCCTGCGCTACGGCATCATCGGGGCCTACACCTTCCTGTTCATCGCGTTGTGCCTGGCAACCTGGATCATCAGCCAGTGGTACCTGAAAGTGTTGGGCGGCCTGTACCTGCTGTGGATCGCCGGCAACCACTTCATGAAAGCGCATCAGAACCCGCTCGAACCGGATGACCAGCCGAAGAAATTGTGGCGCATCCCTGGACTGTCGGTGTTCTGGAGCACCGTGGTGATGGTCGAATGCACCGACATCGCCTTTTCGGTCGACTCGATCGCCGCGGCGGTGGCGCTATCGGACAAGTTCTACGTCCTGCTGATCGCCGGTTTCGTCTACATCCTGGTCATGCGTTTCGCCGCGCAGGGCTTTATCGTCCTGCTGCGCAAGTTCCCGCACCTGGAGACCGCTGCCTTTCTGGCGGTGGCGACCATCGGCTTGAAGCTGGTGCTGGAACTGCCAGGCGACGTGGTTGGACGCGAGCGCCCCTTGCCCAAGGAACTGGCCTACACCACTTCGGCACAGTACATTAAGCTGGTACACCAGCATCATAAGCCGGCGGTCTCCATCCCCTTCGTGATCAAAGCGTACGGCGGCTCGGCCAGTGCACCGGAAGAGACCCGTTTCACCTCAGAGAAAGAATATCGCGAGGCGCGCAGCTACTGGAACCTGCACGGGCGCGCGCTGCTGCACATCGACCACACCGCGTCATCGCTGCTGATCCTGATGATCTTCGCCATGGGGTTCCTCAAGCGTGCGCGGCCGGAAGATCTGGCCAAACACGCGGAGTCGGAAACCGCCGCCGGCCAGGACGATCCGGAACCACCGAAAGCGTAGCTAATCCATCGATCGAAACGAACAGGCAAATCGAACCGCAGACGCAGAGGTAAGAGGAGGGCCGCAGAGACGAAACCGTGATTGCTCTCCGCTCTGCGGCCCTCTTCGTGCCTCTGCGTCTCTGCGGTTTGATCGGCTGTCGGTTGTCCATATTGGCAGATGACTGATGGAGGATCGCTACGAGCTGTGAGCTGTGAAAAGAAACCCCTGGCTCACGCCAGGGGTTTCTTGCTATCCGCGATGAACTCGAAGCTCGCAGGTCGACGCTTACTTCGCCTTGGCGAAGTTCGCCGCGGCGAACTCCCAATTCACCAGGCTGGCGAGGAACACTTCGACGTACTTCGGACGCAGGTTCTTGTACGTCGGGTAGTACGCGTGCTCCCACACGTCGCAGGTGATCAGCGCGGTCTGCTTGTACTTCATCGGCAGGTCGGCGTTCGAGGTCTTGGTGACCTTGAGCTTGCCGCCCTCAACCACCAACCAACCCCAGCCGGAACCAAACTGGCTGACGCAGGCGGCGGTGAACTCTTCCTTGAACTTGGCGAAGGAACCGAAGTCGCGGGTGATGGCTTCGGCCAACGCACCGGTCGGCTCGCCGCCACCCTTGGGCTTCATGCTGTGCCAGTAGAAGGTGTGGATCCAGATCTGCGCGGCGTTGTTGAACACCGGGCCGTCGGAGGACATGATGATGTCTTCCAGGCTCTTGGTGCCGTCGACTTTCTTGTCGTCGGCGAATTTGTTGAGGTTGACCACGTAGGCGTTGTGGTGTTTGCCGTGGTGCAGTTCGAGGTTCTCTTTGGTCAGGTGCGGTTCGAGCGCGTCGACGGCGTAGGGCAGTGGGGGCAGGGTGAAGGGCATGAGGTATTCCTTGGGCTGAACTGGCCACAGCAGGTGTGCTGCGGCGGGTGGCTGAGCGCGATTGTACGCAGCCGGCCCACCCCACCGCAAGCCGGGCATCCTGGAATCCCAGGCTGCCCTGCTGGCATCCTGGAATTTTTCCGGACCATTGGCCGGCGGAGAACCGCCCGTGGACGCCCTCGCCCCCAACCTCCGTCGCCTGCGCAAACAGGCCAAACTCACCCAGGCCGATCTGGCCGAGCAGGCCGGCCTGCCGCGCGCCACCCTGGCGGCGATGGAGCAGGACGGCGCCAACCCCGGCGTGCAGAGCGTGTTGGCGGTGGCCAAGGCGCTGCACGTCAGCCTCGATGAGTTGCTCGTCCTGCCACCGGAACATCGCCATTACAAAGTCATGCCGAAGGAGCAGCAGGAATACCGCGCTGATCACGGACGTTTTGCCGCACGTTTGGTGTCACCCATCGCCTCCAAAGGCGTCGAGATCAACCACGTCACCCTGCAACCGGAATGCCACAGCGTCGGCCGGCCGCATCCGCTTGGCGCCCAAGAGTTCTTCTACTGCCTGAGTGGGCGCGCCACGCTGCACATCGAAGACGAGCAGGTGGAGGTTCCCGCGGGCGCGCTGGTGCAGTTCCCAGGCCATCGACGACATGTGTACGTGAACAGCGATAAAACCGCGGCCGTCAGCGCGATTTCGGTGGTGGTGTTTCGCATGGGTTGAACCGGCGCGTGCTTTTCTCCACTCCCCCTGGACCACCGCTCAATCGCTCCACGATCCCGCCCATGCCCACCGCTGCGCCCCGTCCCGTTTCCGGCACTCTTGAAGTCGATGGCCTCACCGCCCTGGTGAACGCAGGTCACGTCACCGCCGTCGGTGGCATCAAGGCGGATCAGATCCAGCCCGCGAGCATCGACCTGACGCTCGACATCGAAGCGTACCGCATGCCGGGTTCGATCCTGCCGATGCCGAGCGAATCGGTGCGCGACCTCGTTCGCAACCTGGCGTTGGAAAAAGTCGATCTCAGCACCCCGGTGTGCCTTGGACGCGATCAGGTCTATCTGGTGCTGCTGCGTGAGCGTCTCGCCTTGCCGCCGGGCATCGAAGCCTATGCCAACGGCAAGAGCAGCACCGGGCGCGTCGACTTGGCCACGCGCGTATTGGCGGATGGCAGCCCACGTTACGACCGTATCCCCGCGGGTTACCGCGGGGAACTCTGGCTCGAACTGATTCCACGCAGCTTCAACGTCGTCGCGCAAGCCGGCGTCAGCCTGAATCAAGCGATCTTCTTTGCTGATCGCCACATTCTCTCCCAGAGCGAACTCGCTGAGCGTCACCGCCGCCAGCCGCTGTTGTGGGAACCAACGGGTACACCATCGCCGTTGTCGTCGTTGTTCGATGGACGGCTGATCATGACCGCCGACCTTGATCGCCCGGTGGTCGGCTTCGTTGCCAAACGCACGCACCACCCGCTGGTCCTGACCAAACTCGCCGCCCACGAGCCGAAACATTTCTTCGCCCCCCTGCAGCAACCGGATTCCGGGTTCCTCTGCTTGGAGCAGGGCCACTTCTACATCCTTGCCACACGCGAACGCGTGGTGGTGCCGGCGGACCTCGCCTGCGAGATGGTGCCGTTCGATCCGACCGCCGGTGAGTTCCGCGCGCATTACGCCGGCTTCTTCGACCCAGGCTGGGGCGTGTTCGGCGCCGACCACCGTGGTGCACCGGCGGTGCTGGAAGTGCGTCCGCATCAGGACGACCTCATCCTGCGCCACGGCCAGCCGATCTGCGCCATGGCCTATGAAACCCTGGTGAAACCCTGCGCGCGTCTCTATGGCGCGTGTGGCAACAACTATGCGACCCAGGAAGGGCCGCGGTTGTCGAAACATTTTCTCTAACGTCCGACGCGATTCGTAACGCTTCCGTCAGACGTACGCACGACATTACCGTGGGGCGAGGGGCGAGGGGCTAATGCATCGTCAAAGCGATAAAGTCTGGCATCCTAAAGAGCAAACCACGGGCTACAGGCTACAGGCTACAGACCACAGGATCGTACTGCGACGTCCGGTAGAAATCCGGTAGCCTGTAGCCTGTAGCCATTGCATCCGCACCGTACGTTATTGCTCTGACGAAGCACTAGGGGCGTGTGATGACGATGGGCTTTGAGCAACACGGCACGCGTCCTTACCACGACCATAGCCCCTAGCCCCTAGCCCCTCGGGTAATTCCTCACCCTCCGCCAAGTGCGCGTTTGAACACCCGCGTGTGCGAGTGCGTCGGCAACAAGATGGTCACGGTGGTGCCGACACCGACCTCACTGGTGAGTGACAACAGCCCTTCATGTTCACGCACGATGCGTTGGACTAGGCTGAGACCGAGACCGGTGCCTTGCGCCTTGGTGCTGAAGAAGGGCGTGAACACCCGCTCCCGTTGCTCGGCAGGGATGCCGCAGCCGTTGTCGCTCACGGCGATTTCAACACTCGGCGAGCCGAGGGCGCAGTCCCGATCCATCGCCCGCACCCGCACGGTCAACTTCGGATCGCTGACTTGGCGCAGCGCATCGATGGCGTTGTTGATCAGATTGCTGAGTACCTGCCGCAACTGGCCACCATCGGCGAGAATGCTGCCACATCCGTCCTCGCAGGCAAAACTGGCAGAAAATCCCTCCGGCAGATCCCGCCGTTGGCTGGTCATGGTGCGCAACTCAGCGATCACCGGCTCCAGTTCGGTGGGCGAACGCTCGGGCGAACGCAGGCGCGACAAGGCGAGGAAGTCCTCGACAATACGCGCCAATCGATCGGCCTCGGTGACCATGATGCGCGCCAGACTTTCGGCATCGCCATTGTGCGCCTCTTTGGCCATCTCCGCCAGTTCCTGCGCGCAGCCACGTAGGCTGGTCAGCGGATTGCGCACTTCATGGGCGATGCCGGCGGCCATCTCTCCCAGCGAGGCGAGGTTCTCCGCACGGTGCGCGCTGTCCTCCAGCAGACGCAGGCGGGTTTCATCGGCGATGATGAGCGTCCGCCCGAGCGGTTGTTCACGACGATCGAGCAGTTCGGTGACCCGCAGCACCAATTGCTGACCCTCGGTGGTGGTGAACCGTTCCAGCGCCGGGCAACGGTCGCCTGCCAGCAACGCCAGCACCGGCGCCGACGCCGGATCGCTGAGCAGCGTCGCGGACGGTACCCCTTCCACCGGTCCGGTGAGTTTGAGCAGACGCATGGCCTCGGCATTGGCGTAGGCCACTGCGCCGACGCGATCGACCGCCAACACGCCTTCCCCCAGGCGATCCAGCACTTCGCCAGTGAAGATGCGCTGCTCGCGCAGGCGACGCGCCAGCAATTGCCCAAGCAGATCGACCAGGAACAACGCGCCGACCTGGGTGGCGAGCACCCCCAGGATGCGATCGGTCTGCGTCAGGGCCGGATTGAGGGCGAGGAATTCCGCCGGAAATGGCGCGTGCCCAGCCAAATACATGCTGGCGTTGACCGCCAACACCAGACTGGCCAGCGCCGGCAGGACGAACAGCGCGACGCCTGGCAGCACCAAGGTTCCCACCAGCACCACGGCGAACAACAGCACCACGCCAGGCGAAGACACGCCGCCGCTGTAATGCAGCAGCAGTCCGATCCACACCAAGTCGAACACCAGGTGCAGAGCCAGTTGCCAACGCCAACGCGCCAGCCACACGGTGGAGAACAGCAGCACGGCAACCGCGGTGGTCACCACCAACAGGCTGCGCAGGTAGGTCGCCGCCGGCTCCACCAGTTCTGGTCTGCGTCCCTGGATGATGATCGCCAGCACCGCGAAGCCCATGGTGATGAGCAGCAGCCGAACCAAGCTGACCTGGCGCGCCTGGGTTCTGACATCGCCCCGGCGTTCGCCGCGACTCCGGTCGCCGAACAAGGAGGTCCGACGGCGTGAGTGGTCGCGAACGGGAGACAGCGGATCCATGGTGGTCATTCAATGCGGGAATCGCGCCGCGCCAACGGCCACCCGCCAAACACACGCACCCCGACAGTGACTGCCGGGGTGCGAACTTGGCCAGCGGTTGTGCGTAGCCTTACGAATTGCGCACGGCGCTCTGGAGCTGGAGGATCGGGTAGAAGATCGCCAGCACGATGATGCCCACCACCGCGCCCATGATCATCAGCATGAACGGCTCGATCAAACTGGTCAGGGCTTTCACGGTGGCGTGCACCTGTTCGTCATAGAAGTCGGAGATCTTCGCCAGCAGAGTTTCAAGCGCACCGGACTTCTCACCGATGCCGATCATCTTCACCACCATCGGCGGGAACACCCACGAGGTCTGCAAGTGTGTGGTGATACTTTCACCTTTGCGCACCGTTTCGCGCGTCTCTTTCAGGGTCTCTTCGATCACCCGGTTGCCCGCCGTGGAGGCCACGATCTCCAAAGCGCCGAGCAGCGGCACACCGGACGACAACAGGGTGCCGAAGGTGCGCGCGAAGCGGCTGATCGCGACCTTCTGGAACAGCGGCCCGAATACCGGCAGCTTCAGCCAGATGGTGTCGCGGATCTTCTGGCCCTGATAAGTACGCATAGCCAGTTTGTAGCCGATGAACGTGGCGATTGCGATGCCGATCACGGTCAGGACGTTGTTGGTCAGCCAGTTCGATACTGCCAACACGTACTGGGTGATCGCCGGCAGTTCGCCCTTCAACGCGGTAAACATATCCTTGAACTTGGGCACTACGCCGACCAGCAGGTAGCCAGTGATACCGAAGATCAGCACCAGCGAGATGATCGGGTAGGTCATCGCCGATTTGATTTCGCGTTTGAGCGATTCGCTGGCTTCAAGGAACTCCGCCAAGCGGTTGAGGATGATATCGAGCTGGCCCGAAGCTTCGCCCGCCTTCACCATGTTGATATAGATTTCCGGGAAGATGCGCGGGAACTTGGTCATCGCCTCGCTGATCTCGGTTCCGCCGCGCACGAAGTCGGCGCACTCCTGCAGGCCCATGCCGAAACCCTTGTTCTGGTCGAGCGTCTGCTCGGCAAGGATCTCGAAGGACTCGAGCAACGGAATGCCCGCACCGATCATGGTCGCGAGCTGGCGGGTGAAGAGGCACAACTCACTGGTGTTGCATTTGCGCGACACTGAGCCGGCGAACAGGGTGACATTGAAACCCTTGCCGCCGCCGGCCTTATCAAGTTTGACGATCGAAAGTTGTTGCTGACGCAGACGACCGGTGGCTTCGGCCTCGGTCTCAGCCTCGATGTTGCCCTTTACCTCACGTCCTGAGGCATCGCGGGCAAGGTAGGTGAATTTTAGTTTGGTAGCCACGTGTGGTCTCCCGATCCGGCGTGGGGCGGAGTATGGCCCGCCCGTAATTCACATGCAAGCCGATGGCTGGAGAGCGGATTCTGGTGTCAGCTACCGCCGACACCGACCACCGTCCGAGGATCGCGCTCAGCTCTTACCGCCCTCGGCCGCCAACGCATGCTCGCGCGATTTGGCGTCGATGATCGAGGTGATGCGCACGCCGAAGTTCTCATCCACCACCACCACCTCGCCCTTGGCCAGCAGCTTGCCGTTGACCAGGATGTCGAGCGGCTCACCCGCTAGGCGGTCCAGCTCGATGACCTTACCGGCGGTCAGCTCCAGGATGTCCTGGATGATCATGTCGGTGCGGCCCAGTTCGACGGTTAGGGTCACCTGGATGTCGCGCACCAGTTCGAGATTGGGTTGACCGACGGCGCCGCCACCGGCGCCGCTCAGGTCGGGGAAGGCGGCCGGCTGGATATCCTGCGGCACGGTCGTGGTGGGAGCATCTGGCATGGCTGGTCCTTCTTCTGCGCTTTCTACAGTTCTCGCTGCGCTCAATCGCGATCGAGCGGATTCTTGCCTGCGGGGATCACACGTTCCACCAGGTAGCCGGCCTTGCGGCCGATGATGCCCGGCCGGCCCATTAGCCGTTGCAACCCGGCGACGCGGCCGACGAGCTGTTCGTCATGGCCCTGGTCGAGCACCAGCACGTCGCCGACCTTGAGGTCGAGCACCTCACCGATGGTCAGACTGGTGGTGCCGAGCTCGCAGCCGATCTCCAGCGTGGTCTGCTTCACCACCCGGTCGAGGTGTTTGCGCTGCCCTGGGCTCTGGGTGCGTTTCATCGCCGCAAAGCGGAACTGGTTGCCGAGTTGGCTGACCATGCCTTCGAGGCTGATGAAGGGGATGCAGAAACACAACTCGCCTGGTTCGATCTCGCCAGGGGCGGTGATGCTGAAGGTCGCCACCAGCACCATCTCTGAGCTGGGGATGACCTGCACAAACTGCGGGTCCATCTCGCGCGCTTCGACCACCGGATTGAACGTCACGAGTTCCTTCCAGCCGGCGGCCAGCTGGTCGAGGAAGCGTTTGATCACGTTGTCGAGCAGGCTCTGTTCGATGGTGGTGAGCGTGCGGATGCGGTCGAGGGGTTTGCCAGGTCCGCCGAGCATGCGATCGATCAGGCTGAACGCGAGTTTCATGTCCATGGTCGCGACGCCGCGTTCCTGGATCGGCGACATCGACAGGACGTTGATCACCGTGGGATTGGGCAACGAATTACGGAACACCTCAAAGGTCAGCTCGCCAAGCGAGATGATGTTGACCTCGATGTTGATGCGCAGGTAGGTCGACAGCAGCATGGTGATGTTCTGCGCGATCGCTTCGTGCATGCGCTGCAGCGAACGCAGTTGTTCACCCGACAACTTGTTCGGGCGGACAAAATCGTACTCGATGATGCGCTTCTCGCGCTTGCGCTTGCCGGCGCCAACCTCCTCGACCGAGGCGAGCAGGGCATCGAGCTCTTCAGATGACAGGATCTCGTCGCCCATGGCGTGACCTTACTGCACCAGGAGATTGGTCAGGACCACCCGGTGGACCAGTTCCTGGTCCGCCTTGAGGTCGGGATAGAGTTCACGCAGGGTTTTTTCGATGCGGTCCTTGAAGCCCTTCTTGAGCTGGAGCGAAATGTTCGGGCCGGTCAGTTCATCGATGTCGTAGCTGCGCAGGTGTTCTTCGAGCGCCATCTGCACGATGCGTTTGACCTCGGTGCCGCCGCCCGCGCCACCGTGGCCGCCGCCGCCACCGAAGCCGGCCTTGGTCGCCTCTTCGTGGCCGACCCAGAACGAGCATGAGACCTTGATGAAGCGGCGACCGGCTTGGTTGCGCACGTTGCTCATCAGATCAGGCATCGACACCTCGGTGAGGTGCGCGATGCCGGTATGGGCGTCTTCCTTGTGCACCACCGTCTGGGCTTCTGTCGCACCCTCGGCTTTGACCGAAGCGAACAGGGAACTGACGTACCAGCCCAACCCAGCGCCGACACCGATCAGGACCACGACGGCAGCCAGCGGGCCCATCATGCCGCCCTTTGCTTTTTCTCCCGTCGGCGCGGCTGGGACAGCCGGGGCCGCGGGTGCAGCATGTTCAGCCATGATCAATCTCCTGTGCGACGGTAACAACCGCGGGTATCGTGGGAGAGCATACCCCGGTCCTGCGCAGATGCCCAGGACCGCCTGTGCATCGCTTGGCCAGGATGGCATGGATGCGGCGAATCAGTGGCCTGATCATTGCGGGGCTCCGCCGGCCACGGCCGGTTTCTGCGCCCGCTCGATGAGGCTACGGATGTCCTGTTCCCGACGGCTGTCCTGCTTGCGCAGGGCCTCCATCAATTCGGCCCGCTTCTTCGGCGGAGTGTTGGCCTCCATAGCCACCAGGATGTCGGCCACTTCCTGCGGGCTGGCCTGATCGAGGTAGGGCACGATGCGTTCCGCCGGCATGAAGGAGTAGAGCGTCGCCAGCCGCTGGATCTGCGTGCCGCTCGCGGCCTCCAGGTCGATGCGCAGCATCTCCTGGTGGATGGCCACCGCGACCGTGGGGTATTCCGCATCTTGCTGCGCCAGCACCAGCAGACGTGAGGCCTTTTTCGGATCCATCAGCGCGAGGTAGCGCGCGATCTCACGCGGGGTGAAACGCCGCAGGCTCTGCCAGGCGTTGTCCTTCATCTGCTCGAACAGTTTGGCCTGATCGCGGTAGCGCGCCTTTTCGACGTCGGCCATCACCTGCATGCGCTGCGCTTCGTTGGCCTGCGCCGCAGCCCAGCGCGCATGTTCGTCGGCCTGGGTCTTGGCTTGGTCGGCCAGGACCCGCTCCTGGTCCTGCACCTGCCGTTGCAGCCGTTCGAGTCCGGCCTTGGCCAACTGCAAATCGGCCCATTGCTGGTCGAGGTGCACCTGGCGTTCATCCAGCGCCTCCTGTTGTCGCCGCAGGCGGGTCATCAGCTGATTGGCGTGCGCGGCACCGGCCATCTCGGCGATGTGGGTGAGCAGTTCCTGTTCGTTGGCCGGCGCGGGCGTGGGGATCTCTGGCGCTTCCGCTGGACGGTTGCGCATGCTCTCGATCCACGCCTGTTCCTCGGCGGTGAGCACCAACGGACGCAGGGCTTTGGCGTTGAGCATGCCGTTGGCGCGCAGGCTGGTGAGCGCCGTGACGCCGCCGACCAGCAACACGATGCAGATTGCGGCGAGGCCATAGGCCAGGGTACGGATGAAGCCGTTCATCGCCGGGTCTCCTCGGTGCGGACTGCGGTGGATGCCTGACGTTCATGGAAGCGCCGGGCGGCAAACTCCTCCATACGACGGGCGGCTTGACGTTCGGCGCGACGGGCCTGTTCGGCGGCATCACGTTCTTGGAGCTTGCGGAAGACCGCCAGGTTGCGGTGCGCTTCCGCCAGCAGTGCGCGGGCAGCGGTGATCTCCTGCTCCAGGCGCTTGAGGCCTTCCTGAAGCTGGCGCACCTGCGCTTCGATGTGCATCCAATAGCGGCTGAGCTGATCGCGCGCCGTGAGATTCACCGTGGCTGCCGCACTGTGGCGCTCAGCCAGCAGACTCCCGATCCGATCGGTCAATTCCTGGCGACGGCGCTCCAGTTCACCCAGCCGACGGCGGGCTTCGAGTTCCTGCGTCTCGTGCAGGGTGACCACGGCAGCAAAGCGCGGACGCGTACTCATTTGGGCTCACCGATGATCTGGGCGAGTTGTTTGAGCGCGTCGGCGCGGGTGACCACCTGACCGACGTCCTGGCGAACAAAATCGAGCAAGCGCGGATGCACCGCGATCGCTTGATCGACGCGAGGATCCGCACCTTTGCGGTAGGCGCCGACTTCGACCAAGTCGCGCACGCGTTCGTATTCGCTCCACAGTTCGCGCGCCTTCATCGCCAAGCGGTAATGCGGCTTGTCGGCCAGATCGACCAGCAGGCGGCTGACCGACAGCAGCGGATCGATGGCGGGATAGATCGCCTGACCGGCGAGCCGGCGGCTGAGGAACAAGTGACCGTCGAGGATCGCGCGCACCGCGTCGCCCACCGGATCGTTCTCGTCGTCGCCTTCGATCAGCACGGTATAGAGCCCGGTGATCGAACCGATCATGCCGGTACCCGCGCGTTCGAGCAGACGCGGTAGGATGGCGAAGGCGCTTGGCGGAAAGCCGCGTGTCACCGGCGGTTCACCTGCCGCCAGGCCGATGTCGCGCTGCGCCTGACAGAAGCGCGTCACCGAATCCATCATCAGCAGCACATCCAGCCCACCGTCGCGAAAATGTTCGGCCAGCGTGTGCGCCGCATAGGCCGCAGCGAGGCGTTCGACCGCTGGGCGATCGCTGGTGGCGACGATCACCACGCTGCGCGCCAGACCTTCGGGGCCGAGGACCTTGTCGACGAATTCCCCGACTTCACGGCCACGTTCACCGACCAGCGCGATGACGTTGACGTCCGCTTTGGCGTGGCGCGCCATCTCGCCCAGGAGCGTCGATTTACCGACACCCGAACCGGCGAAGATGCCGAGACGCTGGCCTTTGCCGAGGGTGAAGAGCGTATCGACCGACTTGATGCCGGTCTCCAGGATGCGCGTGATCGGCTGACGACCGAGCGCCGGCGGCGGTTCGGCCATGATGCCGCGGCGTGCCTGGCCGATGATCGGGCCACGACCATCGATGGGATTGCCTAATCCATCGACGATGCGTCCCACCAGCGACGGACCGACCGGCACCAGCAGGCCATGCCGCCGTGCGATCACCAAGTCGCCAGGACGGATGCCGTCAAGGTGTCCGAGCGGTTGCAGCAAGACCTCGCCTTCGCGGAAGCCGACCACCATCGCCGTGCGTTCTTTCCCTTCGGCGCCGACCACCGTGCAAGTGTCGCCCACCGGCATCGCCGGACCGGACGCGACCACCGTCAGACCGACGACACGCAGCACCATCCCGGTGGCCTGCATCGGTTCGATGGTGGCGAGCTGATCATGGTAGCGGTTCAGGCTGATCACTTGTCATCCTCCGGATCGTGTACCGACGGCGGCAACTCATCACCTGGGCGCACCAGCACCTTGCAGTCCGACGACGGCGCGCTGTCGAGCAGCCGCTCAGCCAAACGTTTCCAGCAGCTATCGACACTGATGTCCAGGCGGGTGCCCTGCGATTGCAGGATACACGAGCCACGCGACAGACCCTGATCCGCGGCGATCTCCAGACGTTCAACGCCTGGGACCTGGGCGGTGACGGCGGCGATGCGCGTGCGCAGATTCTCGGCGTCGGTCGGATGCATGCGCACCACCACTTGGCGACGATCGGGAACTTCGAGCAAGGCGCGTTTGACCAACGCATCCATCCACGCTGGGTCACGTTCGACAGTGCAACGCAGCACCGCGGCGGCGACTGCCAGTCCCAGACGCACGGCCTCGGATTCGGACTCCGCCAGCAGTTGTTTCTCCAGCAGGTCGAGTCGACCAGCGGCACCCGCGAGCGAGGTCAGCACCGGTTCGAAACGTTCGAGGAAAGCCTGCTCTTTTTTTTGTGCCCGGTCGTTCGCCTGACGTTCGGCGTCGCCAGCGCGTTTTTCCGCCGCTGCAATGCGGGCCTGCGCCTCGGCGACGCCGGCCTTTCGGCCTTCCTCGCGCGAGGCGGCGATCTTCTGCTGCCCATCGCGCAAGGCGCGATCGACGCCGGCGTTGACCAATGATACGGCTTGCCCGGCGACGGCGCGGGAACGCAGGATGGTCATGGGAAACCCCAGCAGCCAAGGGGCGAGGGGGTAGGGGCTAGGGTCGACGTACGACGATGCTTCCGTGTCCGGCACCGCGCCGACTGCGAAATCACCGAGGACATCGCATCACCCCCCTCAACCCTAACCCCTAGTCCCTTCGTCTTCATACCATCACCTCACCCGTACCACGTTGGATGCGGATCTCGCCCTTCTCCTCCATCTGGCGGACCTGTTGCAGGATGCGCTTCTGCGCCTCCTCGACATCGCTGAGCGGCCGCGGCCCGAGCATTTCGATTTCTTCTTTGATGTTGTCGCGCGCGCGTCCTGAGAGGTTGCCCAGGATCTTCTCGGCGAGTTCCGGTGGCGCAGCCTTGAGCGCCAGGGCGAGGTCGGCCTTGTCGATTTCGGCGAGGACCTTCTGCATGTCCTTGTCGCCGATCTTGGCGAGGTCGTCGAAGACAAACATCAGCGCCTGGATCTCGTTGGCGATGGTCGGTGATTCGCGGTTGAGGCGGTCGAGGATCGCCTTGCTGACGCTCGGTTCGCTGATGTTGAGCATCTGCGCCACGGTCTTGTAGCGCGCAGCACCACCGCCATCGGACTGGCGCGAACCGAGCGAATACGCCCGGACTTCAAGCATCTCGTCGACCTGGCGCACCAAGTCGGGCGGCATCTCTTCGGTCGCGGCAATACGTTTGATCACGTCGAAGCGCAGGTCTTCGGGATATTCCTTCAGCAGTTCGCTGGCCACCGGCGCTTCCAGGTGACTGATAACGATCGCCAGCACTTGCGGATGTTCGCCGCGCAGCAGCGAGGCAACCTGTTTGGCATCAAGGCTCATGAGTGAGCGGAACGGTTCAGCGTCGCGCGTCTGCTTGCGGATCTTCTCCAGCAGGTCCTTGGCCTTTTCCTTGCCCAGCGCCCGTTCCAGGATCGCCTGGATCATCGGCGCCACCGACACGCGGTCACCACCGGTCGCCAGGTTAAATTCCTTGAGCATTTTTTCCATGTCGTTGCCGCTGAGTTCGCCCATCCGCGTCATCTCTTCGGACAACAACGCGACATCGCGGTCGCTCATCCGCTGCATGACCAGCGCCGCGGTCTCGCTGTCGAGCGAGAGCAGGAAGGCGGCGGCCTTACGGCGACCACCTAAGCCCTTGTCCTTGGCATCGTCCTTGTCGTCCGGCACGGCGTGTCCCTTCAGGTCTCGTAAAGCCAGCGGCGAACGATCTGGGCGGCGCTCGCCGGATCATCCATCACGCGTTTCTTGATCTGGTCCTTGAGTTCCATGCGCCGCGCGCGGTTGTCCTCGTCAGCCTTGCCGGCATCGACCTTGCCAACCTCGGATTTGACCTTGGCCTTGCTGTCCTCCTCATCCTGCCGCGACTTGGACTCCGCTTGGGCCCACGCTTGATGGCTGCGCTTGAGCTGACCGCGGGCCACCAGCAGCAACACGATCGCCACCAGGCCAGCAAGGCCATAACCGATCCAATCAACCATGCCGCCGGGCAGACCAGGAATGGTCACCCCAGCCTGTGCCAGCGTCGTGCTCGGTTCGCGGTAGAGTTCCATGCTCTGCACGGTGGCGCTGAAACGCGCCTCGACCTTGTCGGCGGCCTCGGCTTTGAGCTGGATGCCCTTGGCGGCGTTGTAGCCGATGGCGTTGAGCACCAGGTCACGGAAGCGCTGTTTCTCAGGATCGGTGTATTCGACCCGGCTCTCTTCCATCTCCTTGGTCGGCTGACCCTTGTCGTCCTTCTTCGGGACCTGGGTGCTCTTGAAGTCGAGCAGGATGCTGACGCTCATGCCGGTGATGCGGCCGATCTCGTCCTCCTGCGTGGTGGTGCTCTTACCGACCACGTATTCGTTCTTAGTCTCTTCGCTGGTCTTGGTGCCGATCTGCGGCGCCCCGGCGCCGGCAGCGGGCGCGCCTTCGACGTTCGGTTGGGTGCCCGCCACGCCACCCGCGGGCTGGATCGGCGTTTTCTCGTCAGTCGTACTGGTGTTCTCTTTCAGCAGCACCGACTTGGTCGGATCGCTGGTGGCGGAGGTACGTTTGGTGAAATCGAGTTTGGTCGAGACCTTCACCATGCTGCGACCGCCACCCAGCACCGCGTCGAGTTGTTCCTGCGCCTTCTTCGTCAGGTAGGTGTCACGCGCGGCCTCGGCTTCGAGCGTGGTCTGCGCCATCATCGCGTTGCTGTCGGGCGCCGACGGCGTCAGCAGGCCGTGGTTGTCCATGATCTCGACACGCTCGGGCTGCAGTCCGGCGATCGCTCCGGCGGTCAGGCGCAACACGCCGGCGACTTGGCGGTCGGTCAAACGTTTGCCGCTGGCCATGTCGAGTTTGATCGAGGCCTTGGGTTTGGCCGAGTCATCGCCGACGAACGGACTGGGCTGCGGCCGGTCGATCAGCACGCGCGCCGAACGCACGCCGGAGAGTTCGCGGAAGCTGCGCTCCAGTTCGCCAGCGACGGCGCGGTCGTAGGTCTTGTGCTCGGTGAAGGTCGAGTCCCACATGTTACCTTTGGAGAGGATCTCGAAGCCCTTGGAGCCATCGCTGAGCAGCTCGCGCTCGGCCAGTTCGTTGCGCAGGCGGTAGAGGTCCTTGCCCGGCACCAGGATGGTGCTGTCGCGGTCGGCGAGCTGGTAGGCGACGTTGGTGCTGTCGAGATACGCGACGATCTCGGCCACCTGGCCCTTGCCGAGGTCACTGACCAGCATGCGGTAGTCCGGGCGGCTGGCGGCGTAGCTCAGCCCGATGGATGCGGTGATCGCACCGATCAATACCAGGACGATGGTGGCCCGCTGGGACACTTCCAAACGTCCCCAGATCGCGCGCAGTTGTTGCCAGATTTTCGACATGGGAGCCTCGCAGGAGGACTCAAAGCGCAGGGCGTACCAACCGCAGGATTGCCTCGGTCCGGAGGTCCGGGGGTCCGGAAGTCCTTCCGGATTACGAGTCCGCTTCGGTGGGGAGAGCATACCCCACGATCGTCTGGCCACGAAAAGCGTCGTAGCGAAGCTGCCACGTCTCTACCACAAGACTTCCGGACTTCCGGACCTCCGGACGGTGGCAATTCAGAACTGGGTTCTCATCACCTCTTTATACGCCTCGACCAGTTTATTCCGCACTTCCGCCGCCAGTTTCAGCGACAACTGCGCCTGGCCCTGGGCCAACATCACGCGGTGCAGGTTGTCGCTTTCGCCACGTTGGACCGCGTCGATGGCTTGATCGTACTGGTGCTGGGTCTGGTCGACTTGGCTGACGAAATCCTGCAACACGTCACCGAACGACTTGCCGTCGGCAGTCTTTGGTGCCTCTGCTCCGGGCGGCTGGGTGCTCGCAGGGGTGGCCGGCGTGATGCCCTGGCCATAGAGGCTGCGCAGTGGATCGAGCGGCGTGCTCATGGGATCAGTCTACCCTGGGAATGTCAGGACTCGGACAAGCGAAGAGCATTCTCATGCATACGCAGGAGACCACGTGCGGCGTTGGCATTGGCCTCATACGCCTTGCTCGCCACCAGCAGATCGGTGAGTTCGAGGACCGGATCGATGTCGGGTTCCTTGACCATGCCGGTCGCCGGATCGGCGTCGGGGTGGCTCGGATCGTACCGTTGGAGGTAGCGCGGACTGGTGACCAGTTCGCTTTGGACCTGACCGGTTGGCGCACCCTGGCGGTCGAGCACGGAGGAAAAATGCACGCGCTGGCGTGCGTAAGGCAGGCCGTTGGCGAGTTTGGCGGTGTCGCCCGCATGGGCGAGGTTTTCCGCCGCCACGGTCATACGCAGCGACTCCGCGCCCAAGGCCGAAGCACTGGCATCCACGCCACGGAAAAGATTGAGTCCAGGCATGATCGACCTCAGGGTGCCTGGCCGGAAGCGATGGTGAGCAGGCGCATTTTGCCCTTCACCATCGCCAGGTAGGCGTTGTACATGGTCTGGTTCTTGGCCGATTCGATGATTTCGCGATTGAGCGACACGTCGTTGCCGTCCGGCTGTTCCATGGTGTCGCGTGGTTCGTAAATCTGCGGCTCGACGCGCGTGGCGGCAGCCTCGCCGCCGGACTCCAGCGCTTCCTGAAAAGCCGCATCGAAGGACACCGCCCGAGCCTTGTACCCTGGAGTGTTCTGATTGGCGATGTTGCCAGCGTGGACCTGCGCCTTGAGCGCCGCGACGTCCATCAGCCGAGCCAACAGGTGCAAACGGGGGTCGGAAACCATGGTCCACTCCTGAACGCTTGAACGCACATGGCGTTCCAAGCCTGGAGCCCACGCAACACTGCCCACTTTCTGCTGCAGCCGCCTGCACCAACGCCAGTTGCGTGCCAGTGACGGTTCCGCCATCAGCCCTCCGCAGCGCCCAGGACGTGGCGATTCGCGACACTCGCCAGTGGCCGACCGCCGGGAGACGTTGCGCCCTGCGACTCCCCTCCACACTGCCGCCCATGCCCGTGCGCCCTGGTCGTTGGTCTGCTCTCTTGTGCCTGTTGGTGCTGATCTCCGGGCTGCCGGCGGTCGATGCCGCGCAACGCAACCCCGCGGCCGAGGTCGACGACAGCGAGATCGAAGAGCGTTACGTCACGCGCATCCAGGAAGAAGCCGCCAACTACCGCCTGGCCCGCAGCCACGTGCTGGTGAGCGCGGATGCGGAAGCGCTCGGCCTGGAATATGTGCGTCAGACCCAGGCCATCCTCGACACCGGTGCCGCGCAAACGTTGGAGAGCGCTTGGCATTGGTTGTCGCCGCAGTGGTGGCTGGTCACGCCCTCGTCCGCCCGCCGCGCCCAATGGCTTGCGGAGGACGGCTTCGCCGCAGTCCCGTACTGCCAGAGCGCCGGAGAACTGCTGGCGCTGCAAGTACGCGCCATGTCCAAACGCGGCAATATCTCCGGCATTTATAATGCGCTCTACCGCCTGTGGTTCTACATCCCGGATTACG
>JANPLC010000004.1:0-22851 GCA_031426335.1 Planctomycetota bacterium
TCCATCGGGCAGGTGTCGATTCCGACGACCGCAGCTGAGGTCAGGAATACTCCGAGTGCGAGGTAGACCTGCCGCTTTGCCCATTCCGCTGCAATCTTGTGGCGTGGTCCGGTTACCAAGTCACCAATTATCGTAGTGCGCAGCGTTTCTGCGGTGGACTCCGGGAGACCACGGATCTTCACCAAGCGGGCAAGCCAGCGATCGATGTCCGTGGTGGTGATGTCGGAACGCGCGGCGAATACCACGAGATGCGAACAGTCTACGACCTGACGCTGGCCCATGGACTTTGGCAATAGGCGCTGGCGGACCTGCGCATCGGTGACGACCACGAATTTCCAGGGCTGCAAGCCATAGGACGAGGGCGCGAGCACCAGCGCGGTTTCGAGTGCGGACCAGTGATCATCTGGAATCTTTCGCGTGGGATCAAACTGTTTGACCGCGTAACGCCAGTTCAGGCTCGCCAACAATTCATTGACCGACGTAACGCTGAGAATGTCCATTGAGGTTCCTGCGATGAACTAGGGAAGGAGAGGGAGTGAACCGCAGCGCGGTGCTGATGGTACTCTGGCAGGAATCATGCCATTCCCCGCTCCGCTGCTCTTGTCCCTGTTCCGCAATAACGCCGCCGGTCACCATGCAAATCGGGTGGGGAGGGTGGCGCAGGCCGTGCAATTCGCATGGCTCTGTTCATGTCTTTGCGCTGGCGGGTCTTTCGCTGCGCGAGGGAGCGACGGCCTGATCGCGGCTATTTCGCCTGACCGGCAGCTTGCTCTGCCACCGAATCCAGCAGTCGTGCCACTTTCACATCCAATTCCGTCACCCGGTCGCCAGCATCATGGGTGCGCAGCGTGACGCTCACCCGGTTGTAGACGTTGCTCCACTCGGGGTGGTGATTGGCGGCATCGATGGCCGGTGCCACGGCCTGCATGAAAGCCATGGCGGCTTTGAAGTCGGCAAAACGATAGGTGCGCGTCAACCCGTGGACGTCTCCGCTCCACCCTGGCAGCCGCACCAGCACTTCCGCGACTGCGGCCGGCAGCAATGCATCAGGCATGGGTACCATTTCGGCTCATGAGCTCGATGCGTTCGCGCAGACCGCTCTCGACCTCGTCGTCCTGGGCTAAGTAGGCCAGCAGCCCTTCCGCCTGTCCGGCGAAAAGATCGTGACGCATCTGTCGCAACATGCCGAGCTTGTAGCTGCGCTCATCAATCAACGGCGCGAACAGGTGACTGCGTCGTTGTGGCGTCTGGCTGAGGAAGCCGCGGCGCGCGAGGTTACGCATCACCGTCAAAATCGTGGTGTAGGCCAAAGGTCGGCTGCCGACCAGGTGATTGATATGTTCCTGCACGGTGTTGACCGTCGCGGGACCTTGGGCCCACAGGAAGTGCATAACCCGTAGCTGGAGTGGACCGATGGTTTCCATGGTTCTTATGCGCGGTTGCTGTGCCGACGCTTGCCGACCGGTTTACGTAGCGCCTAGTGCATGGCGAGACTTTTCCGGCGCGCGCCGTCTTCGGCGCATCCGGTGTGTGCGCTGCTTCGCGTTCAGAATCGCGGCCAGCCACGGACCAGTTCATTCGCGATCGGAGTGTAACGCTCGCTGCCCAGCGCAGCCAGCCAGCGGCGCGCGTCTTCCGGATAACCGGCGGTCGCTGCCAATCCTGGGACTGCGGCGCACCAGTGGCGATTGAACAACAGCATGTGCAGTTCGCGGGCGTACTTGGCAATACAACTGGCCAACGCGGTCAGCGGGCTGGCGCTTTCGCCACCGACCAGGAATGACACCTGCCGCCCCGCGATGTCGTAGCAGCTGGCGTTTGCCGCTTCCTCAAGGATGGCGACTTCACTGTCCGGCCAGACGCCTTGGAGTGCGTCGCGATAAAACCGACGTCCGCCAAGGCGATCGACCACCACCGTTGCCGGTGTGCTCTCGGCGACCCAGGCCAGCAGTCGTCCAACTGCGCGCAGTTCCAGATCGGCCTTATTGCCGCTGGAGCGCACGAAGCGGTTGTACTCGCCGGCATGGATCAGCTGTCCCCGCACGCCAAGCGGAGTGACATCCGCCATCGACCACTTGGGCACGTGAACGGCGCTGATCGGCAGCAACAACGATTCAGCACCGGCCTGCCACGGCTGCACACGTTCGGTGGCTGGTTCACCCAGCGCAGCGAAGACTTCGGCCGCGTTTACCAGCTGACGTCCACCCAACCACGCGAGTCCGCCCAGGGCGACCTGCTCCAGCGGTGCGAGATTTCCCGGTTTGTGCAGCTTCTTGCTGTCACGTACGCCGGTGCCGCCGAAGGCCCGTGCCAGATCAAGCCCAGGCGCGGCATCGATGCCGACCCCAACGATTGCGAGTGGTCCCAGGGTCGGGCCGTACCCAGCCTCATCTATACCAGCGTAACGCATGGGTGCTCAGGGTAGTGGTGAAGGGCCCAGGCGCGAGTGGGTCTTGACCTGAGTGGAATCGCATGCCGTGATTGCGGCGAACGATCACGCGACAGACTCCATTCCGTGCGCTACCTGATGCTCATCCTGATCGCCTTCGCATTGAGCATCCTGCAGTACGGCAGTTTGGCCCGCTGGGTTACCGGTCCGGATCTGCTGCTGGCGCTCGCCGCGTGGGCGATGGTCGATGGCACAGAGGAGGGCATGGTGATGCGCGCATGGTTGATCGGCTTGGTGGCCGACATGATCGATCCGGGCAGCATCTGCTTTCACTCGCTCACGTTTCTCTTCCTCGCGGTCGCTTACCTGCCGCTGCGTTCGGTGATCTTCCGCACGCGCATCACCAGTTGGGGCGCGTGGGCGATGATGGGCTCACTGACCTGCAATCTGATCGATGGCTGGGTCGCTGGTTTTGGCGATGCCACCGGCTGGAGTATGTTGGTCAGCGCGCTGTGGACCGCGCTCGCAGCCATGGGCATGGGCTGGTTGTTCCGCGGACTGCCGAACACCTTGCAACCGGTTGGCAAGGGCGGGGCGTGACCGTTCACGTCAGGGGCAAGCGAACTGAAATGGGAGTCTTCCCGCGATCGCTCTAGCGGTTCTTCCTTCCCACCAAGCCAAAGTGGTACGGAGGAAGGATGGTCGCCTCTTGATCAATGACGAATCCGGCATCGAGCAGCCAGGCTCGGCATTGTTCCGGCGTGGGACGGATGCTGAGATCTGGGCCACGCGGAGTCGGGACATCGCTCCGCCAATGAATGATGCTGACGCGGCCGCCTGAGCGTAGAGCGGCATGGGCCGCAGCGAGCAAAGCGAGGGGGTTCTCGCAGTGGAGGAGGTTGAACAGCAAGACCACCTCGGCGGTGTTCGCGTCGACACCCAACGAACCATCCACCACGTCGAGTAAGCGAGGGCTCACGTGCGCCAATTCTTGATCGCGGGCGCGTCGTCCGATCTCGGCTACGAGATCAGGTTCGATATCGAGCGCGATCACTGTATGTGGCGTGGTACGAGCGATGGCCAAGGTAAAGGTTCCATAGCCGCACCCGACATCGATCACCGGTCCGTTGACCCGGTCGAGCCCGAGGGAACGCAGAATTGCTGGCGGATCAAAGAAGGTGTTCCACCAAGATTCATCCGGCATGCCGCTGTCGCGGGTTTTCATGGGCGTCTAAGTAAGAATCGTCTGTCAGGGTTGATTAGGTAGGAGTACTCGTTCCACGACGGTCGTCCGGGATGGCGACGCCGACCTGTTCGAGCACCGCGGTCGCATACGAACCCGAGGGCAAGGTGAACGACACCCAGGTGGTCGTACCGTCGCTGCGCAGTTCAGGCGCGGCGCGGAAGGGCACTACCAACGGCCGACGTTCCCCTGGGCTTTCGAGCGTCCCGCCATCGGCGAACCACGACCAGTCGACGCCGGTATGAGCTGACCATTGGCGTTCCTGCGCGTCGACCTCGGGCGAGGGCTTCATGCGTGAGGTGCCGGGCATCGGCGCGGTGGTGAACGCATCTAACACGCCAGCGGCGGCACGACGGTTGGTCTCGTCCAAGGCGTCGGCTTCGACTAGGAACGGTGCACCACGATTGGTGCAGCCCATGTCGCCGATACGGAATTTGTGCAGCAGGCCGCCGGCTTCACGTGCGTCGAGAATGGCGTTGAACACCGCGCTCTGTGCAGCAGAGGCGGCGAGTTTGCGCAACGGTTCGCCGGCGACCTTGAGCGCCTTGGCGGCATCATCACCACGGCGAAGTGCGCCCAGTGCGTGGCCTTCGGGACCGTGACGGTAACCGGTCGGCAGGGCATCACCCCACTTCCACCCACCGGTGGGATCGATGATGCGGGCGACGGCGGCTTCAGCATTGCCAGCGCCCCAGGCCTTGGCGATTTCGAGCGTTGAGCCGTTGATGCCGAAACGCTGTGGGCCGTAGCGATTGCGGATGCCTTCGTGGGCCAGACGCGCAAGTTTCTCCGCGAGTCCGCTGGTGTCGCCGCCGAGGCCAAGGACGAAGCGGTTGCCGGCAAGATGGCCCAGGCGCAGTTTGTTGGCGTGACGCGATACGCCGTGCACGTGCACGCGCCCGTTGGGTAGACGTTCCGCTAAGGTGGCGAGCTTTGCTTCGTCACCGAAGTGCACGCTGAACCACTGACGCGTGACGGCGTGGCGATCCTTGCGACCACCGTAGCCGACATCGCGTTCCTTCTTGCCACAGGCTTTAGCCAAGGCCTCTGCCACCTGATCGGTGGTGAGACTTTCCTTCTCGATGTCGACGTAGAGGTGCTCACCGCTGCCGCCCGGCAGGTAGGCGGGTTCTTCGATGACCTGGAAGTTTTTCGACCCAGGCAGCAGTTGCAGCGGCATCAACACAGACATCAGACCATCCCAGCGCGTTGCGCATCTTTGAGAGCTTCGGAAATACAGTGGGCGCGGTAGTCGGCGCGCAGGCGTTTGGCCCACGGACCGACGCGACCGTCATGGATGCGTTTGCCATCAACGGCGACGACCGGCATCAATTCGCGCACGGCGCTGGTGATCCACACTTCATCGGCGGTGTAGAGATCGTCACGCGTGAGGTCGCACTCGTACCACGTCAGACCAGCCGCTTCCGCGAGGGGGCGTACGCCGCCCTTGGTAATCCCGGGCAGACAATCGACCACCGGCGTCATCAGGCGCTTGCCTTGCACGATCAGCACGTTGCTGGTGACGCCTTCAGTGACGTAGCCCTCGGGCGAGACGTAGAACGCTTCGTGGGCGCCAACTTTTTCAGCCAACGCCAAGCCGGTTTTCCCCACCAGGTAGTTGGTGGTCTTGAGCGTCGGCAGGTGGCGAGAGGCGTCGAAGGTCACGGCGGTGACACCCTGCTCGTAGGACAACTCCGGCGGTGCGTGCACATCGCGGGCGATGATCACCCAGGTCGGCGTGCTGGCACCGAATACGCCACTGGTGTGTTCGCCTGGGCTGACCACGAAGTTGGCGCGTAGTTCCGCGTGACCGCTGCGCGTGCGGATCTCCGCCAGCAGGCGGCGGACGTCAGCTTCGCTGAAAAACGGTGCGATGCCGAACGACGCGGCGGATTCCCACAGCCGACGTAGGTGATCACCGAGCGCGTGCGGATGACCGCCGTAGGTGCGCAGCGTTTCGAAGGCCCCGACTCCGCGCAGGAAGCCCAGGTCAAGGACGCTGATGGTGGCCTCAGCCGCGGGAACGACGCGGCCGTTGATGGCAAAAAAGTCGGTGGTCATGGCAGCGTGGCAGGATGACGCCGGGGTGGCGTCTGCAATCACGCCGTCAGGGCGCGACAATGTCTGCGGCACCGTTCCGACAGACGTGGACGAAATGGCGTTGATTGAAGGTCAGGACCTGCGCCCCAGCCTTTTCAGCGCAGCGCGCGATCACCGCATCGTGGATCACGCCACCGGTCATTCCGCGCAGCGCACAGCGGGTGATGGTGTCGAGGTATTCCATCGTGGTGAGGTTGACCACCGTGGCTTTGCAGGTTCCGACGAGACCATCGCGCAAGAGTCGGGCAGCCTGGTCGGGCGTTACGGCCGGTTTGAGTGGGAGTACCGTCAGCACGGCGAAACTCTCCGCGAGACCATGTTGGGCAAGAAACAGCGCGACTTCGCCAGCCAGGACGCGTTTGAGCCACAGCACCGCTCGTTCATGATGGGGATGGCGTTCAACCAAAGCGGCGACCACGACGTTGGTGTCGAATAACAGCGGACGACCACCTGCGTAGGGGCTCGGCTTTTCCTGGGCGCGTGGCCGCTTCATGGCAGTGGTAAACCGTAATTCTTCAGGTCGCGCTCAGTGCGGATGGCCTGCAGCAGGCGATCGGTGTCGAGATCCCCCACCGGCTCACCGGTGTGGACCAGCACACCATTTTTTTCCACCAAGACGCCCTGTTCGGTGACCGGAATGAGCACGATGCCACCAGGAATTTCTTCCAGCCGCACGATTGCGCCGGGATGGAGCTGGTAGTGATCACGTACGTCCTTGGGGATCACCAAGCGGCCGAGCTTGTCGACGATGAGGTCCATGGTGTGCCCTTTGCCAAAAGGCTACCATCAAATGGCAAAAGGCAATCTGGCTATCTCAGCCAACGACGTCGCCGAACAGCGTCAAACCCGTCGAACGATCGATGCGCACCGGTGCGATACTGCCCACCAAGTGGTCACGGGTGACGCCGTCGCTGCCCGTGCGCGGGAAGACGATGTTGAGATTGCCGAGCGAACGGCCGTGCAGCATGGCGTCGTCGCTTTTGCTCGGACCTTCCACCAGCACCTGATGGATGAGGCCGTGCTGGGCGGCGTTGAACTCGGCCTGATGTTTTACTTGGAGCGACAGCAGGTGGGTGCAGCGCGCGTTTTTCACTTCTTGAGGCACATCATCTGCCAAGTGTGACGACGGAGTTCCTGGGCGCGGCGAGTACATGAAGACATAGGTGCCGCCGAAGCGGACTTGCTTCATCAGTGACACGGTCTGCGCGAAGTCGTCGTCGCTTTCACGCGGGAAGCCGACGATGAAGTCGGACAGCAGTTCGACATCTGGCATCCGTGCGCGAGCACGTTCGACGAAGCGCAAATAATCATCGCGGGTGTAACGCCGACCCATCAGGCGCAGGATACGATCGCTGCCGCATTGCGCCGGCACATGTAGATGTTTGGCGACGCGCGGCAGCTCGGCCATCGCGTCGAGCAGATCGTCGGTGATGTCTTTCGGATGGCTGGTGATGAAGCGTAGGCGCTTCAAGCCTTGGATCTCATGTAGACGGCGCAGCAGTTTCGCCAGGGTTGAGCCATCGCCGATGGTCTTGCCGTAGGCATCGACGGTCTGGCCGACCAGGGTCACCTGGGCAAAGCCCTGGTCGATCAGCTTGCGGATCTCTTCTTCGATCAGTTCCGGCTTGCGGCTTTTTTCGCGTCCACGTGTGGTCGGGACGATGCAGTAGGTGCAGTTGTAATTGCAGCCGCGCATCACCGGGACATAGGCGTTGACGCCGGGTTCGCGCACGGCGTCCCAGGCGCGGTCTTCGAAGTCGCCAAAATCGGTGGCGGCGATGCGACCGCTCTCGTCGAGTCGTTCCAGCAGTTGCGGCATGTGCACGAACTGGTCGGTGCCGACGACGAGGTCGATGTGCGGATAGGTCTTGAGCAGCGCGTCTTTTTCCCGCTGGGCCATGCAGCCCATGATGCCGATGCGTAGCGCCGGACGCGCACGCTTCATCGGCTTGAGCGCACCTAGGCGGCCACGGATTTTGGCTTCGGCGTTGTCGCGCACCGAGCAGGTGTTGTAGAGCACCAGACCGGCCGCATCGATCGAGTCGACTCGGCTCCAACCCGCTTCCCCGAGGCGTGACAACACGACCTCGGTGTCATTGATGTTCATCTGGCAGCCGAAGGTCTCCATGTAGAAGGTTTTCGCCGCGGACTTGCCGATGGCGGGTTCGTCGAGCGATTCAGAGACGAGAACGTCAGGCAGCATGGGCGCGCACTCTAGGACCGATCCTGTTGCCGCAACGCATCATCCGTTACGCCTTGCTGGTACATCTTTCCATGGTCTAGGCCCGCCACCCTTGCCGGGCGGTGGGGTGCAAGGCAGAGTCTGGCGCCGATCACGCGGTGAGCGTGGTCCTGGAGAGCCTCCGCGATGTTCCATTCCTTGCGCATCCTCCACGCCGCCAGCGAGGCCGTGCCGCTGGTGAAGACCGGAGGGTTAGCAGATGTCGTCGGGGCACTGCCGCAGGCGCTCAAGGCCATGGGCCATGACGTACGCGTAGTGATCCCAGGGTATCGCAAGGCCATCGCGGCGGCGGAAAAGCTCGGGCTGACCTGGGGTGCGCACTCCATGACCATCGAGTCAGGTGGCGTCGATCATCGACTGGGTGTTGGCACGGTGGAGATCGGCGGCGTGCCGGTGCATTTGCTGGCGTGCAACGAACTGTTCGATCGCGACGGCATCTACGGTCCGAGTGCCAGCAACGACTACCAGGACAACGCGCGCCGCTTCGCGGTGTTCAGCAAAGGCGCGTTGGCGTTGCCTGGCTATCTCAATTGGACACCACACGTGGTGCATGCCCATGACTGGCAGACGGGATTGATCCCGGCGCTTTTGGAGCGCGGCTTCAATCAGGCGCTGCCGGCGACCCGTTCGCTATTCACCATCCACAACATCGCTTATCAGGGCGCGTTTTGGCACTTCGACATGAAGCTGACCGGACTCGACTGGGCGCTGTTCAATCCGCTGCACCTGGAGCACTACGGCCGCCTGAATCTGCTCAAGGCCGGCATGGTGTTCGCTGATCGCATCACCACGGTCAGTCGACGGTATGCCGAGGAAATCCAACTCGCCGAATATGCCTTTGGCTTGGAAGCGGTGACGCGTGGCCACAGCTATAAACTCAGCGGCATCGTCAACGGCATCGACAGCGACGCGTGGAATCCGGCCAAAGACAAACACCTGCCGGCGAACTTCGACGTAAAAAAACTCGCCGGCAAAAAAATCTGCCGCGAACGTCTGCGCAACGAAACCGGTTTGGTCCCAGACAAACGCGCGTGCCTAGTATCGGTGGTCAGCCGCCTGGTCGAGCAGAAGGGCATCGATCTGATCGCTGAAGCGGTCGAGCCGTACATTCTCTCGGGACGTATGCAGCTGCTGGTGCTCGGTTCTGGCGACGTGCACCTGGAGCATCGCCTGAGCCAATTGCAGGCCCGCCATCCGGGCTGGGTACATGCTTGGTATGGCTACAACGAGCCGCTCGCCCACCGCATCATTGCTGGATCAGACATGTTCCTGATGCCGAGTCGCACCGAACCATGCGGTTTGACCCAGCTCTACAGCCTGCGCTATGGCACGCTGCCGTTGGTTCGCCACACCGGCGGCTTGGCCGATACGGTGATCGACGTCGCGGCCGCCGACGGCAACGGCTTTACCTTCGGTCCGATCGACCTGGGACATTTCTCGAGTGTGCTCGACCGTGCCCTTGGCCTCTACGAACATTTCCCCGCCGAATGGAAAGCCGCGATGAAACGCGGCATGCAAGCTGACTGGTCGTGGGAGACCGTGGCCAAGGAGTACGACGCCCTCTATCGCGATATCTGCGTGGTTCAGTGACCGACCAACGTGTCTATCACCACATCCCGCTCAAAGGTCACTGAGAACTGGCAGGGAAAGCCGTTGGCGTAGTATGCTGAACAGCTGATGCGCACGGTCAGCGGATCCAGGCATTGGATTTCGAGGGCCTGGAAATTTCCGAGACAGTCCCCACGTTCGCTATTGTACTCGTCCCATGCGGTCAGGGTCATCTCCAGGTAAGTGGCGAGGATCCGCCAGCAATGCTTTGGCGACCGGTTCCCATTCCTGGGGGCGGTCGAACAGGTCATTGGCGATGTACAGCCAGCGGAACAGGTGGGTGGATTCGAGGGTGAACTCCTCCCACTCATCAGATGCGTTGTCGTGACGCCAGCCGTCGCTCATGGTCCATTTGCTCCAGGTCGCTGACGAAACGGCCGAGCTGAGTTAGTTGTTAAAAATATCGGCGTTGGGCATCTGATCGGTGAAGAGCGGAGCGTCCTTGATCGTCCAGGTCGGAGCTCTGACGGCCGCGCGTTCCGCCTCCAGCGGTCCGACCAGGGCTTCGCCGCTGTAATTCGGATCACGGGCGATCTGCACGACGAAGCGGAAGAGTTCGCGCGCGGCGAGCACCCAGTCGGTCTCGCGTCGCTCGAGATTCACCGCCGCTCCACGATCTTTCCAGCCTTTGGGCAGTTCGCTCAGCGTGCCCTTGGTTACGGCTTCCTGCGCAACGCGGAACACCTGGTCGATCAGTTCGCGATCCTTGGTGAACCACACCTGGGCATAGTTCAGCTTGTTGCCATCACGTGGCTGGCTGAGCATGCGCCCTTTGAGCGTGGGCAGCGCGGCATCAATCAGCGAGGCGGGCAACAAGGCGCTGTTGTACACCGTCTCGTTCGCCAGGACGTAACCTGCACTGATGCTGCTGCCGCGCGCCAGTTGCGGATACGGCTCGAAATGTTTGAGACGTTCCCAACCGGCTTCGTTCTGACGTGGGTCCACCGGCTTGCGACTGCAGATCACAATGTTGTTGCGGCTCTGTTCGGGTTTGAGGGTCCCCGGCCCTTCTCCTGGCAGCAGGATCGGGAAATTCCACAGGTGGGTCAGGCCGGCCGCACGGAAGGAACGCATGGCACCGCCTGACACCAGGCGTTTGTCACCGGTCAAGCTGCCGATGACGTTGGCGAAGACGATGCCATCCGGGCTCAGGATTCCGGCGCATTCGCTGAAGAACTCCACCGTCATCAGGTGTGGCGGAATGGTCGAGCCGCTGGTGTAGGCATCGAGAATCAGCATGTCGTACGGGCGCTTCTCGCGCTTGGCATCGTAGCGGACGAATTGCCGGGCATCGCGCACCTCGAAGCGCAGCCGTGGTTCACCGCTTGGCAGCTTCTGTGTCAGCAACCACGCGAGCACGGGGTAGTGGTCGCGCACCATGTCCTCGACCACCTGATCGATGTCGACCACGGTGATTGAGGCGAGGGGGAAGTGATGAGCGAGATTGGCAATGCCGATGCCGGATCCCAGACCGACGACCATGATCTTCACATCGGCCTTCTGCGGATCACCGCCGGCGCGAGTCATCACGTCGTTGTTGAGCAACACGCCGATGGGGAACAGGCGGATGTAGGGTGAATTAGTGACGGTGCCGGCATCCGGCAGCCAGGTGTGGGGCCAGTCGGGGCCGCCCCGCATCGGTTTTGGCCGGGCGGCGGCATCCGGTACCAAGTGACGCAGGCTCGGTTCTTTCTGCGCCAGGGCGATCAGATCGTCCCACGTCGGGCGCAGGCAGATGCCGCCTTCAACGCGATCGAAGAACTTCATCTGTTGGAAATTATCGTCGTCACTGACCATCCAGGTGATGCTGGAATACGCGCTCTCGCGATGATTCAGCGGATGCTGATCGCCATAGGCGATCTCATAGGTGTGGTACGGCTTGTACTGGAACACCGCCCCGCAGGTGATGGCGATTACCGCGATGGCGATGGCGAGGATCAGCCTCATGCCGTCGCTCCCGCGTCGCTATCGGGCACGGTTTTTTCCGTCACGTGGCCAGTTGCATGGATCGGTCGCGCGACGTGCAGCAGTCCAAGGGCACACAACACCGCACCCATGACGACGATGGTGGTATTGATGGGCACGTAGGCGAGCAGCACGTAGTCGCTCACCAGAATGCCGAGTACGTTGCCGACCGAGCCAATAGCATAGAGCGTGCCCGTGGTCGAGCCGACCTTGTCAGCACCGGTGAACACCAGTTTGACCAAGATGGGGGAGACCATGCCCAGCAACAAGGACGGGAGCAGGAAGAGCAGCGTGGCAGCGAAGAGCACGCCCCAGCGCGCGGTATGCACCGATTCACCCAGGCCAATCATCAACGGCATACCATACCAGGGTATCAGGCAGAAAAATACTCCGGCACCAAGGATGACCCAACCGAGTGCGGCGTTGGTGTGCGAACGGTCGGCGATACGTCCACCGGCAACATAACCGATCGACAGCGACAGGATGAACACCGTAATGATCGCCGCCCATACATCGATCGACGAGCCGAACACCGGTTGGATGAAGCGGGCTCCTAGGATCTCGAGAGCCATCATGCAGAAGCCGCAGGTGATGGAGGTCAGGTAGAGGGCCGTCAGGCGCATGAGCAGTTCCCAGGTGGCGGAGGGCCGCGCACCATAGGACGCTGGTTTAGTGAGTCCACCCGTTCAGGGCCTCCGGCCAGCGCCTGGAATCAGCCACCTTTGGGGATGCGCTGGCGGCGGGTCTCGACCGCCATGGCGATCACCCGGGCTAGTTCGTGGCGGGGAAATGGCTTGGCCAGGAAGGCGAACAGTCCCTGGTCGCGCAGGTCCTTCACCGCCAGATCACGGGTGAAACCGGAGGTCAGGATGATCGGCACGCTCGGGTCGATGGCGCGCATCGCCCGGAAGGTGTCGCGTCCACCGAGGCGCGGCATGACCGCATCGAGCAGGACGGCGAACAAGCTGCCGTGTTCGCGTTCAAAGACTTCGACGCCTTGTTGCCCATCCTTGGCGCTGATCACCTCGTAGCCCAGGTCCTCCAGCAGCAAGGTGGTGGAGGAACGCACCAAGTCCTCGTCCTCGACGACCAGAATGCGTCCGCTGCCACGTTCGGCTGATGGTGCCGCGGTGTTACGGTCGCTGCGGGTCTGTTCGACCAGGGGGAGGTAGATGTGGATAGTCGTCCCTGCACCCGGCCGGCTGGCGATGGTGATGGCGCCGCGGTGATCCTTGACCGTGCCCCAGACCACGGACAGGCCGAGTCCGGTTCCCCGGCCGACCTCCTTGGTGGTGAAGAATGGTTCGAAGATGCGTGCCTGGACTTCGGGTGACATGCCCACACCGGTATCGGTGATGGCCAGCCGCAGGTAGCTGCCGGCGTCCAGCTCGAACCCGAGATTCGCAGCGAAACCACGCTCCAGTACCACCACCTCGGTGGTCAGTTCCAGGCGTCCGCCATCCGGCATCGCATCACGGGAGTTGAGGCAGAGGTTGAGCACGGCGTTTTGCAACTGAGACGGATCGCCCATCACCAGATGGGGACTGGCGGACAGATTGGTGTCGATGGTGATGCGGCGATCGACGCTGCGCCCGAAGAGTTCGAGCGCTTCGGTGATGATCTGATGGACATCGACCGGCGTCGACACCGAGCGCGACTGGCGGGTGAAGGTGAGCAGTTGGCGGGAGAGCGACGCCGCGCGCTCGCCGGCGGTCAGGATGGTGGTGACCAGCCGCTGCGCCCGGTCATCAGACGCCAGTCGGCTCTTGAGCAGATCGGCCGAGCCGATGATGCCGGCGAGCATGTTGTTGAAGTCGTGGGCCACGCCCCCGGCAAGTTGCCCGACGGCGTCGAGTTTCTGCGCTTGCCGCAGGCGTTCTTCCAGTTCGATCTCTTGTGTGACATCGCGGATCACGATCAGCACCACCGAGGCAGCGGGCAGGTCCAGGCGTTTGACCACCAGATCGGCGATGAAGCGGCTGCCGTCTTCGCGCACCAGCGGCCAGCGGACTTGGCGTTCGGCGCCCGATTCGACCGCGCTGAGGATCTCCTCGGCGGCGAGCGAACTCGACCGGCCGTCGTCGAGACGTTCGGGCAAACGCTGAAAAGGCGGACGATATTCGAGTTGCTGGCGGGTGCAGCGGAACAACGCCAGGACCTTGGCGTTGCAGTCACCGACGCGTCCGGCCTCCATCACCACCAAGCCGTTCGGCGAACTCTCGAACAGGCCCCGGTGAAAGGTCTCGCTCTCCTGCAGGGCGGCTGCGGCGCGTTCCAACTCCACCAAGCGAGCTTGGCGCTCATCCAGCAACGAACGGATACGCTGTAAGAGGTCGGAGAAACGCTCGGCCAAGGCCTTGATCTCGCCTTCGCCTTCTACACCCACCAGCGTGGTCGGCGGATTGCTGGGGTCGATCGCGCCTACGACGGCAGCGAGCTGCCGCACTGGCCGGCTGAGGCGAGCGCTGGCGATGGCGGCGGTCATCAGCACCAGGATGGCCGCGCTGAGCGCCACCACGCCCAGCACCAAGCGCAAGGCTTGCGGTCCGCTGGTGTACTCGGCGCGCGGCTGCAAGGCGATCACGCTCCAGGGTAACGAGGCGAGCTGGGCCGAGGCGAAGCGATAGGTGTTGCCTTCGGTCCACCCAGGTCCGCGCAGATCCTCCCGCGAGATCAGTCCCAGGCGAGATCCGCGCGGTGCCAGATCACGGTGACCGGCCAAGACCGTGCGGGCCTCATCGATCAGCAGGTAATGCACGCCGCCCGCGGCGAGTTGTTCATCTTGATAGAGCACCTGCTGCAGCAGGGCTGGTTCAAAACGCCAACGCAGAAAACCGACCGGTGCAGCATCGCCACCGATCGGTGCCACCAGATGCAAATAGGGACGCTGTAGGCCAGGGGGGACGGCGGGAGCATCAAAACGCGGGAGCGCGACCGTGCGCAGCGCTTCCAGGTAGGGCATGCGCGATTCATCGGCACCGAGGTTTTGCGGCTGGGTGTCGGCCACCACCTTGCCGGCAGCATCGAGCAAGGCACACGACACGGTATTCAGTACGTCCTTGGTCGCGACCTGGGTCAACAATTGCTGGAGGTTCACCCCAGGCGCTTGCCGCGTCAGGGCCAAGCGGAACTCTGGGATGCGGCTGTCGGTACGCGCCTGGTCGAGCAAACCGTCGATGCGCACTTCCAGGTGGCGTGCTGCGATCGCTGCCTGTCCTTGCAATCCGGCGTCGCTGTTCTGATCGAGACGCGTTTCGAACCACCGTCCCATGGCCCACAGGGCGATCAACAGCGGCAGCAATCCACCGATGGTCAGCACGATCACCAGTCGCCGACGCAGGTTCATTCCCAGGCCTCAAGCACGATCACTCTGGTCGGATCGATTGGGCGGTTGAGCAGGCCACGCCCGAGGAAGAAGCGGTTGTAGATTTCCACCGTCGCGCTCAGCGAACCCACGCCATGCCCCAGGATCCGACGGCGATTCTCCGCGGCATCCAGCAGGCGGATGCCGATCAATTCATCATTCGCATTTTCCGCTCCCGGACGTTTCTTCAACAACACGCGGGCTTCTTCGGGATGCTCACGCCACCAGGTCTGGGCCCGCATCCACGCGCGCACGAAACCGGCGGCAAAACCGCGATGACGGCGCAGGAAGGCGCCGCTCACCAGCAGTCCATCGGGGATCAGGCCTGGCGTGCGCGAGGAATCGAACCACTCATGGCCGCCGTTGGCCTTGACCTCAGTGATGTACGGGTTCCAAGTATGGACGAAGTCGAGCGCGCCTTGGGCCAGCAGCTTCGGCCCCTGCGAGGCATCCATCTGCATGAGTTGCACATCATCTGCGGTCAGGTCCAGTCCCGTCAGCCAGTGGCGAACAAAGATCTCACCAAAGCCACCCAGGTTGGTGCCGATCTTGCGTCCGCGTACTGCGTCGCGGCGTGTGACCACATCCGCGCCCGGCATCTGGCGGGAGAGGATCGCATCGCCGCCACTCGATTCATCGGAGAACATCAGCAGGCGAGCACCAGGGTCCTGGTGCAACACGGGAAAGAAGTCCGACAAACTGGCACCCACCGCGTCGTAATCGCCGGCCGCGAGTTCGGCCAAGCTGCGCTTGGTGTCCTGCGGCAGTTCGATCGTTACTTCCAGACCTTCGGCGGCGAACCAACCTTTTTCTGCGGCGATGAACGCTGGATAGTAGCCGGCCCACAGATCGACCGCCAAGCGCATGCGTACCGGCGCCTCGCCCGCGCTGGCCGCCCCCCAAGTCATAAGCAGCGTCAGGACCGGCAACCAGCGCCAGGACGATAGCGATCCGGAAACGGGACTCATGGTTTAGTCTGACCCATACTTCGGACTTTGACAAGGCGAGGCGCATGCAACGTCGCTTGGCGAATCATGAATTTCTCATGTGCCACAAGTCAGCGATTCGTAGGGTATGATCAAGTAACCAATGGAACCGTCTGGACGATCGCCCTGGCTGGTCATCAGCCCAGACCGCTGTGCGGCCCGGATGGTGGTACCACGCGGTCAGCACGTTGAGCTGGCCGCTGCCAGGGACCTGCTGCACAGTTTCGGGCTCAAACACGGCATCAATGGCGATGTCCTGCGTGCGGTCGCCCACCCGCTGGCAGAAGACCGGGATCTGCCACTCGCGGCGGGGAAACACCCTGCTGACCTGGCCGCCATGGAAGTCACTCCCTTGCTGCCGGTGGGAACGCGGGTGGTTGTCGGCCAAGTGGTCGCCACCTGCGCCCACCGTGGTCCGCTCGATGGCCTCGGGGTCGATGGCCAGGTCGTTCCCGCGGCGTTGCCAGCACACCTCGGTGTCGGCCTCTCCCTCCACGAAGACGGGACCATCACCGCGCGCCGCGACGGCATGCTGCGCAAACGTCCGGACGGCACCTGGCAGGTGGTGATCGACGGTATCGCTGAGGCTGCCCTGACGACCATCACCGTGCAGCACGATCCGTCGGGTATCGAAGCCTGGATCGATCTGCCACCCAGGCATCACCTGCCCGCTCTCGTGCTCCATCGACTGTTGGGTGAGCGCAACGTGGTACGCGGCATCCGTGGTGAAATCTTCGCCGAAGTCGGTCTGCCAACCGCCGGCGCACGCCGCCTGGTGGTGGCCACCGGCATCGCGCCGCGCGCCGGTCAGGATGGCCGCATCGAGATGATCATCGACGAGGCGGTGCACCTGAAGGTCGATGCCGGTGGCCGGGTCGACTGGCACGACCATGGGCGCAGCGAAGACGTCGCCGAAGGCGCGGCGCTGGCTCGCATCCTGCCGCCGACTCCGGGCACCCACGGTACGGATGTGCATGGCCGGCTGCTGGCGCCCAAACCTGGCAAGCCCTTGGATCCGGCGCGGGTGGTGGGCGAAGGCGCGCGCCTCAACGGGCAGCATCCCGATCTCATCGAATCAGCCAGTCCTGGGCATTTCTACCGCGATCGCCAACGGCGACTGTGTGTCCAGCCGCGGTTGATCGTCGACGGCGACGTCGACTTCCGTCATGGCAACATCGACACCAAGCTGTCGGTGTTGGTGAAAGGCGATGTCAAAGCGGGCTTCGCCATCAAGAGCGCGGGCGACATCGAAGTCATGGGCGTCATCGAGGACGCCCGTATCTCCGCCCAAGGCCGGCTAGTCGTGCGTGGCGGCATCCTGCCCGGCTCCAACCGCGTGAAGGCGCACGGCGACATTGACGCGCGCTACGTTTCCAACCGTGAAGTGAAGTGCCACACCTTACGCGTCGGTGGCAGCTTGCGCTGGTCGAAGGTGATGGCCACCGGCGAGGTCCTCGCCAAAGAGATTCTCGCGGGTGAGCTGATCTGCGCCGGCAATGTCACGGTCGACCAGCTGGGCAACGCCGATGGGCTCGCGACGCGGGTGCAGGTCGGCACCAATCCCTTCGAGGAACGCCTGTTCATCTCCGCGAAAGAAGAGCATCAGCGGCTGACCGAGGTGGTGTCCCACAGCAAGGAGCATTGCAAGCTCATCGCCCATCGCCTGACGATGGATCCCACCTTGGCACCTGAGCTGCGCACCGCCTTGGAAGAGTTCTCCGCCGCCTGCACCCGTTTGGCGACCTGCGAGGCGACGCTCGAACGTCATCTTCAGCGCCAGCAGGAACGCGCGCGTCAGCAGGTCACTGCCATGGTCCAGGTCGGTGGCACCGCCTACCGGGGAGTGGAACTGCATTTCGATGAAGTGGCCAAGTTGGTGCTCAACCAGGATCTCGCCCGTCCGGGTTTCCGCCTCACGGAGGGAGCGATCGTCTGGTGAGGGCGATTGGCCCTGACCATCCGTTCAGCGATAGCGTCCTGAACGTCCGACCTGCGGCCCGGTGCCGAGCTGATCCGACTCCGAGACTTCCAGCACCGAGCGGTCATTGATGCGATGGACGTTGAGCGCCAACTCGCCGGGATTCGTCGGCTTCAGCACGTAACGCACGCGGTGTGACCCCTGACGGGTGGTCACCACCAACTGGTCGAGGTCATTGCGTTCCAGGTCCATGATTTCGATGTAGGGATCGCGGGTGATCTGCGCCAGCAAGACGCGTTCCTCCGCCGAAGGCGGTGCCTCCGTGCGGGTGTCGCCGCTGCAGCCGACCATCAGCAGGGCGAAGAGCGTGAGCAGCACCAGGGACGCAGCGGAGGCAGGGGGCATGGGCGCGGGATGATGGCAACGCAGCAGCACAGGACAACCGGTCAGCTGGAGAGCGGGCCGTTGCCGATGATTGGCGGCTGAGGCGGCCTCAGCGCCAGTCATTGGTGAACGTGCGCAGCACCGCGGGTGGTGCGTCCACCGTCGCCCCACCGATCAGCAGGTCCGGCAGTTCGGCGAGTGGCAGGCCCGTGGCCTTCCACGCTGGGCGTCCGTCGAGGATCACCAGCAACCGGCCATCGTTGGCTGGATGTGGCCAAGCCAGGGCAAAAGACCGCCGTTCCGCGCGTAGGAAGGCCTGGCCGTCAGCGGTCAAGGTACGTGCGTCCCACTGGACCGGCAGGGGCATGCGCGTGGCGAGTTCGGCGAGCAGCAGGTTGGAACGCACGTTGCCGATCAGCACCAGGTTGCGACCGGGCAGGGATCGCTCATCCAATCCGCTGTCGTCGATGAGTTGTACACGACCCTGGGCGTGCGTCGCCCAGGCGACGACGAAGCCCTGCGCCAGGGCGCGATTTTCCGCCAGTGCCGCCGCGCTTTCACCGGTGCCGATCACCACGGTGAACGGCCCGGTGGCATAGGCCGCCAACGGACCGGTCGCTTGCCCAAGATGTTTGTGGGCTGCGCGTGACGCGGTCGTGACGCTGGCGTCCGGCGCACGGTATGGCTGGCCATCGACACTCGCGGGCAACGGTGCATCGCAACGCAGTCGCGCGATGCCGCCAGTGCGGATGCCGCTGGCGTCTTCGCTGAGCGAACCGGCGATGCCCCAGTCGCTGAGTGCCTCGATGTGCAGTCGACCGAGGTGCATCGGCGCGAGCACCAGCCAGTCGCGGCGCGGGGCATGGTTCGAGCGCGGCAACGCCTGCCAGAAATCCGCTTGGGCTGCGCCGCCCGCAACGTGCAACGGCGTATTGCCGGCCAGCCCTAGTCGTTCGCTCCAGGCCTGCGTCGGCGGATCTCCCGGATCGGCCAGCACCACGGTGGTGCCCAGCAGATGGGCCGGACGCTCTCCGGCGCGATGCAGGGCCTGCCAACGGGCGTGTGGCTCCACCGGCAGAGCGGTGGACACCGGCATCCGTCCGGCGATCAGGCCGAGTGCGCGCAGGCGGAGCGGTTGATCTTCCGCCAAGGCGACGGCGGCCTCGGCGCCGCGTCCACTGCCGACCAAGGCCAGCGGCACATCGACCAAGCGGGGTTCTGCCGCGGTGGCCGCGGCGATGGTCGTCCACACCCGCCGGCGGGCGCTGCCGGTCCAGGCGGAATCACCCGCGGGATAAACCTCCACCACCGCGCAACCAGCACTGCGCGCGGCACTGAGCCAGGTGCTCGGTAAATTCGGCCACGCACATTTGCGCAACGGGCGCGCTGGTTCCACCAACACCACCGCCAGTGCGCTGACGGCACCATCACCGGGTAGATGCAGCCGGTAAGGATGCACGCTGTCATCCAGCGGATCGCGCAGGGCCCGGAGAATCTGCGCCGTACGGTCACCGGCGAGCCAACGGTCGAGGAGTCCGCCGATGTCGCTGAGTTTATGGCAAGTGGCCAGCGACGCACCATCGAGCAACAATTCGCCCGCCTGTTCCAGCCACAACGCCGGCAGGGGATCGCGCTCGCCCCGCTCGGCCAGCAGCCGTTGGCGCTGCTCCAGGCCACGTTGCAGGGCGAGTGGAGTGGGCAGCTGACGTGTGAGGTGCTGCAGATCGCGCCGCGACGGATCGCTGACGGTGATGGTCAACGTTACGGGAGCGTCGCGGTCCGGCGGTGGCGCCGGGACCAGCACCACATCGATCCCGCCGAGCAGCTGACCAAGCCGTGCGAGTGGAAAATCCTGCGTCGCCAGCGTGCTGCTACCCTGGACAAGTGCGACCTGCGCCACGTACGGACCATCGGTGAAACGCGAACCGGGAATGTCGCCAGTGATGCGGCAACGCCAGATCATCCCATGACGCACCACGGGATCAGCATCAGCAAGCAGAACGCTCCAGGGCTCCGCCGCATTGGCGGCGAACACGAAGAACACCAGGAGCAGCAGGCGGCAGCGCGACATCAACCCTCCGCAACCGCCGCCAAAATTTGCGGATAGAGTTGCTGGTAGGCCACATAATCACCGGCGATGCGGCCGATGCGCGCGCTGATTTCCGGGGCCAACGGTTTGATCACCTTGCCAGGAATGCCGGCGATCAGGTGGCGATCCGGTACGTGCATCCCTTCCGGCACCACGCACCCCGCGGCCACCAGCACACCCTCACCCAGCACCGCGCCGTCGAGCACACGCGAACCCATGCCGAGCAGGGAGCCTTTTCCCACTGTGCAGGCATGGGCGATGGCGCCGTGGCCCATGCTGACCTCGTCATGCAGCACGCAGGCCAGCTTGCGGCTGACATGCAGCACGCAGGTGTCCTGGACATTGCAGCGCGCGCCGAGGATCACCGGATTGATATCACCGCGCAGCACCGCGCCGAACCACACCGAACAGTTCGGTCCGAAGCGCACGTCGCCAATCAGCGTGGCGTTCTCGGCCAGGAACGCCGGGCGTTGCGGCATGACGCCGTTGATGGGGTGGATGACGGGCATAGGGGATCATTGCCTCGGTCCGGAGGTCCGGAAGTCCGGAAGTCCGGAGGTCCTGTGGGCATCGGTCTTACGTGTGAAGGCGCAATCTTCCTCTCAGAAGCTGTCTGGAACGAGAAGATTGGACATGGAGGGCCGGAGCACCGGAGGAAGACAGGGTTTTATCCACCTGCTTTTCCCAAGTTTCTGTGCCTCCCTGTGTTTCTGGTCTTCCTCCGGTGCTCCGGTCCTCCATGTCGGATAACGGTTCCAGACAGCCTCTCAGATGCGTTTGATCAGGTTGGTGAAGCTTCGCCGACAAGCACCGCGATAGATGGTGAAATCGCGATCGACACTGGCGACGGTGAAACACGAGTGCCGCTCCGTCAACGCAACCAGACTGGCATCGGTGAAATCTGCCGGCAGGTCGGCGTACTGCGCCATGATCGCCCTGATCCTGGGCAGATCGTCGACTGTGTCGCGATCGACCTCCAGGCCGGCAACGGACCATTCCAGAAAGGGGTCCACCGCGTCGCCCAGTCCGCGGCGATGGAGCAGGTAGGTCACCTCGGTCAACACGCACACGTTGGTCAGTAACGTCCGTTGCTTGGACGCGGTGATCCACGCCAAGCTCGCCTTGTGATGCTCATCATGGCGATCGAACAGCGCGTAGAGCGCCCCGCTATCAACGATGACGACGCGTGTGTTTTTCATCGAGGTGTTCGCGCAGGAGTTGTTTACGGTTGGTGCTGGTGTCGGAGGTGCCGGAATCCCAGTGACCGAAGAGATGGCTGCCGGCTTCGAAGGCACTTGGGCGCGCCGCCGAGCGGACCTCGACATGATCCCCGACGATGACGAACTCCACCGACTCGCCGGGCTCTACGCCAAGGCATTCACGGATCGCCTTGGGAACCGTTACCTGGCTTTTGCTGGTCAATTGCGGCATAGGTCATCCTTTAGGTATTACTCAAGGTAATGCTTGGGGACGCTGGGCAAGTACGGATCCGGGCTCGTTTGAGCCAGGGGTCCACTGATCTCAAGACTTCCGGACTTCCGGACTTCCGGACTTCCGGACGGTTGTCAGAATGCAGCCCCATGTCCACGACCCTGCCTAGCCTCGCCACTGACCCCGTCGCAATTGCCCGTCTCGCCGATGAAGTCATCGCCGGCGCTGAGTTGACCGCCGCCCAGGCGCGTGAGCTGCTCGATGTCGAAGCCGGCAGCGCGGCACAGGCGGCGCTCTTCGCCGGCGCGCGCAAGATCCGCAGCCACTTCCTTGGACCCAAGGTGAAGTGCTGCTCGATCCTCAACGTGAAGGCCGGCAATTGTTCAGAGAACTGCTCTTACTGTGCGCAGGCCTCGGGCCAGGCGTCGACGGATTATCAGAAACACAAATGGCTGCCCGATGAAGACATCGTGATTGCGACCGATAGCGCCAAGGCCAACGGCGCCGCCGCGCTCGGCCTGGTCGCCGCGTGGTGGGGCGTGAAGGAAGGCTCGCAGCTCGACATGGTGTGCGAGGCGGTCGAGAAGTTCTCACAGAACGGCAAGGTCCGCGCTGACGTCAACCTCGGCATCTTGGAAAACCAGAATTGTGCTGACCGCTTGAAGCAGGCCGGCGCGGCGGTGTACGGCCATAATCTGGAAACCGCCCGCAGCTTCTTCGACAACATCTGCACCACGCACTCCTTCGAAGAGCGCCTGCAGACCATCAACTACATCAAGAAGTCCGGCATGGGCCTGTGTTCGGGTGGCATCATCGGCATGGGCGAAACGAAAGAGCAGCGCGTCGAGTTCGCCGAGCAGCTGCGCTTCATCGAACCAAACATGATCCCGATCAACTTCCTGAATCCGATCAAAGGCACCAAGCTCGGCGATCGTCCGCCGGTCGATCCGGACGAGGCGCTCACCACCTTGGCGATGCTGCGCTACTTCTTGCCTGATAGGAACATCATGGCTGCCGGTGGTAAAGAGATCACTCTCGGCGATCGCCTGCACGAAGTCTTCGCCGTCGGCGCCAACGCGGTGATGGTGGGCAACTACCTGACCACCATGGGCACCGCGCCGGAATACTGGCA
>JANPLC010000005.1:0-4196 GCA_031426335.1 Planctomycetota bacterium
CGCCGGCTACGAGTACAACGTCGCCGTGACCCGCGAAGTGGTGAACATCGCCCACTCGTTCGGCGTCTCGGTCGAAGGTGAACTCGGCGTGCTCGGCTCGCTCGAACACGGCGAAGGCGAGAAGGAAGACGGCCACGGCGCCGAAGGTAAGCTGACCCTCGACCAGCTGCTCACCGATCCGGATCAGGCCGTCGACTTCGTCAAGCGCACCGGCATCGACGCCCTCGCGGTCGCCATGGGCACCAGCCACGGCGCCTACAAGTTCTCGAAGAAGCCCACCGGCGACGTCCTCGCCATGAAGCGCATCGAAGAGATCCACGCCAAGATCCCCAACTGCCACTTGGTCATGCACGGCTCCAGTTCGGTGCCCAAGGACCTGATCGACGAGATCAACAAGTACGGCGGCAAGATCAAAGAAACCTACGGCGTGCCCGTCGGCGAGATCCAGCGCGGCATCAAGGCCGGCGTGCGCAAGATCAACGTCGACACCGACAACCGCCTGGCGATCACCGCATCGATCCGCAAGAGCATGATGGCCAAACCGGAAGAGTTTGATCCGCGCTACTACCTGACCCCGGCTCGCGCCGCCATGCAGGTCATCGTTGAAGAACGTATGCGCCAGTTCGGTCAGGCCGGTCACGCTGCTGGCGTCCCGGTCATCAGCCTAGCGAAGATGGCTGCCGATTACGCCGCCGGTAAATACGGCGAGAACGCCAAGCCCGACGCACCGTACCTCGCCCACAAGGGCAAGGGTGGCGGTAAGTCCGCTATGGCGCATTGAGCAACGAAACCGGCCTGCTGCGCAGGCCGATCGTACCGCTTCGCTTCACGATCCCGCTCGGCTTTGCCGAGCGGGTTTCGTTTTGGTTAACCCGCGCGCCACAACACCTTCGGCTGCGTGTATTCCAGCACCGTATTGAGCGTACCTTCACGTCCGGTGCCGCTGTTCTTCATGCCGCCATAGGGTAGGCGGTCATCGCGTCGCGTCGGCACGTCGTTGATCACCAGGGTGCCGACATTGATCGCGGCAAATGCTTTGCGGATGACGGCGTCGTCTTTGGTGTAGAGACCGCATTGCAGGCCGAAGGGGGTCAGCTCGGCGAGGTGGATGGCGCCGTCGATGTCGCCGTACTCATGGATCGTCGCGAGCGGCGCGAAGGCTTCGGTGTCGTAGACGCCTGGGGCGATCGCCGGGAGGTTGCCGATGAGCGTCGGTGCGAGCACGCGTCCGTTCCAGGTGCCGCCGCACAGCGTGCGACTGCCTTGCGCGGCGTAGCGAGCGAGCAGCGCGCTGATGCGGTCCTTCGCCGCCTCGCTGATCACCGGGCCGTTGAGCGTGGTGTCGTCGCTCGGATCACCGCTCGGGAGCGAGCGGAAGGCATCGACCAGCGCGGCGGTCCACTGCGGATGCTCGACCGGGACGAAGATGCGTTGGACGCTGATGCACACCTGACCGGCGTGGGCACAGGCACCGAGCGCGATCTGACGTGCGACGGCAGCGGGATCATCGAGCTGGTGCAAGATCACCGCGGCGTTGCCGCCGAGTTCGAGCTGCACCTTGGCACGCGTGGCGAGCTTCTGCAGCTGATGTCCAACCACCTGTGAACCGGTGAACGACAACACCGCGAGGCGTTCGTCCTGCACCATCGCTGCGACCTGATCGTTGGTCAGGTGCGCGAGTTGCACCAAGCCTTCCGGCGCATCGGCGTTGGTCAGGTGCTCCAGCACCAGCTCGGCGACGCCTGGGGCCTGCGGCGATGGTTTCCAGATCACCGGACATCCGGCAGCGATGGCCGGTGCGAGTTTGTGCAGGGCAAGGTTGAGCGGGAAATTGAACGGCGTCACCGCCAGCACCGGACCAAGCGGAACGTGATGCACTTCAGCGGTTCCGGAAGCATCGAGCGACACCGCTTGTGGTGCGAGCCGTTCCATCGCCTCGACGGTGCCGCGGATGGTGACGATGCCACGGTCGACCTCAGTGCGGCTCAGACGGATCGGTTTGCTGGTGGTGGTGGTGATCAGCTTCGCCAGCACCTCGCGATGACGCTCCAGACGATCCGCCCAGCGCACCAGCAGGCTGCGGCGTTCGCCGATCGGCAGGGGGTCCACCAATGCTTGCGCGGTGGCGAGCAGGTCGGCCATCGCTCAGCCGCCCAGGCCGGTGACGATGCGTTTGAGCAAGGCCAGTTCGCTGGCGTCGCGTTTGAAATCCGCCCCGGCCATGTCGTTGCAGGCCTTGATCGTCAGCGTGCGGATGGCTTCGCTGTGGACACGTTTGTACGTTTCATTCAGCAAGGTGGTGAGCTTGGCTTCATCACGCATCGCGCTGCGTACCGCGGCGATGGTATTGCTGAAGAAATAGCTCAGCGACATGCCGGAGTCCCATTTGATCAGCTTCTCGTAGCGGTGCAGCGTGGCGTTTTCTTCCAACGTCAGCTTCTTGTCCGCATACATGGTGACCAGCATCAGCGTCACCACCGCCTCACGTTCGTCCTGAGCGATGGGATGCTCAGCGAGGTATTCGGCCAGACGGTCGTGGATGGGCATGAGCGAAATCCCTCGTTGGATGCCCGGCAGCATCCGGGGGGCGGGCGCTCCGCAACCGCGTGCATGGATGAACAATCGCCGCTGTGACGCTGGGGCAGAGTTCCGTGGCACGGGCGGCTCGCCCGTGGTTTCACGTTCTCGATCACGGGCGAGACGCCGGTGCCACGAGAAATCACCCCAAGGCGGCGTCGATCGCGTCGCCCAGGCGTGCGACCACCACGCGACCACGTCCGGTGCCGGCGCCTGGACCGATCAGACGTTGGAACCCCAATCGGCGGGCTTCGCTCGCCCGCAGGTCGTAACGCGTCGCCGGACGTAGTTCGCCGCCCAGGCCGACCTCACCGAGTGCTACCAGATCAGCGGGCACCGGCACGTCGCGCCACGCGCTGGCGACCGCCAGGGCGATGGCGAGGTCCGCCGCCGGTTCCTGGATGCGTGCACCGCTGGTGACGTTGACGAACACATCGCACTGGCCGAGCGGCATGCGTAGCCGCCGCGACAACACCGCGAGGATCATTGCCACGCGGTTCTGATCAGCGCCGGCGACCTTGCGTACTGGCTGCGGATAGTCGGTCTGGTTCACCAGTGCCTGGACCTCGACCAGCAGGCAGCGATTTCCTTCCATGGTCGGCACGACGCAACTGCCGGCGACGCCTGGGTCACGATCGGCGATGAAAAGGCCGGTGGGATCCGCGACTTGTTCGAGTCCTTCGCCGCCCATGCGCAGCAGTGCCAGATCGTTGGTCGAGCCGTAACGGTTCTTCACCGCACGCACGATGCGCAGATCTTGGTAACGATCACCTTCGAACGACAACACGGTGTCGACCAGGTGTTCAAGCATGCGCGGTCCGGCCAGCCCGCCGTCCTTGGTCACGTGGCCGACGATCATCAGCGTGGTGGGATCACGCCCATCGCGGCCGGAACGTTTGGTCGCTTCCACCAACGTCGCTGCGCACGAGCGACATTGCGCCACGCCGCCAGGTTCGCCTTCGATACCGTCGAGGGTGAGCAACTGGATCGAGTCCACCACCACCAAGCGATAATCACCGCTGCTAATTGCCCCGGCGATCACCGCCGCGTCGCCGGTCGCAGCCAGTTTGAGATGTGGCGCGAGCGATGACAACCGCTCCAGCCGCGCCCGTACCTGCGAGGTGCTCTCTTCCGCGGTGACGTAGAGCACCGGCAGTTTCCGTGCGATGGCGCCGCAAATCTGTGCGAGCAGCGTGCTCTTGCCGATGCCCGGTTCGCCACCGATGAGCGTCACGCCACCCGGCACCAAACCGCCGCCGAACACGCGGTCGATTTCGCTCAGTCCACTACTGATACGCGGATGGCGTTCCTGCGGCGCGGGTGCATCGGCGCCTTCGGTCGCCAAGGCCGCGGCGGCGCGTACCTGCTCGCGGCCCTTGGCGGCGACCTGCGCCTCGCTGGCGTTCATCTCCTGCACGGTGTTCAATTCACCGCAACTGACGCAACGACCAGCCCAGCGGGTGAAGGTGTCACCGCAGGCAGTGCAGGCGAAGGCGGGAGTTTTTTTAGCCATGGGAGTTCAGGTGCGACGTATGGCGTTTGCGAGGAAGGACACGCACGATGTCACCAGGCACCAGCGAGCAACGGGGCACCCCCTGGGAGCGGCGAGCCCCAGCTCG
>JANPLC010000006.1:0-12656 GCA_031426335.1 Planctomycetota bacterium
GTCGATGAAGCCCGCCAACCACGCACCTCGCACGGTCTTTTCAGGTATCCGTCACCGGTAGCCACAGGTGGATGGTGGTGCCTGGTCCTGGGCTGCTGTCGATGCGCAGGGCGCCGTGGTGGTCGAGGATGCACCCGTGCACGCTGGGTAGGCCGAGTCCGGTACCCTTGTCGCCCTTGGTGGTAAACAGCGGCTCTAGGCAGCGCGCGAGCACCGCTGGCGTCATGCCCTCGCCGGTGTCGGCGACAGTGAGATGCCAATATCTTCCCGGTCTGACGACGTAGGGCGTGAGCGCGTTAATGGTGTGGTCATCCAGATGCTCGCTCGCGCTGGTGATATCCAGGCGGCCGCCGTTGGGCATCGCGTCGCGGGCATTCAAGCAGAGGTTGAGAATGGCGTTCTGGAACAGCCCTGGAAACCCGCGCACGTGGACCGGGGCGGCGAGAGTGCGCGTCAGTGCGATGTCACGTGGGCGGCTGGCGAGGAACAGGTCGAGCGCGTCCGCTACCGCGTGGTCGACCAGGAACAGGTGCGGCGAATCCGAGCCCTGGCGGGCGAAGGTCAGCAGCCGCGAGGTCAGCGCCTGCGCTTGGGCCACCGCCTCGCCGATCTTGCCGGCGTAGGACTTGAGCTTGGCGTTTTCGCTGCGCAGGGCGATGAGATCGGCGAAGCCGAGGATGCCGGCCAGCACGTTGTTGAAATCGTGCGCCACGCCACCCGCGAGTTCGCCGAGCGCTTGTGATTTTTCGCTGCGTTGGCGCACCGCTTCCAAGCGGCGGCGTTCGGTCAGGTCGATGATGCTGGCACGCACCAGCGTGCGACTGTTCCATGTCAGCGGCACCAGCCGCACTTCACAGGGAACCTCGGTGCCATCCGGTCGCAGGTGCAGCCACGGGAACACCTGTTCGGTGCCGGCCATGGCGGTGGCCAGCAGGCGCTGCGCCTTGCTCTCGGAAGGCTCGCCATCGGGTTGCAGCACCGGACTGAAGGAGGCCGGTCGGGATTGCAGGATCTGCGCTTGCGGCACGCCATAGATGATCGCCGCCCGCGGATTAGCGTCGATGAATACGCCACGTACTGGATCCAGCAGGGTGATCGCTTCCGGCGCCAGTTCGATGCTGCGGCGGAAACGCTCCTCGCTCTCGCGCAGTTCCGCCGTGGTGGTGGCCACGCGCCGACGCAGTGACGCGTTCCATGCTATCACGCCCAATACCAGCACAAAAATCGCAGCAAAACCCCAGCCCACCAGCGTCCACGAAATGGGCGCGGCGGCGCCGTGACCGGTCCAGGTGGTGACGATGTGCTCCACCTCGGCGGCCGGCAGCGCATCGAAGCCGGCTTGCATGCGCGCCAGGAGCTCGCTGTTGCCGGCGCGTACCGCTGGACTTCCCAGGCTGAGTGCGGCGTCATTGACCGCTTGACGGAACTCCTCGCCACCCGGATGCCGCAGCAGGTAGTACCACGCCGTCGGTGCATCGGCGACGAACACGTTGATGCGGCCATCCACCGCGGCGGCGACCATCTCGTCCACGCCAGGGAAGGTGGCCAGTGACTCGGCCTTGCCGCGGGTGAGTTCCTCCGACGAATCGCCGGAGATCACGCCGACACGGAAGCTCCGCAGATCATCGAGTCCGCGCACGCCGGTGATGCGTCGGTGGAAGAAGATCCCGGTCGGCACCGGCAGACCGAAGGTGGTGAAGGCGAAATCCTTGGCCCGCTCCGGCGTGCGGAACATGGTGCCCACGGCATCCGCCTGACCGTTGCGCACCGCGGCGACGGCATCCTCCCACGCCATCAGGCGGAACTCGATCGGAATGCGGGTCTGGCGACTCCAGGCCCGCCACAGGTCGATGGTGATGCCTTGCGGCTGGCCACGGTCATCGAGGAAGGCGAACGGCGGATACGCCCGGTCATCAACCACGATCAGCGGCAGGTCGCGCGCGGTCTCTCCAGCATGCGCCGGCAGCGAACACGCTAGAGCGATGACGGCGACCAGGATGACATGCAGGGGGCGGATCATGGGAACTGCTGACCGGGAGGTTACTCCCAATACGGGACGTCGCCACTCCGGTAGTTGATCTTTCGCGCTGGTGTCGTGGTTCACCGGAGCGCGTCGAGCACCACCTGGTCCATCCAACGCTCGCCACCACGGGCGATGAACCCCAGGTGACCGCCATGGCCGGTGTGGAGTAACTCCACCTGCGACGATCGAGGCGCTGCCAGCAGGGGGGCGAATGGTACGATCGGATCATCTGACGCAGTTAGGATGGTGGTCGGCACCCAGATATTCATCAGCAACGGCGCAGCACTGCAGCGACGGTAGTACGTCGCAGCATCTCCGAAGCCGGACAAGGGCGCGGTGAAGGCATCGTCGAACTCCACCAGCCGGGTCGGACGCTGCCGGGCGAAGATGCGTGCCGCTAGCTCGCCCAACGTCGGGCTGGCATGGACCTGCTCCAGCAACAGGCCGGTGAAAAAACGATCGTAGATGCGCGCCGGATACCGTGCGAGTGAGCGCACGCAGGCCGCGAGATCGACCGGCGGACAGACGGCGATGGCACGATCGAGATTTCCCGGTGGACGATCGCCGCATTCGCCGAGCAGTTTGAGCGCCGCATTCGCGCCGAGTGAATACGCCACCAGTGCCGTCGATGAGCCTGGACACCAACCGGCGATGGCGGCGAGTGCGGCAGCGAGATCGTCCGAGCGTCCGCTATGGTACGGATGACGCGCCAAGGCCCGACCGGCGCCGCACCCGCGCATGTCGAGGCGGAAGGTGCGTACGCCGATCGAGTTCAGCTTCGCGGCGATACGCACGAGGTAGGCGCTGCGGTGGGAACCGCACAGGCCGTGGACCAGCAAGGAGGTGCGGTCGCCCGCATGCCACTTCGGCGGCTTGTCATCGTGCAGCACGAGTTGATCACCATCAGGCAAGGTGACCACGTGCCGTAGTGCACGTTCAGGTGGGACGGCACCCCACGAACCGATGATGGTTTGGAGGTTGCCGCTGCGCAGCCAGGGATGCGGAATGAACTCGGGCAGCGTTGGCACGGCGGTTAGCGTGCACCTGGAACGGCTGGCGCCAGGGTGTGGCGGGTGGCCCTTCGGTCAGGGTATCGGGGTTCGCAACCACGCCGGATCCCCAATCAATGTTCGCCGCAGCGCTTCCCGCTGATCGGTCGGCAACCAACACGCCTCCACCGCCGCCAAGATCGTCGCGCGCACGTCATGCGCACTCCAGTGATGCTCCGCCACCAGCCGCCGGAATTCGCCGGCCAACGAACAGCCGAACATCGCCGGATCATCGCTGTTCACCGTCACCACCACGCCCTGGGCACGCAGGCGCGTGATCGGATGTTCGGCGAACGAGCGGACAATCCCGGTGCGCAGGTTGCTGGTGGGGCAGATCTCCAAGGGCATGCCGCGCTGCGCCAGTTCCTGCACCAGCGTGGAATCCTCGATTGCCCGAACTCCGTGCCCGATGCGTGAAACCCCGAGGTCCGTCAACGCATGGCGGATCGACGGCGGCCCAGCGCCTTCGCCGGCATGCGCGGTGACGTGCAGGCCGGCAGCTCGCGCGCGGGCGAATACCGTTGCGAAATCCTGCGCCGGGTAGTGCAATTCATCGCCACCCAGGCCGATGCCGATCACGCCCTGATCGCGGACGCGCAGCACGGCATCCAGCGTGCGCTCGGCTTCGTCCGCGCCGTAGTTGCGCACCAGATCGACGATCAGCCCGACGGTCACGCCGGGCACACGTCCCAGGCCGCGGCGGTAGGCACGGATGGCGTCCATGATGGAAATGCCGTGGTCACGCACATCGATCGGCGAGCAATGCGCCTCGACGTAAATGATGCGCTGTTCAGCGAACGAACGCGCCACCGCCTCGGCGACATCGCTGAGGTCGTCCAGCGTGCGCAGAAAACGGTTCTTCCACACCCACGTGCGCAGGAAGTGGTGGAAGTCCCGGAAGTGGAAGCGCTGTTCCAACGCGGCGAGATCCGGCACCTCGGCGTCGCCGCCGTGGCGCTGGATCAGCGTCCACAGGAAGGGCAGCGGAATCGCACCTTCCAGATGGACGTGCAGTTCGACCTTGGGCAATGCGTCGAACCAATCGGGTGGCATGGTACTCCTGGTCAGCGCTACGAGTTACGGAGTGGCTCCATTTGTCCAGAACGTGAGCAGCGAACATCGCCGATAGGTTCGCGTCGCCGATCACCCAGAACCGATAATCTCGTGAGACGGTTAGTCACCAGGGTGTGTGTGAATGGAGAATACCGGATGACTTACTGCGCTGCGCTTACGAATATCTGAGCCTGGAGATCCAGGCGATGTCCGTATTCAGCGATGCCATCTCAGACGTGCGCGTTCGTGCCGGTTGTGACCTGCATGTGTTGATGGTCGAGGACAATCGCACCTATTCAGCGTGGCTTTCCGGTTTGTTGCGCCATGAAGGCAACCAACGCGGTCGGCAGATGCAGGTGATCGAAACGGAAAGTCTGGCAGACGCGAAGAAGATGCTCGCCAGCCGACGGATCGATGTGGTGCTGTTGGATCTCAACTTGCCCGACAGCAATGGACTGGAAACGGTTTCGGCGATCGCGCTCAGCAGTCCGAACCTTCCCATCGTGGTCGTATCCGCTACCGAAGATGAAGACATTGCGATCAAAGCCCTGAGCAGGGGTGCTCAGGAATACATCTTTAAGGGACGTGAACGAGAAGGCAGCGTGTTCCGCACCATGTGTCGTTCCATGGAGCGCAAAAACGTGGAGCTGCAGCTCGCTCTGGCACAACAACAGGCCATGCATAGCGAACGCATGGCCGCTATCGGCATGATGGCGAGTGGCGTGGCACACGAATACAACAACATTGGCGCAGTGATTCTCGGCAACGTCGAGTTGCTCCTGGGCAGCGGCAAGCTGCCGTCGGAACTCATTCCGCGGGCCGAACGGATCAGGGACGCTGCGGATCGTGCGTCGGCGGTCACGCAGGGGTTGTTAGCGTACGTACGCGGCTTTCGCGAGACCGAGCAGACAGTGGTCATGCAGGACATGATCCGTAGCACCGTTTCTCTCGCCGAATCGACCTTGAGGCGTTACCAAGTTGAGGCTTCAAGCGTTTTGCCGAGTGATCCCTTGGCGGTGCGGGGCAATGCAAGCATCCTGGGTCAGGTGTTGCTCAATCTCATCATCAATGCCTGCCATTCGATGGAGGGTTTACCGGTACGAAAACTGCACATCGCCATCAAACGTGATGAGAGTGGTATCGGCATGGTGATGTCGGTCCGCGATGTCGGACGTGGCATTGCCGCAGAGGACCGGGAGCGGATCTTTGTCCCATTTTTTACCACCAAACATGTCAGTGGATCCACCACTTCTGGAACCGGCCTCGGTTTGGCAGTGTGCGAAGCGTTTGTGCGCCAGTTGGGTGGCACCATCCAGGTTGAAAGCGAACTCGGCCAGGGCGCGACTTTCCATATTTGGTTGCCGCTGGCCATGAGCGCACCATCCCTTGGGCCGGTAGAAGTGTTGCCGCCCATCGCCTTGGAAGTGGAAGGACAGCGTGCCTTGATCATTGACGATGAAGAGGGTGTGCGCGAATTCTTTGACGTGGCTCTGCAGGACTTGGGTATGACAACCACCACGTCGGATGCCTTGGCGAAAGTATTGCCACTCAATCCCGCGACGTTGCCGGATGTGGTTCTCACCGACTGGCAGCTGCGAGGTGAATCAGGACGAACGATGGTCGAGCACCTGCTCACCCTTCCCTTGGAGCATCGCCCTGCGATCTTGGTGAGTTCCGGTAATTTATCCGCGGATGATCAAGCGTGGTTGGAAGGTATCCCAGGGGTATCGTTCATCTGGAAGCCGGTATCCCTGCGCGATCTCCAGGAATTGGTGCGCAAGGCGTTGGCCCGTCGGCGTAGTGGCTGACCAATGAGCGCGATGGCGGTCGACGAATAGAGCGCGAATCGGTCGATGCTTCGCGCATCCAACTGGCGCCGACAAGCGACTCTCGTTCGGTCGCCTGATGGGTGAATCAGCGCGGTTGTTGGGCGAGAATCTTCGCGAAACACGTGATGGCGTTTTGGGCCTCATGTTTGAGCCGGTCAACCAGAGTCTGTAGATCGGCAGCACTGCTTTTTGCGGCATGTGATTCGATTGCGCTGGCGAGGGCTTTCAACGTGTCGAGTTCGAGACCGGCGGCTGAGCCTTTGAAGGAATGGGCGAGACGCGCCATGCTAGAACGATCATCGTTTTCTCTGGCGCGTTCGATGTTCAACAACAGGCGCGGATATTCATCGACCACGGCAGCAGCGACATTGCGAATATCGTTTTCATCCATGATGCGGCGTAATGCGATGAGAGGATCAGCAGGTGCTTGTGGCTCGCTTCGGGGACCGAAGCGGCGTTCCAGCACACCGATCAGATCGTTCTCTCGCAGTGGCTTGCTCAGGTAGTCATCCATTCCGGCGGCCAAGCATTCTTCTCGCGCGCCTTGCATGGCATGGGCGGTAAGAGCGATGATGGGAGTTCGCGGTAATCCCAAACGTTGCTCCCGTGCGCGGATCTCACGGGTTGCCTGGTAGCCATCCATCTCTGGCATCTGGCAATCCATCAGCACACAATCGTAAACATTGGTGGATGCGGCAGCGAGCGCTTTGACGCCATTGTCCACCACATCGATGGTGGTGGCGAAATGTTTCATCATGGCGATGATCAATCGCTGATTGACCATGGCGTCTTCCGCGATCAGGACCCGGCCGAGGTGAAGACTATTGCCAGTGCCAGAGTCCGAGGTGCGACGTTGGTCTTGGCTCTGCCTGCCTGTCGGTGGAGAGGAAACGGTCGCTGGCGCGACGGCCATTTCCAAACCAACACGGAAGGTGGTACCCTGCTCTGGCATCGACTCGACCTGGACGGTTCCGTTCATCAGGTGGATCAGGGCTTTGGTGATGGTCATGCCCAGTCCAGAGCCACCGAATCGACGTGTGGTCGACGAATCGGCCTGGGTGAAGGCTTCACCCAGGCGAGCGATCTGTTCCGGCGTCATGCCAATGCCGGTATCGCGCACCACTATTTGGAATGGATGACGTTCACCGTGCTTAACGCAGTTTTCCAATCGTACTTCAACGCGTCCGCGCAAGGTGAACTTCAACGCGTTTGATAACAGGTTCAGCAGGATCTGGCGTAGGCGGGTGGGATCGCCCATTAATCGTGCCGGAAGCTTGGCCGGTAGCTGGTAGACTAGTTCGATGCCTTTTTGTTCGGCTTGGCCGGTGAACAGCATGACCACCTCTTCGATGATCTGCGCCGGCGAAAATGGGATGCATTCCAAATCGACGCGTCCGGCTTCCAACTTTGAGAAGTCCATGATGTCATTGATCAAGGTCAGCAGACTCTCACCGCACGAGCGCACGGTCTCGGCGTATTCCCGCTGCTCGGCATCAAGCTTAGTTTTGACCAGTAGATTGGTCATGCCGATCACGCCATTCATCGGCGTGCGGATCTCATGGCTCATCACCGCCAAAAAATCCGCCTTGGCTTTGGAAGCAGCTTCCGCCTTTTCCTTTGCGACCATCAGCTCGTGATGCTGCCGGCGATTATCCGTGATGTCCCAGTTGGTCCCAAACATGCGCAGCGCCTTGCTAGTGGCATCGCGTTGTACCAGCGCACGTCCACGAATGACATGTTCGCTGCCGTCAGGCCAGACGACGCGAAATTCGGTGTCGAAGTCAGCTTCGCCGCTCAATGCCTTGGCGATCGATTGGGAACACCGTTCCTGGTCATCCGGGTGCACGCAACGGTGCCACGCTTCATAGGCACCAGCAAATTGATCGGGAGTGATCCCGTACAACTGGTACATCAGAGCATCCCAAGTCAGGGTGTTGTGGACCACATCGTAATCCCATGTGCCCACGTCGCCGCCGGTCAGCGCCAGCGACAAGCGCTGAGACACTTTTTTCAGCTCTTGTTCCGCGTGTTTACGCGCGGTGATGTCCATGCGGATGGAGATGATCCGCTCAATTTCCCCCTGCTCATCAGTGAAGGGAGCGATGATGGTGTCGACCCAGTACAGGTTTCCGTCCTTGGCTCGGTTGCAGACTTCGGCGCGCCAGGGCTTTCCGCTACGGATCGTGCCCCACATCTGATCCCAGAAGGACCGTTCATGAATTCCGCTATTGATGAGTCGGTGATCCTTCCCGATCAATTCATCCCGCGTGTAACCGCTGATGAGGCAGAAGGCATCATTGATGGTTTGGATGATGCCGTGGGCATCGGTCGTACTGGTAATGGAATGCTGTTCGATGGTCGATTGGAACATCTGCGCGGTGCGCTGCGCGTGTTCCGTGATCTTGGTCGATCGCTGAAGCAACTCTTCCAAGCCTTTTTTCTCACCGATGTCAGTGATGAAGCCGTGCCACAAGATCGACCCATCGTCGAGCGTCTCCGGGGTTGATTGCCCCTGGAGCCAGCGGAGCGCACCATCCGGATGGCAATAACGGTAGGCGCAGGCCCAACGCGTACCTTCTTTGGCGCTCTCGCCCATACTTGCCATCACACGTGCTCGATCATCCGGATGCAGGTGATCGACCACGAACTGCGCCGAAACGGTTGCCTCGCTTGGCGTCATGCCGTAGATGGCGCGGATCCCCTCCGAACTGTAGGGAAAGCTGATGCTGCCGTTGGGCCGCAAGAGAAACTGGTAGATCATGCCCGTGACTTGGGCGGCAACCTTTGCCAGCAATTGATCTTCACGTTTACGGGCCTCAGCCAGCACCAGGGCCTCTTCGAGTGCATGTTGACGCAGTCGCGCGTCGAGCAGGATTTCAACTTGCCGCGCCAATACTTTCAGGTGATTGATGACCTCAGGGGCCATCGTTCGCGGTTTTTGATCGATCACGCACAAGGTGCCCACCGGCAGACGCTCTGGGCCGATCCCCAAGGGAACTCCAGCATAGAAAGTCACGTGTGGCGGATTGACGACCAACGGATTGCCCACAAAGCGCGGATCCAGCTGTGCGTTCGGCACAACGAGCGGCTGGGTCTGATCCAGGATGGCGTGGGCACAAAACGCCAAGTCGCGTGGAGTCTCGTTGGCGTCCAGACCGTGACGGGCTTTGAACCACTGCCGCTTTTCATCGACCAGAGAAACCAGCGCGATTGGCGTCCCGGCAATCGCCGAGGCCAGCCGGACGATGCCATCAAAATCCGCATCAGGAGCGGTATCGAGGATTCCACACCGGCGCAGGATGGCCAAGCGTTCATCTTCGCGCGAATGGAGGGGTGGGAGAATCACAGGATAGGAGCATAGACCAGAATCAGTCGCTACGCCACCACGTCGGGGGAAGTGCTCAACCGACGCATCACTTGCTCGGTTCTATCGTGCTCTCGGCGGAAGATGGCTTCTGACATCCTCGTGAAGTCCACTGTGTAAACCCTGGCCGATCCGGCGCTCAGCAACTCCGATGCGACTATTCCCATGAAGATGCCGTCTCCCAAGCATCACTGGGTGAACGGGTGGTCAGAGGTTGAAGTACTTCGCCCCAGGATGATGCACGATGATCGCCGAGGTCGATTGCTCGGGATGGAGCTGGAACTCCTCTGACAGTTCGATGCCGATGTCAGCCCACAGTAGGAGATCCTGCAGGTATTTCTGGTCTTCGATGCGCGGGCACGCGGGGTAGCCGAACGAGAAGCGGCTGCCCTGGTAGCCCTGGGTGAAGAGGTCCTTCATCTCCATCGCGTCGTCGCCGGCGATGTCGAGTTGCTGGCGAACGCGTTTGTGCCAGTACTCGGCCAGCGCCTCGGCCGATTCGACCGACAGGCCGTAGAAGTAGAGGTACTCCTGGTAATTGTCGGCCTTGAACAGGCGTTGGCAGTGTTCGCTGGCGATGGCGCCCATGGTGACGACGTGCAGGGGTAACACGTCGCGTGCGCCGTTGGCCCAGGCTTTGGCGGGGAAGAACGCCTGTTCATCACCGATCGGATCCGCACCACGCGGGCGGAAGAAATCGCTGATACAGAGGTGGCTCGACTTGGCATCCATCTGCCGCGGCAGATTGAAGCGGCAGCGTTCGGCGCCCGTCTCCGGATCGAAGACGATCAGGTCATTTTTATCAGACGCGCAGGGGAAGTAGCCGTAGGCCACCGCCGGAGCGAGCATCTTCTCGCGCGTGGCCTTCTCGACCCAGCGTTTGAACGCGGGCATCGCATCGCGATCGATCATCTCTTGCCACTGTTCCTTGCTCAGTTCCTGACCCTGGCGGAAACCCCATTGGCCGCGGAACAGCGCGTTGGGGTTGATGTAGCGGGTGATGGTCGGCAGATCGAGTTCGTCACTGCGCACGATGCGCCGGCCCCAAAACGGTGGTTTGGGAATCTTCGGCGCCGCTGGCGTGTTCGACGGCACGTAGGCTTTGCCGACTTCCAATTTTTCTTCCAGGATCTCGTTCGCGGTTTTGACCTTGGCGACGCGCGCTTTCTTGGTCGTGAGCTTGAACTGTTCCTTGGGGATCTGCAGGCAGATCTCATCCATCAGTTGTAGGCCGTCGAATGCGTCGGCGGCGTACCAGACGCGGTGTTCGTGCGCACGTGCGTCGTTGCCGACACCGGCGTGGCTGTAGATGCCGCGCAGATCGTTTTCGACGTACGCACGGTTCAGCGCTGCGCCGCCCAGGATCACCTGATGCGCCAGCTTGCGGCTGGCGAGGTACTCCAGGTTTTCCTTCATCACCACCGTCGATTTCACCAACAGACCGGACATGCCGATGGTGTCTGGCTTGTGTTTCTCGACCGCGGCGAGGATCTCCTCGATCGACTGCTTGATGCCGAGGTTGATGACCTTGTAGCCGTTGTTCGAGAGGATGATGTCGACGAGGTTCTTGCCGATGTCGTGCACATCGCCCTTCACCGTGGCCAGGACCATGGTGCCCTTCTGCGAGCCCTCGATCTTCTCCATGAACTGTTCGAGGTGGCGCACGCAGGTCTTCATGCACTCGGCGGATTGCAGCACGAACGGCAGCTGCATTTTCCCCGAGCCGAACAACTCGCCGACGGTTTTCATGCCATCGAGCAGGATGTCGTTGATGATCTGGATCGGCGTGTATTTGGCGCGCGCCTCGTCGAGGTGTTTTTCCACGCCGATCTTTTTACCGTCGATGATGCGCTTCTTCAGGCGTTCCTCGATCGGCATGGCCAACTCGGCGTCAGCGGTCATCGCGACCACGCCAACCGTTTTGGTGAAGTGATCGACGAAGCGGAACAGTGGATCGTAGGTGCACTCGCCATCGGCGGCGAACTCGCGCCGATCGTAGATCACGTCGAGCGCCATCTTCAGCTCGTCCGGCGGAATCTGATTCACCGGCTTGATCTTCGAGGCGTTGAGGATCGCGCTGGTCAGCCCGCGTTTGATCGCTTCGTCGAGGTACACCGAGTTGAGTACCTGACGCGCATGCGGCTTCACGCCGAACGACACGTTGGACAGGCCAAGCGTGAAGCCCACATCGGGGAACTTCTTTTTTACCTGCTCGATGCCATCAAGCGTCCAAACGCCGAGCTTACGCGTATCTTCATCGCCTTGCGTGATCGGGAAGGTCAGCAGATCGAAGAGGATGCCGGACCCAGGCAGGCCGTGGTGTTCGGTGATGCGGCGGTACATGCGTTCAGCGATGGCGACCTTGCGCTCGACCGACTTGGCCATGCCGGCCTCTTTGTCTTCGTCGATGGTGAGTGCCACCAGCGCCGCGCCGTATTTACGTGCAAGCGCGCAAACGACGTCGAACTTCTCCTCGCCGTCCTCCAGGTTGACTGAGTTGATGATTGCGCGCCCGCCCAGGTGCTTGAGCGCAATCTCCAACACGTCGGTCTGGGTCGAGTCGACCATGATCGGGATGTTCACCGCCGTGGCGAAACGCTTCATCACCTCGTCCATGTCGCGTTTCTCGTCGCGACCGGTCCAGGCGACGGAGACGTCGAGCACGTGGGCACCTTCGGCGACCTGCTCCTGCGCCATGTGCACCATGCCGTCCCAGTCGTCCTTGAAGAGCAATTCGCGGAACGCCTTCGAGCCAGTGGAATTGGTGCGTTCACCGATGATCAGGATGCCGGTGTCCTGCTTGAGCGTGGTCGCGCTATAGAGCGAGGACAACTGCGCGGGGGAATCCGAGCGACGTTTATGCCCAGGCTGCGCGCCGTGCAGCACGTCGGCGACGGCCTTGATGTGATCCGGCGTTGTGCCGCAGCAGCCGCCGATCAGATTGACGCCGTAGCTGTTGACGAACTTCTGATGCCACTTCGCCAACTCGGCGGGCGTCAAATCGTAGACTGCCTTGCCGCCGACGTTGCGCGGCAGACCAGCGTTCGGCAGACACGACACCCAGCGCGTGGCGTGTTCCGCCAGGTAGCGGATGTGGCTGTCCATCAAGTCGGGGCCGGTCGCGCAGTTCAGGCCGATGATGTCGATGGGCATCGCTTCGAGCGCCACGAGTGCGCCGGCGATATCAGTGCCGGCAAGCATGGTGCCGGTGGTTTCGATCGTCACTTGCGCCTGGATCGGCACTTCGCGACCAACGTCCGCCATCGCCTGACGCGATGCCAACACGGCACACTTAACTTGCAGGATGTCCTGCGAGGTCTCGATCAGGATCAGGTCCG
>JANPLC010000007.1:0-3743 GCA_031426335.1 Planctomycetota bacterium
CAGCTTGGTTGCCGGCGCACAGGTCAGGTGCTCGCCATCAGCGGTGACTTTGTAAGTCTCCGGATCGACGGTGATTTTCGGCGTCGCGTCGTTGAGCTTCATGTCTTTCTTGCCGATGCCGCGGCAGCGTTTCACCGCATCAAGGCGTTTGCCCAGGCCGTAACTCGCCGCCGCGCCGTTGGCGAGCGAGGCCTGACTGACGAAGGCGATGCTGCACGGACCGGTGGCTTTGCCGAACGACGCGAACATCGGACGCATGATCACCGGCTGCGGTGTCGGAATCGACGCATTGGGATCACCCATCTGTGCCCAGGCGATCACGCCGCCCTTGATGACCAGTTCCGGTTTGGCGCCGAACAACGCGGGTTTCCATAACACGAGGTCTGCGAGTTTGCCGACTTCCACCGAGCCGATGACGTGGCCCATGCCGTGGGCGATGGCGGGATTGATGGTGTACTTGGCGACGTAGCGGCGGATGCGCAGGTTGTCGTTGCCGCCTTTTTCACCGGCAAGACGGCCACGCTGGCCACGCATCTTGTCTGCAGTCTGCCACGTGCGCGTGATGACCTCACCGACGCGGCCCATGGCCTGCGAGTCGGACGAGATGATCGAGATCGCACCGAGGTCATGCAGCAGATCTTCGGCAGCAATGGTCTCGGCGCGGATGCGGCTTTCGGCAAAGGCCACGTCCTCCGGAATCGATGAATCGAGGTGATGGCAGACCATCAGCATGTCGAGGTGTTCATCGATGGTGTTCACCGTGAACGGCCGCGTCGGATTGGTCGACGACGGGATGACGTTGGGCTCCGCGCACACGCGCAGGATGTCCGGCGCATGACCGCCGCCGGCACCTTCCGAATGGTAGGTGTGGATCGTGCGGCCCTTGAATGCTGCGATGGAATGCTCCACCGCACACGACTCGTTGAGCGTGTCAGTGTGGATGGTCACCTGCACGTCGGATTTTTCCGCGACGTTCAGGCAGCAGTCGATGGCCGCGGGGGTGGTGCCCCAGTCTTCGTGCAGCTTCAGGCCGACCGCACCGGCGTCGATTTGTTCCGTCAGGCCTTCTGGCTTGGCGCTGTTGCCCTTGCCAGTGAAACCGAAGTTCATCGGCAGCGTATCGGTTGCCTGCAACATCATGCGCAGGTGGAACTGCCCAGGCGTACAAGTCGTCGCGTTGGTGCCGGTGGCCGGGCCAGTGCCGCCGCCGACGAAGGTGGTGACGCCGCTGGCGAGCGCGTCGAATACCTGCTGTGGACAAATATAATGAATGTGCGTGTCGATACCGCCCGCAGTGAGGATCAGTCCTTCACCAGCGATGACTTCCGTCGTTACGCCGACGATCATGCCCTTAGTCACGCCCGCCATCACGTCGGGATTACCGGCTTTGCCGATGCCGGCGATCATCCCGTGTTTGATGCCGATGTCGGCTTTGATGATGCCGGTATGATCAACGATCAGCGCATTGGTGATGACGCAGTCCAGCGCGTCCGCCTGGCCAACGCCCGCGGCCTGGCCCATGCCTTCGCGCAGCACTTTGCCGCCGCCGAATTTGCACTCGTCGCCGTAGACCGTGTGGTCGCGTTCGACCTCGGCGATCAGCCCGGTGTCGCCGAGGCGGATCTTATCGCCAGTGGTTGGGCCGAAGATGTCGGCGTAGGTCTGACGGGAGATGGTGCGGCTCATGGGAGCGCTCCTGCATTGGCGGCGGGTTTCGGGGCGGTGTCGAGCAGTTCCCAGGAATCGTCTTCCATGAGGGCGAGAAAATGTTCTTCCCAGGCATTATGCTTGTTCTTGAAGCACGTGGCGAACCAGGCGTTACCGTACTCGTCGATTTCATAGATGCGCACCACCTGCTTGCGATCGGCCAAGCGCTGGAGGATGCGCACCGTGTGCTGCGCCCAGGGCTTGCCGCTGCGCATGGCGTTTGCGCAGTTCACCAAGTCGTGCGCGGGGACGCGCACGATGCGGATCTTGTCACCTGCCTGCAGGAGTGCGCGGCTGGGCACGGCTCAGGCCTCGGCTTGGTGGGCGAAGCCCTGTTTCTGCACGCGTTCCATCGCGATCTTCAATCCCGCGTCGGACACCGGGCCATCAGCGAGGTTGTTGCCGCCACGGATGACCTTTGCGCCGGCAATGTCGACCAGTTGCACGGTCTTGGTTTCACCCGGTTCGAAACGCACGGCAGTACCAGCGATGATGTCGAGGCGTTTGCCGTAGGACTTCGCGCGATCGAAGCGCAGGTAGGGATTTGTTTCGATGAAGTGGTAATGGCTGCCGACCTGGATCGGACGATCGGCGAGGTTGGTGACGGACAGTGACAACGTTGGACGACCGGCATTGATAGTGATCTCGCCGCTCGCCACGGTGATGGCTCCGGGTTCGGCTTCATCAGGCAGCGCCGGGAAGCGATCGACGCTCGGCACGGGCAGAAAACTACCGTAGAGCGCCAACGACAAGTCGCCGTGTTCCGCCGCGATCGGATGGTGCACGGTGACGAGTTTGGTGCCGTCAGCAAAGGTGCCTTCGACTTGCACTTCAGCGACCAACTCCGGCACGCCGGGCATCACCTGACGACGACCAAGGAGCTTTTGCCCCTGGGCCATCAGATCGGCGACGGATGTGCTGCCATCGCGGATGAACTCCAACACCACGGTGGCAATCAGCGCGACGGCTTCGGGATGGTTGAGGCGCACGCCGCGAGCGAGGCGTTTCTGTGCCAAGCTGCCGACTTGATGCAGCATCAACTTGTCGAGTTCACGGGGACTCAAGTGCATGGGATCCTCACGGGAAGGCGGGAATTCAGGATTGAACAGGAGCACCAGAGCACCAGAGAAGAAAACCGATAAGGCTTTGCTGTTCTCTGGTGCTCTGGTGCTCCTGTTCGATTTTTTGGTTCGAGAGAGTTCACGGTTTGCGGCTCCAGTGATCGCCGAAGCTGGCCGCGGGCGCGTGCAGGTGCTCGCGTAGCCAGCGATCGATGGGTTCGTAGGCGGTGGCGGCACAGCGCAACAGCACGCCGTCGGCGAGCGGGCTGGCGGCGATCAGCAGCGGCGCATCACGTTCGATGGGTTGCGCCGCACACCAAGCCAGCAGGCGAGCAGTATCTTCGGCGAAGCGCGGTCCTACCAGCACGACGTTGCTGAGCGTCTGGAATCGTCCCATGCGTTCCGCCACCGAACGCGAACCGCTGTCGTCGAGTCGAGTGGCGTCGATGAGTAACGGCGTTTCGCCGCGCATCAGACGGATACGGCTGTCATAAGCGGTGAAAGCCCAGCGTTCTTCACGCGCCGCGCGCCCGCTGGTGCAGCTGTCGATTAGCAGGAGCGAGGCAGCTTCTGCCAACTCGATGTCAAAACGTTGGCGATAGCGACTGCCTGCGAACGGCGTCACTGGATCCGGCAGCAGGGCCAAGCTCGCACCGCGTCCGATCTGTGCGTGCAGCGATTGTTCCGCCCAGGCATCGACCGCATCGCGGTAGACCTTGGTCGACGATTGGGTGCCGATCGCGGCGGAAGCACTGTCACCGACCGTGACCTCCAGCGCGATGTGATCGCCCGCGACCAGGCCGCCACCGAACGACGAGGCGAATGCCCACACCGCTGGGCCGCGTGGACTCGGCACTAGCAGTTTCATCGGTGCATGTGCGGCGATGACGGTGGCTGACGATTGACCGTCGATGAGTTCGACCTGGAGACGACCGGCACCGGGCACGAGACTTCCCTGTGCGGCGTGCGGCGTGC
>JANPLC010000008.1:0-35640 GCA_031426335.1 Planctomycetota bacterium
TAAGCTGGTTTTCAGGGTTGTCATGGCTGTCCGTTCAGTCGACGAAGATGAAGTCATTGCTGCACACCAACGCATGCGCGTAGGTCTGCCATTGTGCCGCGCGGTCGTCACCCTTGGCGATGAAGGCCTTGGCCAGTTTCATCTCCGCCGCATCCGGCTGGCGACCGAGCAGCAGCAGGTGCAGGCGTGTGATCGCCGCGTCGTCACCGGTGCCGGCGAGCGTCGCCACCTTGGCGGCAGCCTCGCGTGGCAGGGCGTTGTTGAGCATCCACAACGCCTGCTGCGGCACGATCGAGGTATCGCGTCGGGCGATCTGCGAGCACGGATCCGCACCATCGAAGGTGGTCCAGAACGCGTCGGCGTCGAAGCGGCTGACATGCAGGAAGATCGTGCGCCACGCGCGCGTTTCGCGCGGCCACGGCGGCAGGTCGCCGACCTCGGTGTCGAGATGCTGGCTCACCGCCAGCAGGCTGTCGCGCACCGCCTCGGCTTGCAGGCGCCAACGGTTCTGCCGTGTCAGCAGGTGGTTCTCCGGATCCTTGGTCACGCTCTCGGGCTGCGGCACGCTCGCCTGCTGCCACGTCGCGGACTTCAGGATCGCGCGGTGGAGCGCTTTCATCGACCAGCCCTCAGCGATGAAGCGCTTGGCGAGGTGGTCGAGCAGCTCCGGGTGCGTCGGTGCTTCGCCACGCAGGCCGAAGTCCGAGGGCGTACGCACCAGGCCGACGTTGCCGAAGTGGTGCTGCCAGATGCGATTGACCATCACGCGTGCGGTCAGCGGGTGGTCGGCTTTGGTCAGCCACTTCGCCAGTTCCAGACGTCCGCTGCGGTCGTTGCCGATCGGTTGCTGGCTGGTGCCGGCAAGGACTTCAGGAAAACGCCGAGGGATGACATCGCCCTGCTTCTGGAAACTGCCGCGGATATAGATGCGCGTGTCGCCGATCTTGGGATGCAGGCTCCCTGGGATGCCGCCGTCCTCGGCGCGGAAGGCGATCGGCAGCGGTTTTTCGCGGTAGGCGGCGCGCTCCTCGTCGGTCGGCGCCTTGCCGTGTTCCTTCTTGCGACGTGCCGGTGAGATCTCGCGATCCTCCAAGGCCTTCGCCAGTTTTTTGCCGTCCTTCTCCAACTCATAGCGGATGCGCAGGCTCTTGCCGTCAGCGATGCGCGTGCTGAAGAAGATACCGGCCAGTGCGGTGTAATCCGCCTGCGAGATGGGATCGAACTTGTGGTTGTGGCAACGCGCGCACGAGACGCTGAGCCCCATGAACGCACGGCTGACCAGATCGATCTGGTCGTCGACCATGTCGGCGCGCACCTTCTCGCGCTCGGTGTCGTTCTCCTGCCAGTTGCCGATGGTCAGCACGCCGGTGGCGACGATGCCATCGCGGCCGCCCTGATCCTTGGGCAGCAGATCGCCGGCGAGCTGCATGGTCAGGAAGCGGTCGTAGGGGAGGTCGTCGTTGAACGATTTGATCACCCAGTTGCGGTATGGCGCGGTGTACGCGGGGAAGTGCGTGTACTTCGGATCGTAGTGGATGGCGTCGGCGTAGCGCACCAGGTCGAGCCAGTGTCGCGCCCAGCGTTCGCCGTAGCGCGGGCTGGCGAGCAGACGGTCGATCACGCGATCGAAGGCATCCGGCGTGGTGTCACTGATGAACGCAGCTATCTCTGCCGGCGTTGGCGGCAGGCCGGTGAGGTCGTAGGTCGCGCGGCGGAGGAGCGTCGCGCGGTCTGCCTGCGGCGCAGGCTTCACCATCGCCGCTTCGTGGCGCGCGGCGACGAAGGCATCAATGGGATTTTTGCTCCACGCCTGGTTCATCACCGCGGGAAGCTTGGGATCGACGATCGGCTGGAGCGACCAGTGCGTGCGCTGTTTATCACTGATGGTGAATTCGGGACCGGCGGAGGAGATGATGGTGATGCCGGCGTTTTCTGGCCACGGGATGCCGTCGGTGATCCATTGCTCCAAGGTAGCGATGTCTTTGTCGCTCAGCTTCGCCTTCTTGTTCGGCATCTTCAGTTTCTGGTCGCTGTGTTTCAGCGCGGCGATGAACAGGCTTTCCTCCGGTTTACCGAGCACAGCGGCAGGGCCACGTTTTCCGCCAGCGAGCAACCCGACACGTGAACTGAGGTCGAGGCCGGAACTCGGCTCATTCGATCCGTGGCATTCGTAGCAGTGCTCTGCCAGAATCGGACGGATGGTTTTGTCGAAACGCTCAGCGTCCTTGGCCATCACCGACATTTCCGTCTGCATCGGCGCGGCGGCACCCGGCCAGGTCATGCCGGTGGCGACCCATTTCTCCAACGCAGCGATCTCCTCCGCCGGCAACGGTTCCTTCGGCGGCATCTGCACATCGCCGATGCGCTTCACCGCTTGGACCAGCAGACTCTTGGCTCCGTTGCCTGGGATCGCTGACGGACCCGACTCCCCGCCAGCGAGCGTCGCGCTCAGACTGTCGAGGCGCAGGCCGCCCTTCTGTTTTTTCTCACCGTGGCAGGAGAAGCAGCGCGCTTCAAGGATCGGGTGGACGGTTGTGGCGAAGAACGCGTCCGCGGTTTGGTCGGCGGCGGCTACGTGGGATGAGAGCAACGCGCAGAGAACAGGGAGGAGAATAAGACCCGTGAGGAGGGGATGACTGATCGTGATGCCAATCACCCTGGCGCTGGCGGCGAGCAATTCGCTGCGCGCTCCTCGCTGTTGTCTGCGCTGATCCATGGGAGTGGCGTTCCTTCCTCGTCCAAACATACTCCCGTCAGCATACCACTGTTCGCACCCGGATCGTGCCGCTTCAGGATGGGACTATGACGGATTATGATTTTACGGCGGAGCTGGCCTACCTCGCCAGCCAAGTGTACGGCGGCCCCATCGCCAGCCTGAGCGAGGAGCGGATTACCGCGATCCTGCGCGGGGTCGGCAGCACGCTGCCGGTGCACCTCGTCACCGTCCAACACGGCGCTGGGCCGGCGACGCCGGCGCCACGGGCAGCGGCGCTCCAGGCCGTACGGGTAGTGCGGCTGCACCACGGGTTGGAACACTGGCTCTGTACCGCGCAAAACGTGCACGGGCTGATCGCCTGGCTCGATGCGCGCCACGTGCTGCGTGGTCCGCCAATCATCTGCGGCAATCCTGGGACGTTCCTGAAGGACCTGCGTGAATCCATCGTCGCCATGCGCCGCGTCGAGATCGCGCCGGTTATCGCCGCGGCCGGTGACCTGGGTGAAGAACCGCGTCTGCGCACCGCGCTCATCCAACACCTTGCCGCGGACGACGAGTGTTGGCGCGCGGTGCTGGAACGTTGGCTGCCGGTGATCGTGGCGCGCAATACCCGCAGCTTGAATAGCTTCCGGCGCAAGCTCATCGAATGCTTCACGCAGATCACCCGCCCATACGAGGAGAAGGACCTCGCCTTCGTCTTCGCCACTGGCATCGAACGCATCATGGCCTGCTACACCTACAGTGGGCTGATGGCATTGTTTCCCGAAGTCGTCGCCGCTCTGATCGAACGTCTACGCCAGATTCGCAGCGCTGCCGGCGATCTTTCACGCGCCCGCAGCGCCGCCGTCCGCGCCGCCGCGAGCTATGTGCGCGATAATTACCGCGACCCCATCAGTCTGGAGGACGCCGCCACCGCCGCCGGCGTCAGCGGCGCGCACCTCGCCCGTGCGTGGCGCAAGGAGATCGGTAATTCCGTCGGCGAAGCGCTGCGCACCTTGCGGCTGGCCGAAGCGAAACGCCTGCTGGCCGACGGCAACCGCACGGTGTTGGACGTCGCGCTCACCTGCGGATTCGGGTCGGTGGAACATTTCCATCGCACGTTCCGCGCGCACCACGGCGCGAGTCCAGATGCGTGGCGGCGGGCGATGACGGAAGAAGGCACGTCGGCGTAGTTTGCACGAGCCCCCAACGGGGGCGTCCGACTACAGCCCAGCACGAAAGTGCTGGGTAGCGGGCATAAATATTCCTAGTCCCAGCGGGACGACCGACCTCTGGCGGTGCGTGAGCGCCGCCGAACCGTCACCCCGGCGCTTACGCACCGGGATCTAGTCGGTCGCCCCCGCCTGGGGCTATTTTCAAAAAATGCTGTTTTCCCAGCACTTGCGTGCTGGGCTGTAGTCGGACGCCCCCGTTGGGGGCTCGCGATCGAGACTGGTACCTCATGAGAAAAACTGAATCGACGGGAAAGTTCTAGGCCTCTCATTCGGGGCGGACATCAGCCCGCATTCGAAAGCGCACTCGCCTACAACTTCAATTTCTCCGTCAGCATCTTCCCCTGCTCCTCCGTCAACGGCTTCCAATCGATCGTCACGCCACTCAACGCCGCCTTCACCCGCTCGATATCCGCCGCAGGCGTATCGACCTGCGAAACGCTGAGCTTCTTCAACTTCGACAACCCCTTCAGCTTGATCAACGCATCGCCACTCAGGCGGGCCTGGGTCAGCGTGAGTTCCTCCAACCCGGTGAGCTGCACGATCAGGTCGATGGTCGCGTCGTTGAAGCTCGGCTCCTTGCCACGAGTCTTGCTGGTCAGCCGCTGACCAATCATCAGGCGGCGCAGCGTGGGCATGCCTTTCAGATGACTGAGCGCCGCGGCGGATTCCAAATTGTGCCATTGGCGGAACTCGACCAGGTGCGGCAGTTTGGCCACGGCGATGAATGCCGCATCACCGACGTTGGCGCCGGCGACGGTCAGGCGTTCGAATGCCGGCAGCACCGCGAGGTGCGCGAGTCCGGCACCAGTGAACTCCGCACGGTTGCGCGAGGGATGGAACAACGCCAACGACTTCAGCTTGGTGAACGGCGCGAAAAGTTTGCAGCCCGCGTCGCTGAAGTCAGAGCCTTCGAGCGACATCTCCTGCAGGGCGGTCAGCGGCGCGAGCAACGCGAGGATCTCGTCAGTGAGCGACTTGGCGGCGTTGATGCGCAGCGTGGTCAGCGAGGTCAGTCCGGCGATGGTGCGCCAGTCGTCGACCGTCAGGCCATTCGCCTCGCCGCTGATCGCGGTGACGACACCGTTCTTCTCAGTGAGGGTCAGCCCCTTGGCTTTCAGCGCAGCGGCATCGGCACCGAGGCAGCAGGTGGTGAGGGCGAGCCAGAGGAGGAGAGGGCGCATGGGCATCTCCTACTGCCTGCCGGAACATCCTGCCAGCGCCCCAGTTCGGCACGGCAGCCGTAGCGGGAAGCGGTAGCCCGGTCTTTCCCGCCGCCTCCCGAGTCGCAGCGTGGGATGTGGTATCCTTCGGCTAACTCGTCAGGAACACCATGTCCAACGCACCCTCCGCTGATTTCATCACCCAGGTGACCAAGGCCCAGCGGCACCTGCATGCCTTCATCTTGAGCATGATCTGGCATCCCGCCGATGCCGATGACGTGCTGCAGGAGGCCAATCTGGTGCTCTGGCGTAAGGCCGAGGAATTCGACGCCACCCGGCCGTTCATGCCGTGGGCTATGCGCATCGCCCAGTTGCAGGCGATGGCGTGGTTGAAGACCCGCGCACGGACCAAACAACGCTTGGATGACGCGCTGCTGGAAACCATCGCCAGCGAAGCGATCGAGGAGGCCGACGAACTGGAGCCGCGGCGTTTGGCTCTGAGTCATTGCATGGAGCGGCTGTCGCCCGAACACCGTGACTTGATCGCGCGCCGTTACCAACCCGATGGCTGCGTGAACGACGTGGCCGAGGAACGTGGCAGTACGCCGAAAGCGGTATCCGAAATGCTGCGGCGCATCCGTCACGCCTTGCTCGGCTGCATCGAAACCAAAGTTGAAAAAATGGAGAAAGCATGAGCGATCGTCGTGAACTTGATGTGCTGCTCAGCCAGTTGATCGACGGCTTGTTGGATGATGCGGGGAGTGTCCGCCTGAACGCGGTGTTGACGGGTGATCCGCTGGCGCGCCGACGCTACCGCTACGTCATGGCGCTGCATGCCGGATTGCACTGGGACTACGTCGCGGCGGCGCGTAGTCGTGAAGTCGCGGTGCCGACGACGGCTAAGCGCAGTTGGTGGTTGCCCCTGAGTGCGGGACTGGCGGCGATGTTGTTGCTGGGTGTTGGTCTGGGCTTGTGGGTTCCCGCTGAATCGTCAGCGAACGCTCAGTTGCTGACTGCCGTTGCGGTCCATGATGGTACGCTCAGCTGGAGTGGCGCGTCGACCACGCGTCAGTCGTTGCGCGATGGCGATACCATCGGTGGCGGCCAGTTGGTGCTCGAAGGTGATAGCGCCACCGCGTCGCTGCGTTTCAGCGATGGCACCATGCTGACGCTCACTGGAGAAACCGAACTGACGGTTTCAGATGATGGGCAAAAGCGCCTGCGCCTTGGGCGTGGACTGTTGATCGCCGATGTTCGTCCGCAGTCGGCGCAGCGCCCGCTGCTGATCCGTACCTCGACCGCCGAACTCCAGGTGCTTGGCACCGTGTTTACCGTGAGCGCCAACCAGAGCGAAACCACCCTCGATGTAGAAAGTGGTCGCGTGCGGCTGCAACGACTGGCCGATGGACAAGCGGTTGAGGTCGGCACCAGCCAGAGTGCGGTGGCGTCGCTCGATGTCAGCACGGCGCTGGTTAGCAGCACAAGAACTCCTCCGCCGAGCAGTTTTCACCGGACCTTTGCCCAGCAACCAACTGGCAACACCAGAGGCCGTTGGGTTGCGGCTCATGCGAATCACCCAGGACGAATGTACGCGGAGCCGTACGTCGCCGGCCACAAGGATGATGGTTCGCCGATCATTCATCATGGGGTCTCGGTGCGCGCCGTGGATGGCTGGAGCAAGCCGATGGTACGTCTGCGCAGCGATAGTCGGTTGGTGATTCGTTACCGCCTTGCCCCTGGGCACGAACAGGCAGCGATGAAGGTCATGATCAGCACCGTCACCGCGAGCGGCGGTTTTGGTGGGAACTTCGAAGCCCAGATCGAGAGCGACCATCGGGTTGCTGATGCTGATGGCTGGTGCACGGCGCGGTTATCAATGAAGCAGATGACGTCATTACATGCTACCGGAGCCTCATCGCCGGTTGAACTCGACGTGACCCAGATTCTGCACTTTACCTTCTGGGCGAATGTGCAGCTCGCGTTGTCGGAGATCACAGTGGAATCAGGCAGCGCTGCGGCGCCGTGAACACGATGTTGGCCACGTCGCATACCGAGCGGATCGCTGAGATTGGTTGGTAAACGATCGGAGTTTGTGCGAGTCCGCTCTGTCAGCATCGGTACGCTGATGTGTGCGCTCATGGCAGCGGTTTCATGTTCCCGTAGACGGGAAAAACTCCACGCACTGCATGTTGTGGTGTCCCGCGCGGTGAGGGTGCGTTCACTCGGTCACAAGCGTCGTGAGGTATGGTTAACGAAGCACCATGGCGACCAGGATGACGATTGCTGCTCCGCACACGACGACGCACTACCCGAACGGGTATGGACGTGCGCGACTGCTGCAGGCGTTGGCTCCGGCGCTGTTATTGATCGTGTGTACCGCGGGCGTGCAGGCCGCCGGGGTTCCGGACGCGCTCAAACCGTTCCTCAAGAATCACTGCTACGAATGCCACGACACTGAGGTGGCCAAAGGTGGGCTCGACCTCACCACGCTCGCCTACGGCAACGATCCGCGTTCGCATGAACGCTGGGTGCGAGTGTTCGACCGCGTGAGGAATGGCGAAATGCCGCCAGCGAAGAAACCGAAGCCGGACGCGACGCAGGTCAAAGCGGTGCTCAGCGCGTTGGACAAAGATCTCACTGCACAACATGTCGCGATGCGCGGCACCGTGCTGCGCCGGCTCAATCGCATTGAGTACCGCAACACCATTGAAGATCTGCTCGGCCAGGAAATCGGCGTGTACGAGGATCTGCCGGAAGACGCCCTGTCCCACGGTTTCGATACCAATGGCGAGGCGCTTGGTCTGAGCGAGGTGCACTTGCGGCGTTACTTGGCGGCGGCGGAGTTCGTGCTCGCCAACCAGGAACTGCGCGAAGCGGTGATCCCGCGCACCATCCGCACGCTGAGCATGGCGGAGTCCGGCGGTGGCTCGCGTGCGATTAAAGAAAATATGTGGCTGAAGCGCGATGATGGCAGCGTGGTGATGTTCAGCGCGGGGGCATTCCCGTCGACCATCGTTGACCACCTCAAGCTCACCGAGGGCGGCATTTATACCGTGCGGATGGACGTGGAGATTTTTCAGAGCGACCAACCGATGGTGGTGGAGTTGTGGCACGGCAATTTCGGCAAGGGCGCCGACAACCGCATTGTCGGTTATTACAAGCTCGCCCCAGGTAGCCCGCAGCAGATTGAACTGACCACGTGGTTCCGTCCCGGCGACACCATCCGCCCGCTGGTCGACAACATGAATTATTCGCAGGAGGCGAAGAAGGGCGGCATCGAGGTGCTCAAGGCCTATAAAGGCAGAGCTTTGGTAATGAAGAGCATCACCGTCGCTGGCCCGATCGACGCGCCGGCGGCGTTGCGCGGTCAGCGCCTGCTGTTCGGCGATTTGGCAGTGAAGCTGCCGCCGATGACGCCGCGTGGACGTACGGGCGTGGCTACCGTTACCAGTGTGGATGCGAAAGCGGATAGCGCGAAACAACTGCGCACCTTCGCCGCTGCCGCGTTCCGCCGTCCGGTCACCGAGGCACAGGTCGCACCCTACGTCGCGCTGTTCAACGATGAGATGAGCAAGGGCGCGAACTTCCGCCAAGCCATGCTCACTGCCGGCAGCGCGATCTTATGTGCGCCGGAGTTCCTCTTCCTCATTGAACGTCCGGCCAAGGACAACCGTCTAGACGATCACGCCATTGCTGCGCGGTTGTCCTACCTGCTCACGCGCGGATCTCCTGATGAGGAACTGTTGCGTGCCGCTGGTGCCGGTGAGTTGCGCACGCCATCGGGCCTGCGGGCGCAGACCGAACGCCTGCTCAAGAGTCCGAAGCTGGAGCGGTTCCTCACTGATTTCACCGATGGTTGGCTCAATCTGCGCGACCTCGCTGCAACTAGCCCCGACCGCAAACTCTACCCGGAGTACGACGACCAACTGCGCTTCGCCGTGGGCCAGGAGACCCGCGCGTTCATCGGTGAACTGATAGCCCGCAATCTGACAGCGTCGAACCTGGTGCGCTCCGACTTCGCCATGCTCAACGAGCGGCTGGCGAAGCACTACGAGGTGCCTGGGGTTGAAGGCACGCAGATCCGCGCGGTGAAGCTGCCCGCCGACAGCCATCGTGGCGGCCTGCTGACGCAAGGTGCGGTGCTCAAGGTCAGCGCCAACGGCACCAGTACCTCGCCGATCATCCGCGGTGTGTATGTGATGGAGCGCATCCTGGGTTTCCAGCCGTCGCCACCGCCCCCAGGCATCGCTGGCCTGGAGCCGGACACGCGTGGCGCGACGTCGATCAAGGATCAACTCGACAAACACCGCACGATCGAGAGCTGCAACGGCTGCCACAAAGTCATCGATCCGCCCGGCTTCGCCCTGGAATCGTTCGACGTCATCGGCGGCTGGCGCGACCGCGTGCGCTCACTTGATAAGGGTGATAAGATTAAAGCCGACCGCTTCGGCCAACGAGTCAGCTACAAGCACGGCCCGGCGGTGGACGCCAGCGGCGAGATCGTCGGCGCCGGTGTGTTCAAAGATTTTGAAGAGTTCCGCACGCTGCTGCTGACTCAGCAGGACCAGGTCACCGCCAGTCTGGTGTCGCGCCTGCTCGCCTTCGGCACCGGCCGTGAGATGGGTTTCTCCGATCGCGCGGTGATTACGCGGATCGTGAAGCAACTCGGCCCCAAGGGCGGCGTTCGCGACCTGCTGCACCTCGCGGTGCAGAGTGAAATCTTCCTGAGCAAGTGATGCAGAACGCAGAGGACAACCAACCGCAGAGACGCAGAGGTTCGAAGAGGGCCGCAGAGGCGAGATCTTTGGCTGGATTCATCCGGAGCAATTCTGCTCTGCGGCCCTCATCCCACTGCGTCTCTGCGGTTGGTTGTCCTGCCTTAGTGATGCAGAACGCGGAGGACGAACAACCGCAGAGACGCAGAGGCTCGAAGAGGGCCGCAGGGGCGAACTCTCTGGATGTATCCACCTCGATTCATTCCGCTCTGCGGCCCTCCTCCCACCTCTGCGTCTCTGCGGTTGGTTGTCCTGCCTTTGTTTCCATGGAGCTGTCATGAACCCGTTCCACTTCTGCACCGGCACCCATCTCTCTCGTCGCACGATGTTGCGCGGACTTGGTGTCGCCCTCGCGTTGCCGTGGTTCGATGCCATGCGGCCGGCCTTCGCCAAGGAACCGGTGGGTGCAGCGTCGCCGAAACGCTTTGTCGCCATCTGTACCACGCTCGGTGTGCACCGGCCGTTCCTCGAACCGACCACCGCTGGCAAGGGTTACACGCCGACGCCGTACCTGCTGCAGATGAAGGACCACCTCGATAAACTCACGGTGTTGTCCGGTGTTTGCCATCAGGATCAGAACGGCGGCAATGGCCACAGTACGGAGAACACCTGGCTGACCTCGGCGCGCCATCCCGGTTTGGTTGGCTTCAAGAATACCATTTCGCTCGATCAGGTGATGGCCGCGCATCTGGGGCCGACCACGCGCGTGCCGTACCTCGCGTTGTCGACCGGCAACAGCTCCCTGTCGTGGACCTCGGGTGGCGTGCAGATCCCAGGTGATGGTTCGCCAGCGAAAGTTTTTAGTCGCCTGTTTCTGCAAGGAACGCCGGCAGAGATCATCGAGCAGAAACGCAGTTTGGAGCGTGGGCGCAGCGTGCTCGACACGGTGAATGGTCAGGCGAAGAAGCTGCGCCAGGATCTTGGCACGCGCGACCAAGAAAAACTCGACCAGTACCTGACCTCGGTGCGCGAGTTGGAAATCGACCTCAAGGAATCCACCGCCTGGCTCGACCGGCCAAAACCCAAGGTCGACGCCACTGCGCCGAAGGACATCCCCAACCGTGATGATGTCGCCGGCCGCATTGGTTTGATGAATCAAATTATGACGCTCGCGCTGCAGACTGATTCCACGCGCGTCATCACCTTCCGCGTCGAAGGCGGCGGCAATGTTCCGGTCGGTATCGACGGCGTGACTCAGGGTTGGCACGAGCTGTCGCACCACGGCAAGAACCCAGAGAAGATCAACGAACTGCGCCTGATCGAAGAGGCGCAGTTCGCCGCCTTCGGCGAGTTCCTCGGCCTGCTGCGTGGTGTGCAGGAGAACGGCGGGCCGCTGCTCGACCGCACCGCGGTGATGATCGGCTCCAACCTGGGCAACGCGTCATCGCATGAGTGGAAAAATCTACCGCTGGTGGTCGCCGGCGCCGGCTTCAAACACGGCCAACACCTTGCTTTCGACCAAGCCAACAACCTGCCGTTCAGCAATCTGTTCGTACAGATGCTCAATCACATGGGCATCGAGGCGGACAAGTTCGGCAGCAGCACCGGGACGTCGGTGCCGGGGTTGGCGTAGTCGAATCCGCTCTGCCCGGGAGCGCCGGCGGCAGCCGGCCCGGGGCAATCCCGAGGTCGTTCACTGGGGTAGCGACTGAGCAGGTGGTGCTGGTTTCGAAGATCTGACAACCAATTGCCCCGTGCCGGCTGGCAGCCGGCGCTCCCAGAGGAACCGCTTCGCTCACACGGGATGCAGGTGATGGGTATGTCCTTGGAGTGGCGGGACCCGGGAAAGTCGTCACGCTCAGCCCCATGTCCACGCCAGAACATCGCCGCTTAGAAGAAGACCATTCCCGCAAGAAGAACTGGAAACGTTGGGGCACTTACCTCTCGGAACGGCAATGGGCGACGGTGCGCGAGGACTACTCCGCCACCGGCGAATGCTGGGACTACTTCCCGCATGATCACGCGCGCAGTCGCGCTTATCGCTGGGGTGAGGACGGCCTGCTCGGCATCACCGACCGCGAGTGCCGCCTGTGTTTCGGTCTGGCGCTGTGGAATGGGCGCGACCCGATCCTGAAGGAACGGTTGTTCGGCCTTACTGGGCCGCAGGGCAACCACGGCGAAGACGCCAAAGAATGCTGGTGGTACCGCGACAACACGCCGACCCATTCGTGGATGGAGGCGCTCTACAAGTATCCGCAGGCGGAGTATCCCTACGAACAATTGGTGGAGCTGAATCGCGATCGCGGTCGCCAACTCGGTGAGATCGAACTAGCGGACACCGGCGTGTTCGATGCGGGCTACTGGGACGTGTCGGCGACGTATGCGAAGGCGGCGCCGGAAGACATCTGCATCCTGGTGACGGTGACCAACCGTGGTCCCGCGACGGCGACACTCGATCTGCTGCCCAGCGCGTGGTTCCGCAACACGTGGTCGTGGGGTTCGCGGCATGAGAGCTGCACGATCAAGCCGCGGTTGCAGCTCGACGGCAAAGACGGCATCCGCGCGACCCATGAGAGCCTGGGCAAGTTCACGCTCGCCGCAGAGGCCGCCAGTTCCGGAATTGAACCGAAGTGGTTGTTCACCGAGAACGACACCAACTACGCACGCCTGTTTGACGGAGAAAATCCGTCACCCTACGTCAAAGACGCCTTCCATCGTCGCGTGGTGAATGGCGAGACCGCCGCGGTGAATCCAAAGAACCACGGCACCAAGGCCGCCGCGTGGTACCACCTGACGGTAGCAGCGGGCGCTACGGTGACGGTACGTTTGCGCCTGCGTCCCGACGGCGCGCGTGGCGCGACGTTCGGTACTGCCTTCACCAAAGTCATGAAAGCGCGCAAATCCGAGGCCGATGCATACTACGACGCCATCGAACCCCCAGGCATGGGCGCGCCGGAACGCGCGGTGGCGCGTCAGGCCTATGCTGGGCTGCTGTGGTCGAAGCAGTTCTACCACTACGTGGTGAAGGACTGGCTCGACGGCGACGCCGATCAGCCAGCACCGCCAGAGGAACGCAAACATGGGCGCAACCGCGACTGGCCGCACCTCTACAACCGCGACATCATCAGCATGCCGGACAAGTGGGAGTACCCGTGGTACGCCGCGTGGGACCTCGCCTTCCATTGCATTCCGCTGGCGCGGGTCGATCCGCAGTTCGCCAAGGATCAGTTGCTGCTGTTCCTGCGCGAATGGTACATGCACCCCAACGGCCAGATCCCGGCGTACGAGTTTGCGCTCGGCGACGTGAATCCGCCGGTGCATGCGTGGGCGTGTTGGCGCGTCTATCGCATCACTGCCGGCCAGGGCAAACACGGGCGCACGACCCACGGTGACCTCGACTTCCTGGAACGGGCGTTCCAGAAGCTGCTGATCAATTTCACCTGGTGGGTCAACCGCAAGGACGTGGACGGCAAGCACCTCTTCGCCGGTGGCTTTCTTGGCCTCGACAACATCGGGGTGTTCGATCGCTCGAAGCCGCTGCCGGATGGCGCGACGCTCGAACAGGCGGACGGCACCGCGTGGATGGCGTTTTATGCTGGGCGCATGCTGACCATCGCGCTGGAGCTGGCGAAACACAAACCGGCTTACGAAGACATTGCCTCCAAGTTCTTCGAGCACTACGTCGAGATCGCCGATGCCATCAACAACCTCGGCAACGACGGACTGTGGGATGAGAAGGACGGTTTTTATTACGACCTGCTCAATCAGAAGGACGGTCCCGAGCGTTTGCGCATCCGTTCGCTCGTCGGTCTGATCCCATTGCTGGCGGTGGAGATCCTCGACGTCGAAGTGATGGCACGCTTCCCGGCGTTTTCCAAGCGCCTGAAGTGGTTCATGGAAAACCGCCGCGACCTCGCCGGCTACATCAGCTACGTCGACACCACCGGCGACAAGGCCAACCCGCGACGCCTGCTCGCGATTCCGTCACGCAAGCGCTTGGAGCGCGTGCTGCGTTACATGCTCGACGAACGCGAGTTCCTCTCGCCGCACGGCTTGCGGTCGCTCTCGCGCTACCATGAAAAGAAACCCTTCGTGCTCGGCACCGGCGACTCCGCGGCGAGCGTTGGTTATGATCCAGGTGAATCGACCTCCGGCCTGTTCGGCGGCAACAGCAACTGGCGCGGTCCGGTGTGGTTCCCGATCAACTACCTGCTGATCGAATCGCTGGAGCGTTACCACGCCTACTACGGCGACAGCCTGCAGGTCGAATGCCCGACGGATTCCGGCACGATGATGGACCTCGGCCAAGTCGCACGCGAACTCGCCCGTCGTCTCGGGTCACTGTTTCTGCGCGATGGTGACGGTCGCCGTCCGTGCAACGGCGGCGATGACCGCCGCGACAAAGATCCGCACTGGAAGGATCTGGTGTGGTTCCACGAATACTTCCACGGCGACACCGGCAAGGGTCTTGGTGCTGACCATCAAACTGGTTGGACTGCGTTGGCAGCCTTGTGCCTGGAACGCATGGGCGACGAGGGCGCGACGAAGATGTTCAAGCGTCGGGAGCGGTGAGCCCAATGTCCTTTGGTAATGCTGTTGTCGCCGCCCCGAAGGGGAGGCTTGGTAATAGCCCGGCACTTTCAGTGCCGGGAACAGTGGTCGATTCTGCCCAGTCCCAGAGGGACGGCTGAAGTGCCTGACGATTCAGCCGTCCCTTTGGGACTGAGATTGCTTGGGATGCGTCTCCCGGCACTGAAAGTGCCGGGTTATTTCCAGAGCGTCCCTGTGGGACGCGCCGTAGTGAGCCAGATCATTCCTCTGCTCAATGCAGGATGAACGCCATCATCGCCTTCCGCCCTGGATCCTCGGCGTCGATCATCTTGCTCATGATAGTGCTGTGGTCGCGCTCGGGGACGACCAGCAGGTCGGGAACCGGGTGACCGGCAGCGCGTAGGGCGGCGACCATGCGTTGGTTTTCATCGACGCGGTTGGGCGCGTCCTTGTCGGCAGCGATGAACAACAAGCGCGGTGCGTCTTTGCGCGCATGGGCGAGCGGTGCGGCTTCATCGATGATTTCTACCTCTTTGGGCAGACCACGTTCCTTGCGGATGGTGTAGTGCGTGGCCATCTGCCCGCTCACGGGCACGGCTCCGGCGAGATCGCTGGGTTTCATACCGGCGGCAGTCAACCAGCGCGAGTCGAGCGCTACCATCGCGGCGAGGTAACCACCAGCCGAGTGTCCGCCGACGAACACGCGTTTGGCGTCGCCGCCGTACTCAGCGATGTGAGCATGAGTCCACGCCACTGCGGCAGCAGCGTCTTCGACGTAAGCCGGGTAAGTGGCCTTGGGGCTCAGACGGTAATCGACCATGACCACCGCGATGCCTTGGGCGACCAGCGAGGCCGCCATTTTTTTGAAGCCGAGGCGATTGCCTTCCTCCAAGCCACCGCCGTGAAACCACACCAGCGCGGGAAATGTATTGCCCACCTCAGCGGACGCGGGCGGCAGGAAGAGGTCGAGCTTGCAGCGCTCCTTGGCATAGGCGTCGGCGGTGGTGTCTGCGCGGTAGGGCAGGTCGCTGATCTTGCGCAGCGTGGTGGCGTCTTCGGCGACGGTGAACAGAGCGCAGCAGCACAGCAGCAGGGGCAAGAGGAAGCGCATCGGTGAGATCCTTGAGTGGTGCCCGGTTGGTGACGAGAGCAGCGTGGACTGGTGCAGCAGAGTGATCGTCGGACGGGAGACCAGTAGCCAGTGCGATTGAGCGGGACTGCCACCGCTGACGAGTACCGAATCGGGTAGTCGTGTGGTGCCTGCGCCCTTCATCGCTTAAGGCCAGACACTGCTCGTTAGCCATAGGTCGGATTCGTCCCGCCTATCAACGGCAAAAGCAGCACTTCCCTGGGAGCGCGGCCGCCCTCGGCCGCATGCCTTTACGTCGAGAGATACAGATCGCGCAGACGTCACCCGAAACACGGATGGCGAATTCATCGCTTTTACATTGTTTCTTCCTGATGCGGCCGAGGGCGGCCGCGCTCCCAGGGGATAGCTGCCGACATCACCTGTCTGCGGTCTGTTAGTGCTCATCGGATCGTGAGTTGCGTGAAAAAATATCGGATGAAAAATTCGCTATCGGCGACTCCCGACGCGACGCAGAGAGAAAACGTCGTAGGCGCAAAATGCTGCATTTAGGACGGTTTTTACCGCAGTTTCCAGCATCCACTTGCTACGCGAATTGCCGTTCTCTATGTTCAGCCACCTTCTCCCCTTTTTCTGGGTCGACCACCGTGGACGGCGCAGTTTTTCCCTTTTTGCGAAATTTTTTGGTCGGTGATGCTGGACGGCGTCCGTGGTGGCGGCGTCGTTGGCCACGCGTCGGCATGGTTGCCGTGGCGTTGGTCGTGCTCGCGGTGGTCGGTCCGCCGTTGGTGGTCGAACTCGCGGCGCGGGTGTCGGACTATCCGAGCGACGGACTGCGCTCGCCGCCGCCGTCGTCGGTGGTGCTCGATCGTGATGGACATGTGCTCGCTTCCTTCACTGCGGATGATGGCCGTTGGTACCTGCCGCTTGAGCAGGGGGGACATGGTCGCTGGTTGCCGCTCGCGGTCGAGGCGGTGGAGGACGCGCGCTTCCGTTCACATGCCGGCGTCGACTGGTTCGCCGCCTATGCCGCAGTTAGTCAGAACGCCATGGCCGGACGCGTCGTACGTGGATCATCGACGATCACCATGCAGGTCGAACGCCTGCGTCATCCGCGACCGCGCACATTCGCGGCGAAGGTGGTGGAAGCGGTGCGCGCGCGGCAGATCGAGCTGACGCAGGACAAGGACGCGATCCTGACCGAGTGGATGGAGCGCGCGTCGTTTGGTGGGAACATCGTCGGTGTCGGTGCGGCTTCATGGCGCTGGTTCGGCGTGCCGCCGGCGTCGTTGTCGTTGGCGCAGGCGGCGCTCATTGCTGGCTTGCCACAGAATCCCGAACGCCTGCGTCCGGATCGTCATCCGGAGCGGGCGCAGGAACGTCGTGATCACGTGCTGCGGCGTTTGCGCGAGGTCGGCGCCATCGATGATCAGCAGCTTGCTCGTGCCTTGGCCGAGCCGGTGACGTTGGCACCGCGAGAGCAGGTGTTGGCCGGCGAACTCGGGGCGGTGCCGGTACTCGCCGACCTCGCCGCCGGACGGCAAGGGGTGGTCGTCACCACGCTCGATCTCGCCACCCAGCGCAGCGCGGTGGCATTGTTGCGCGAACGTCTGGAGCAGATGGCCGGCAGCGGCATCGACGCCGGCGCGGTGGCGGTGCTGGACGTGGCGACCGGTGATTGGTTGGCGCTGGTCAGCTTGGGCGGTCAGCCGTGGATCGACCACACCATCGTCCGGCGTTCCAGCGGTTCGGCGCTCAAACCGTTCATCTATGCCGGGGCCTTCGCCCGTGGCATCGTCACCCCCGCGTCGCAGGTGGCCGACGATCCGGCGGCGTGGAGTGGCTGGGCGCCGACGAACTACGACCGCACGTGGCGCGGTCGTTGTAGTGCGGCCGAGGCCCTGCGCGACAGCCGCAATCTGCCGGCGATGCAGTTGCTCGAACGTCAGGGACTGATGCGGTGTGCTGGGGTGATGGAGGCGTTCGGTCTGACGCGGCTCGGACACCAGGCGACGCGCAGCGGACTGACGCTGGCGATCGGTGGAGCAGAGGTCACCGCGCGGGATCTGGCGGTGGCGTATGCCGGCCTGGCACGCAATGGCCGCCGCGTGGTGCCGCGCTTGTTCACTACGGATTCTCCACGTGACGGAGTTGAAGTCCTGCCGACGCTCGCCTGTCGTCAGACGCTCGCCTGCTTGGTCGACCGTCAGCGCACGCGTGCGGTCTGCCCGGCGGCGGTCGAGCTGGAGCCGGCGTGGAAAACTGGCACCTCCAGCGGTCATCGCGATGCGTGGTGCGTGGCGCTGACACCGCTTCGCTGCGTGGTGGTGTGGCTTGGCACCACGCGTGGTCCAGGGTCACCCGCGCTGGTTGGTGCCGAGGCCGCCGCGCCGCTGGCGCTGGCGGTGCTCGCTGCGTGCGATCCCGGTGGTGCGGCGTGGCCGCCGGTCGAGATGGGCGCCGCGACGCCGGTCGTCGCCAGTGTCTTGGCAACCCCGTTGGTGATCACCTGGCCGCTCAGTGGCAGCGAGATCCTGCGTGATCCGGCGCAGCCCTCAGCACAGCAGCGCCTCGCACTGACCTGCCGTGGCGGTGGCAACGGACCACGTTGGTGGTTCATCGACGGCGCGCCGCTGCCCAGTGTCGCGGTGGGCGAACCGTCGTGGTGGGCTGCGACGAGTGGCCGACATAACGTGCGCGTGGTCGATCAGCATGGCCACACCGCATCGGTCGACGTGGTGGTGCGATGAAGTGGAAATCAAAACGAATGACGAGGAACAACCCATGCGTTTCTGGCTGACGGTCTTGGCGTTTGTCGTGCTCAATCTGGCCGCCTGGTTCGCCTACCATGTGTGGCAGGAGCGCGCGCTCGATTTGGTGCAGGTCGAGTCGTTCAGCCCTGGGCCGGACAACGTCCTGCGCTCGTGGGTGGTGCCGTTCACTATGCCATCGGCGCTCGTTGCTCCCGCTGCCAATCCCAGCCGCACGTACGCCGATCCGTTGCGCTTCCGTTTCAATCTGGCGATGGACATCAGTGGCGATCTGGTTCGGCAACCTCCCGGTCGCATTCAGCCGCCACTTGCTGGGGTGTGGGAATGGGATGGAGAACGCGAACTGCTGTTCAAACCCGAGCAGCCGCCGCTCGCCACTACCTTTACCGTCACGCTCGATCCGCAGGTGTTGCGCACCCGCGATGGGTTCCGCTTGGGGCGCGCCTACAGCGCGAATTTTCGCACGACTCCGTTCACCATCGACAGCGCCGGGGTGTTGTTCGCTGAAGGCGATGGGGTGTACCAACTCTTCCTCGAATGCTCCGATGTGGTGTTGCCTGGGGATGCGCAGGCGGCGATCCGCGTGGTGGAAAAGGATGGCACGCCGGTGCCGATCCGCGCCTGGGCGGTGCAGGGCAAACGCGTGGTGCTGACCACGGAATCGCTCAATGCCTTGGAGCGTTACATCGGCGGACCGATTCCGGTGACGGTGTTGGTGAAAGCTGGCCTGACTGGTCGCTCCGGTCCGCTGGGGCTCAGCAGCGAGCGGAGTTTTCCCCTGGTGCTCGACAGTTCTTTGCGTCTGGAGCGGATCCACGCAGCGATGGAGGACGACGACGAGGGCGTGGTGCGGCTGAATTTCAACCGCTGGGTCAAAGCCGATGCGCTCCGTCAGGTGCTGCGCATCGAACCGTCGGTGGCGTTCACCTATGAAGGTGGAGACGGCAGCAGTTCGGTGGTGACGCTGCGTGGCGCGTTCCGTCCTGGGCAGCGGTATGCGGTGGTGATCGCGGCACCGCCGGCCGGCGCCAAGGGGGTCTTTCCGCTGGTCGAACGCATGCCGGTGTGGCTGCCGGATCATGCGCCACGCGCGTGGTTTCCCGATGGTTCTGGGCGTTTGGGTTCGCAGGGGACCCGGACCTTGGCACTCAAAAGCGTCAACCTACGCGGCGCGACGCTCAGGGTGTGGCGGCTCTACGATGACAACCTGCTGACGTGGGTCGCCCGTCCGGATACACGGCACGCGTGGCAGGCGCAGTCGCTCGGTCGGCCACTGGTCGATCGGCGGCTGACCATCGGGGCGGAGAAAAATCACCTCCACGATCTGCGTATCGACCTGAACCGAGAACTGCCGGCGGACGCGCGCGGCGACGGCGTGGTGGTGGTCCAAGTCGAAGGCCAGCCCAGCGATCGCCTGATCGATCCCGCGCAATCGCCGTGGTCCGGATACGGGTATCATCAGGGCGCGAGCCAAGCGCTGGTGTCGCTCAGTGATCTGGCGCTGACCTGTCATCGTGGCGCCGATGGCTGCACGATGTGGGTGACCTCGCTCGCCAGCGCCATGCCGGTTGCGGACGTGCGCGTGCGGGTGTTCAGTTCCAAACAGCAACTGCTCGGCACCGCGACAACCGGAGCTGATGGACTGGCGCGCGTGAGCGAACCCCCGCTGGCCACCGGTGAATACGCCAGCGTGGTGATCGCCGATACGCCGACCGGCGGCGTCGCGTGGTTGGGCTTGGCGCCAGGCCAAGGTCTGCGTGATCCCTTCGCCGATACCGGTGGCGCGGAACGCACCGCTGGCCTGAGCGCGCTGCTCTATGGCGAACGCGGTGTCTGGCGTCCGGGTGAAACCGTGCACCTGCGCGCTGTCATCCGTGATCGCGCAGACCAAGCGCCGGCACCCGTGCCGCTGCGTTGGCGCATCCGTCGCCCGGATATGAAAGTCTGGCGCGAGGAAATCGCGACCACGTTGGCGAGTGGCGATCTGCTCCTTGATCTGCCGCTGCCGAGCGACGTGCCCACTGGCCAGTGGCTAGTCGATCTGACGGTCCCGGGTGACGAGCGTTCGTTGGGTCAGGTGGCGATGCAGGTCGAGGATTTCATGCCCGATCGCTTGGTCGTCGGCTTCACTCACGGTGGTCCGGCGCTGTTGGCCGAACACCCAGGAAAACCGCGTGAGATGTTGAGCGAGCAAGGCGATCTGACGCTGCGCGCACGCGCCGATTACCTGTTCGGCAAACCAGCGAGCGGTCGCACGCTCAAGGCCTGGGCGCGACTCGATCCAACAACGTGGCAGCCGGAGGGCGAGGCCTGGCGTGGCTGGCAATTTTCCGACGTGGCGGATGTGCGCCGCGTGCTCGATCGCGTCACGCCCAGCGGAACCCGCATCGATCTGCCGCCGCTGGTCGCCGATGCGCAGGGGGCCGGATCGTGGGATCTGACCGTGGCCGCGCGCTGTGCCGAGTTGTCCCAGGGCCGCGCGTTGCCCTGGCGTTTGCAGAGCGGTGGCGAGGTCCAGGAGGTCGGTGGTCGCGCAGTGTCCGGCAGCGCGTCGGTGGTGATCATCCATCCAGTGCGCACGTGGTTGGGCGCGCGGCTACTGCAAGAGGGCGACGCCACCGTGCTCGATTTGCGCGCTGCCAGTCCCACCGCGCAGCCGGACGTACTCAGCGCGACGGTGCAGGTGCGCCGCGATCAGTGGAACACCGTGCTCGAACGCAGGAACGGCATCACGCACTACAATTCGGTGCGTGAACTGCTGCCGCAGGGCGACGCGGTAACCTTGACCATCCCGGTGGAAGGCGCGCGTTGGACGCTGCCAGCGGAGCTGCTGCCGGGCACGTACGTGGTGATCGTTGAAGTGCAGGGCACACGGCAATTGCTCAGCCTGTACCATCGTCCAGGCGCGCGCGCCGGTTGGCAGGAAAGTATCAGCCGCGAACGACCAGATCGTTGCGATATCAGCGTGCAGCCGGCACCGGTGATCCAGTTGCCCGATGCGCTGGCCGTCGCGACGGTGATCGATCCGCAGGCGCGTTTGCAGATCGGTGGCGAGGCGCTGGTCACCATCCGCTCGCCCTTCGCTGGCCGCGCGTTGTTGTCGGTGTGTACCGATCGCGTAATCGCCACGCAGGTGTTGGAGCTGACCGGCAACGCGCAGGAGGTCCGTCTACCGGTCACCGCCGAGTGGCGGCCGGATGCTTTCATCTGTGTGTCGGTGATCCGCAAGGTGGAGGCGAGCGATCAGGTGCGTCTGCATCGCGCCTGGGGCATAGTGCGTGCGCGCACCGACGAAGCCGCACGGCGATTAGCGGTCGAGGTCCAGGTCGCCGAACGGCACCTACCCGGCACGCTGTTGCCGATCAGCGGCGTAGTGCGTGCGGCGGACGGCACCGCGGTGGCGGGCGCCACCGTCACCATCGCTGCGGTCGATGAGGGCATCCTGCGGCTGACCAATCACCGCACGCCCGATCCCTTCGCCTGGTTCATCCGGCCACGCGCGCTCGGCGTGCAAACCTGGGATGCCTTCAGCGATCTGCTGCCGGAACTGCCGCGCGTGGGCGGCGACAGTGCGACCGGCGGTGATGACGGTCCGCCGTCGCCGCCGATGCTGGGCCGCTACCAATCGCCGGTCACGGCAAAACGCGTGGTGCCATTCGCGTTCTGGTCCGGACTGCTGGTCAGTGATGCCGAAGGCCGCATCAGCGCCGAGGTTCCCGTGCCACCCGGTTTCAACGGTCGTTTGCGCGTGATGACGGTGGCCGCCGCCGCCGCGCACGCCGGGGTCAGCGAACGCTGGTCGACCGTGCGTGGACCAGTGGTGTTGCAGACTTCGTGGCCGCGCTTCGCTGCGCCGGGTGATCGTTTCCGCGTGAGCGCCACCGCGACCAATCTTTCCGGCGCGGCGGGCACGGTGACCACGCGTCTGGTGTTGCCGGCAGATGGTTTGCTGAGCGCGACCATTGTGGAACACACGCAGGAACTCGCCGATGGCGCGGAGGCACCGGTCTTGTTCGAGGTCTCCGTGGCGCAGCAGAGCGGCGTGGTGCAGGCGCGCATCAGCACGCAGCTGGTGGTGGCGGGTGTCGCGACCCCGCACGCGGTGGATGATGTCGTCGAACTGCCCGTGCGTCCCGCGTCGCCGCGTCTGACGCTTGGCGGTGAAGTGGTGGTGCGCGCGGATGCTCCGTGGAAGGGCACGTTGCCGAACGGTTTCTTGCCCGGCAGCGGCACGATCGAGGTGCGCATCGCGCCACGCCCGACGTTGGCCATGCCGCGTGGCCTGGACTATCTTTATCGTTATCCGCATGGCTGTGCGGAGCAGTTGACCTCTGCGTGTTTCCCCTTGGTGCACCTGCGTGATCTGGGTGATCAGATCGCGCCCGACCTTTTTTTACCGGAAGGAATCAGCCGCCGGATCAACGAGGGCATCACCCGTCTGCAACTGATGGAGACCGAGGGCGGCATCGGTATGTGGCCTGGGCAACGCGCGGCCTGGTCGTGGGCGACGGTCTACGCCACGCACTTCTTGGTCGAAGCCAAACGCGCCGGCCACGCGGTGCCGGAGGATTTCCTGCGCCGTCAACTCGATGCGTGTCGTCGCCTCGATACCTACAACGAATGGCGCTGGGCCGAGACTCAATCGTACGCGTGTTATGTTTTGGCGCTCGCCGGTCAGCCGGCGCATGCGTTGATGCAGCGACTGGAAGACGTGCTGAAGAATCCTGCCAGCAGTGTCGAACTCGGAGCTTCACCGCGCAGTTGGCTCGGAGCCGCATGGCTGGAGTCCGGGCGCAAAGACTTGGCGCTCGCGCTGTTGCCGCAGGAATTACCGACGCTGCGCGCGGATCGTCACCTCGACGGTGATCTGGCGTCGCCGATACGTGATCGCGCCGTGCTGCTCGCGACGTTGCTCGACGTGGCGCCGGATCATGCCGCTATTCCGAAATTGGCGCAGGAACTGGCGGCCCTCGCGCCGTGGCCGAGCACGCAGGATACCTCGTTCGCGCTGCTCGCCCTCGGCCGCTACCTGCGGCAGCAACAGCGCACGCCGCCGCCAATTGCCGTGCATCTGTTCATCGACGGCAAAGCCGCTGGCACGCCGGAAACCGGACCAGCGCTGCGCTGGAGTGGTGCCGTCGCCGACGCGGTGGAAGCCCGCATCGAGGGCAACGCCGACGCACGCGCGTGGGTGTCGTGGCTCGTGACCGGCGTGCCCCTGACGCCGCCGGCGGATGCGGCGCACGGCCTGATCGTGCGCCGGAACTGGACGGATGAACACGGCAACGCCCTCACCGGTCCACTGCACAGCGGTGATTTGGTGCGGGTGGAACTCATCGTCATCAGCGACACCGGCTACCGTGGCGTGGTGGTCGAGGATCTGCTGCCCGCTGGCTTTGAAATAGAGAACGCGCGCCTGGCGACCACCGCAGCGAACCGTCCGTCCAATGAGCCGTCGCAAACGTGGCGCAGCGAGCTGCGCGACGACCGCCTGGTGACCATGGGCAACCTCTACCAAGGCGGCAACCAGCGCTGGGAAATGCGCACCAGCTATCTCGCCCGCGCGGTGACGCCTGGGACCTACGTCCTGCCACCGCTACGCGCCGAGTGCATGTATGACATCGCGATCAACGGCATCGCCGGCGCGGGCACGGTGACGGTACTGCCGGCGAAGTGAGGGCCAGTGACAGTGATGACCAAGGTTAGTCCGCAGGTGATGGGTACCGTGCAATCCGCAGTGAGCGCACGATCACTCCAAGCAGATTGCAGGAGCACTTGGCTCCTGAGGTCTTGTAGTGCCCTCATGCACTAGGCATGAGCTGTGATAGCACTGGTGTTCATGACCACGGGACCATTTCAGAATTCAGGTGATGGTTTATTTAAAGCGACGATGTTCGCCTTCTTCCATAAAGAGAAACGGAACAAAGGCCAACCTCAGGCTGTTTGTCATCTGGTCGCCCTTCGGACCACGCTGGTCGCGCCTCGAGCGCCAGTGAATCGGCCCTGACAGATAAAGCTCGGTAAACCCAATTCTCTGAGGTGTTGTATCAATCAATGGACGGATCTCCCGATTAGAGGTCTAAAATAGGACATTCGTGTCCTATTGTCCAAAACGGCTCGCTTCATTCACCCCGAACCCTCCAAGGAGGATCTATGCGATTCCTGTCCCTCACCTGCCTCGCCCTCATGACCACGGTGGCCATGTCCGCTGCAGAAACGCCCGCCAACACTCATTGCCCGATGAGTGGCAAGCCGATTGATCCGAAACTCGGCACGGTAGCGATGAAACTGGGCGATGGCCCGGACGCTCAGACAGTGCAGGTCGGCACCTGTACCAAGGAATGCGCCGACATGCTGGTCGCCGATGGAAAAACCTACCGCGTCAAAGTCTGGGCGACCATCAAGGACGACCCCAAGCATCCGCACATCAAGGGTTTCGCTCCTGATGAAGTCAAAGAGTCGTGCTGCAACATCACCTGCCCCGTGAGCGGCAAAGCGATCGACCCAACGATCAAGCCGATGATGTACCGCTGGTCGGAAGGCTTCTCCCAGAAGAACCCCAACGCCAATAAAGGGCCGGTGCTGGTCGGTTTCTGCACCGCTAGCCACATGGGCGAATTCGTCGCGGCGCCGCAGAAGTTTGAAGAGGCACTGTGGCTGCAAGAGAAGAACAAGAAGGTCAAGAATAAGTAAGTGACGTGACGTTGACGGCGGCACCAAGCTGGTGCCGCCGTCAGCTTTTTGGGAACCACTCCATGACTTCGATCGCGACCGGCATGACCTTTTTCCTGTGCGCTGTGCTGCTGTTTTCATGCGGCCAAAGCGAGCGGGTTGCGACTGGTGAGCCGCGTGCCGACCAACCGGTTGATGTGCCGATAAATACCGCGTCGCCCGCGCGACGTGTTGATGACCCTATTAGTCGTGCGCCCCGCGTGGCGGCGGCGCGTATGCGTCGTGAAGCGGCGCGTGCCGCGGCTTATGCCGCTGGTGTGTTGCCCGATCCGATGCTCGACGCGCAGTACATGCGCATGCCGGATGATCCGATGTACGGATCCGGTGGCATGATTGAAATTGGACAAACTTTTCCCCGCTGGGGCGAACGTGACGGCATGCGGGCCATGGCCGCTGCTGAGGTTGCAATGGCGGATGCTGAGGTGGCAATGGCACGTGGCGAGGTGCTGGCCCGTTTGGCGATGTACCACGCGCAGGCGCGCGCGGCGCAGGCCAAGGCACGTGCATTCGGCGAGAATGCCACCCGTGCCGAGAATCTTGCTGAACTCTTGGCTAAATCTGCGGCGCCGAGCGGGGGTTCGCGCTTGGCTGACGTACTGACCCTGCATTCGCGCGCTGAGACGCTCCAGGTTGCGGCGCGCGAAGCGCAGATCGCGGCAACGGATGCGCTTGGTCGTGGTCGTGCCCTGCTGGGTTTGCCGCCATCGGCGGACGTGCTCGATCCGGGGATGCCTGAGATCTCGCAGGTGGATCCGGCACTCAATCCCCGGCTGCGCCTGGCCAAAGCCGCTCATCTGCAAGCGCAGGCGCAACTCATGATCGCCGCCAGCCGTTCCCGACCGGAAGTCGGCGTGCGTGCAGGCTGGCAGCGTGAAGGCCGCGACGCGTTCGATGAATACCGCGTGGGTGTGAGCCTCGCCCTTCCGCTGCGTCCGTCCGCTTGGCGCGGTCCCGAGGAGGCGGCCATGCGGCGCAAGGACGCCGCTGATCTGGATGTGGTCGGCGCCACGGCAGAGGCCGATGAGATGCTTGCCCGCGTCCTTCGGGCGCAGGAGCAAGCCGCACGTGCCCGTGTGCTGGCCAGCGACACCAAACAACGACTTGGCCTGGAACTGGAAAACGTCGCCAGCGGCGCGGCCACCGGTGAATCAGGCAGCACCTCGATGTTGTACGAGCGCCTCGATATGTTGGCGGATACCGAGGTGATGGCGGTGATGGCCGAGGCCGAAGCCGCGATGGCTGGCGCTGAGTTGTGGATGCTGATGCCAACCCCGGATGTCGCTGCGGAGCGCCCATGACCTCGACTCGACTGGTCCTGCTGCTGGTGGGCATCGGCCTGCTGGCCTTCGTGCTCGGGCTGCTGGCGTGTGGTGCCTTCACGCCACCGGTGCCGCCCGCGGTGAATCACGATGAACATGCCGGCCATGATCCAGGTGTGCTGACCATCACGCCGCATGACGTGGCGATGGCCGAGGTCGCCACGAGCACGGTCGAACGCCGCGCGCTGGTGCGTCGCCTGCGCGCGGTGGGGACGGTCAGCTACAATGAGACCGGTCTCACCACCGTGCCGAGCCGCGTACAGGGCTACGTGGAAAAACTGTTCGTCAGTTCCATCGGTTTGCCGGTGAAAGCCGGCGATCACCTAGCTGAGATCTACAGCCCCGACCTGATCATGGCGCAGCAGGAATTGCTCAGCGGACGTGATCCGACGGCTGGTCATCTGATCGCCAATGCAGCGCGCCTCAAGTTGCGCCGCTATGGCATCAGCGATGAGGTGATCGAACAGATCGCCAGCAGCGGCAAAGCACAGGAACGCTTGGTGATCACCGCGCCGCGCGCCGGCACGGTGGTGGAGAAGATGGTCGATGCCTACGCGCCGGTGATAATGGGCATGCCGCTCTACAAGATCGCCGACCTGTCCTCGATCTGGATCCATCTCGCTATTCATGAACAGGACCTCGCCCTCGTGCGTCCCGGTCAGAAGGTGACGGTGACTAGCGACACGTATCCAGGGGAACGTTTCAACGGACGGGTGACCCTGGTCGAGCCGAGCCTGGATCCCGAGACGCGCACCGCACGCGCGCGCGTGGTGCTGGCTGATGCGCAGCAGCGTCTGCGTCCTGGGATGTACGTGTTGGGTGAGATCGTCGTGCCGCTGGCGGCGGATGGATCTCCAGGAGCGACCGGTATCGAGGGTCGTTGGACCTGCGCCATGCATCCAGACGTGTTGACGGACGCCGCAGGTGCGTGCCCGGTGTGTGCGATGGCGCTCGAACAGATTCCAGCGGCCGCACCGGTGACGGACACGCGTCTGCCGTTGGTGATCCCGGCGCAGGCGGTGCTCAGCCTCGGCACGCGTGATCTGGTTTACACCGTGGTCGGGCCCGGTCGCTATCGTCCGGTAGCCATCCAGTTGGGCGCGCGCGCCGATGACGGATGGCTGGTGCGCGGTGGTCTCGACGAAGGTCAACAGATCGTCACGCGAGGAGCCTTTCTGCTCGACAGCGAGGCGCAGATCCGCGGCCTGCCGAGTCTGCTGGCGCCCACGGGCGGCGGCGCGGCAACCGGTCACGAGCAACACGGCGGTGGCGCCAAGCCGCCAGCACGCGCTGTCGCGCCAGTGGCACCCGCACCGCGTGCTGGCGCCGCAGCACCAACCGGTCACGAGCAGCACGGTGGTGCGCCGGCCGCTCCGGCCGTCCCCGTTGCGCCGGTCGTTCCTGCCGCGCCCGTTCCGCATAAGCACTAAGGCGCCGTCATGATCACGGCGATTATTCGTTGGTGCCTGAAAAACACCTTCCTGGTCTTCCTCGGCATGATCACCCTGGTCGTCGCCGGCTGGTGGTCGATGACCCGCATCCCAGTCGATGCGATTCCCGACATCGGTGAGAAACAAGTCATCGTCATGGCCGAGTGGGAAGGCCGATCGCCGCAGGATGTCGATGACCAAGTGACGTTTCCGCTGGTGACCAGCCTCGCGGGAACGCCTGGGGTGAAGACCATCCGCTCGATGTCGGGGTTCGGCTTCGGCATGGCCTTCGTGGTCTTCGAGGACAACGTCGATTTCTATTGGGCACGGTCACGGGTGCTTGAACGCTTGAACGTCGCGCAGCAACGATTGCCGCCTGATGTCACGCCGGTGCTGGGGCCTGACGCCACCGCATTGGGACAGGTGTTGTGGTACACGCTCGAAGCGGATGGCTTCGACCTCGCCGAACTGCGCTCGCTGCAGGACTGGTTCGTGCGCTATCAGCTCACGGCGGTCCCCGGCGTCTCAGAAGTCGCCTCGATCGGTGGCTTCGTCAAACAGTACCAGATCGACGTCGATCCCGACAAACGGCGCGCCTACGACGTTATGCTGCCTGATCTGATGATGGCGGTGCAGCGCTCGAACCTTGATGTCGGCGCCAAGGTGGTCGAGCGCAATGGCCTGGAATATGCCGTGCGTGGCGTCGGTTTCGTCAAGACCATCGCCGACCTGGAAAACATCGTGATCAAGGAAAAAGACGGCGTTCCGGTGCTGGTGCGGCACGTCGCGCGGGTGCAGTTGGGTTCGGACTTCCGCCGGGGTGCGCTCGATCGTGGCGGGCGTGAAGCGGTCGGCGGCGTGGTGGTCATGCGCTTTGGCGAGAACCCACTCGATGTGGTGCAGCGCGTCAAAGCGCAGATCGAACGCCTCACACTGTCCCTGCCGAGCAAAACCCTGGCGGATGGTCGGGTGTCGCAGGTGAAAGTGGTGCCGTTCTACGATCGCACCGACATCGTGAACGAGACCGTCGATACGTTGAAGAGCACACTCGTGGAAGAGGCGCTGCTGGTGACGGTGATCATCATCCTGTTCCTGCTGCACCTGCGCAGTGCGGTGGCGCCGGTGTTCACCTTGCCGTTGGCGCTCGCTGGTTCTTTCGTCGCGATGTATTGGTTGGGTGTCGATGCCAACATCATGTCGCTCGCGGGTCTGGCGATCGCCATCGGTGATGTCGGCGACATGGCCATCATCATGACCGAGAACATCTATCGGCATGTCGCGGCGAAACGGCCAGAGCAAAAACATTGGGAGGTGGTGTTCAACGGCGCGCGTGAGGTCGGAGCCGCGGTGGTCACCGCGGTGGCCAACACGCTGGTGTCGTTCATCCCGGTCTTCCTGCTCGAAGGTCAGGAAGGCAAACTGTTCACACCGCTGGCCTACACCAAGACCTTCGCCATCGCCGCCGCGATCGTGTTGACCATCACCGTGGTGCCGGTGGTCTGCTTGTATGTTTTCCGCACCGTGAGTTGGAACCGTCGAACGGTGTGGCTGGTGGCGGGCATAGTCGGCTTGGCGACCGCGGGCATCACGCGCCTGGTGCTCGGCCTGCTCGGCTACGCTGACGGCTGGCAAGGCGTGCCGTCGTCGCTCGCGGCCGGCGTGATCCTGGCGTTGGCGGTGGTGCGCATGACGCGGGAAAAATTCCTGCCGCTGGAACAGAACCTCGTCGGACGCGGCATCGTGCGGGTGTACACGCCGATCTTGGAATGGGTGCTGACCTACAAGAAGACCTTCCTCGCCATTCCGGCCACCATCCTGGTGGTGGGTCTGACCGTGTGGCTCGGCATCGGTTTCACGCTGCGCCCGGTGCAGTGGTTGGTGAATGGCGTTGCGGGCGCCCGTACGGTCGAGCTAGACCAGCTTGCATGGCAAACCGTGCGCGAACCCGACGGACAGGTTCATGGGCAGATGCGTTGGCGAGGAACGTCGCATGCCGATCATCAAGCGGCCAGTGCCGGCACTGCTACGGCTGCTGCCGAGGTGGTATCCGAGGTCCGCATCCTGCCCGGCATCGGCCGCGAGTTCATGCCACCGCTCGATGAAGGTTCGTTCCTCGCCATGCCGACGGTCCTGCCGCAGGCTGGGTTGTCGGAGGTCATGCGCGTCAACACGCGCGTCGATGAGGCGATCGCCTCGATTCCCGAAGTCGCTTCGGTGGTGGGAAAACTCGGACGGGTGAACAGCGCGCTCGATCCCGCGCCGATCGGCATGCTCGAAAGCATCGTCGTGCTCCGACCGGAACACCAATGGCGGATGGTGCCGGAGACGCGTTGGTTCTCTGGCTGGCCGGGTTGGTTGAAGGCACCGCTCACCTGGGGTTGGCCCGAGCAACGCCGTATCACCAAGAGCGAGATCCTCGCCGATCTGCAACGCGCCACTGCGCTGCCCGGCGTATTGCCGACGTGGCTGCAACCGATCCAGACGCGCCTGGTCATGCTGCAGACCGGTTTCCGCGCGATGATGGGCGTGAAGATCTACGGCCAGGATCTCAAGGAGATCGAGCGCATCGGTCTGCAGATGGAAGGCATCTTGCGCACGGTGCCTGGGGCGACCGACGTGGTCGCCGATCGCATCGTTGGGAAACCGTACCTGGAGTTCACCATCGACCGCGAGCGCATCGCGCGCTTCGGCGTGCGCGTGCAGGATGTCCAGGACGCCATCAGCATCGCCCTCGGCGGCATGGAATTGACCCAGACCGTCGAAGGCCGCGAACGGTATGGCGTGCGCATCCGCTATGCGCGTGATCAACGGCAGGATCTGCCCGACCTCGAACGCGTGCTGGTACCGGCGGCGGGAGGCGCGCAGATCCCCATCAGCCGTCTGTGCACCATCCAGACCGTGGTCGGCCCGCAGGAGATCAAAGGCGAACGCAACCTGCTGGTCGGTTACGTGACCATGAACACGCGTGATCGTGATGAGGTCAGCGTGGTCGAAGATGCCGAGGTGATGTTGCGTCAGGCGCTGGCCGACGGCGCGCTCAGCGTGCCACCTGGGTACTACTGGGAATGGTCGGGGCAGTTCGAGAACCAGCAGCGCGCTACCGCGCGCATGGCCCTGCTCGTGCCGATCTGCCTGGGCATCATGTTGCTGCTGCTCTACCTCGGCTTCAAACGCTGGTGGATCGGGCCGATGATCTTCGTCGCCATCTTGGTCAGCACCTCGGCGGGATTCATCGCCTTGGGATTGTGGGGCGCCAATCTCTCGGTCGCGGTGTGGGTCGGCTTCCTGGTATTGTTCGGCATTGCCGATGACGATGGCGTGGTGATGTCGACGTATCTGGAGGACGCCTTCCATGAACGCGATTTCGCTTCGCTCGACGAACTTCGTTCTGCAGTGGTGCAGGCCTCACTCAAACGCATCCGTCCGGCGCTGATGACCATCGCCACCACCAGTATCGGCCTGATGCCGATCTTCTGGGCCACCGGCCGCGGCGCGGATGTCATGCAGCCGATGGCGATTCCCGCGGTCGGCGGCATCACCGCCCAGCTCATCACCGGCCTGATCGCGCCAGTGATCTTCTGCGCCATGGAAGAGCGCAAATGGCGTCGCGCGCGACGGTCTGCGCCCACCGTCGAGGCGAACGAGAAGCCACCGAGTAGCCCATGAACGGTGCTGCCGTGAAGCCGCCGCCAGCGTCGACACCAGCGGGCGATGCGCGGTCGAAACAGGTGATCGCGTCCTGGCACAGTCTGCCATCGGCAGAGGTTTTGACGAAGTTGCAGACCACTCCGGCAGGCTTGACGGCGTCGGACGTGACGCAGCGCCGGGCCACCTACGGCAGCAATGCACTCAAAGAAGCAGTGCACGTGTCACGGTGGCGCGTGTTCGGACGGCAATTCACCAATGTGATTGTATGGGTGTTGATCGTGGCCGGCGGGGTGTCGCTGGCGATCGGCGAATGGCTCGACGGTGGCATCATTCTGGCCGTGGTCGTGATCAACGCGGTGATCGGGTTCATGCAGGAACATTCTGCGGAACAAGCGCTGCAAGCCCTGCAGCGCATGACCGCGCCGATGGTCAAAGTCCGTCGCGATGGCGCGGTGGTGTCTTTGCCCACCGCTGAGTTGGTCCCAGGCGACATGGTGGAATTAGAAGCGGGTGATCTGGTCCCGGCTGACCTGCGCCTGACCGGCGCGTCGTCGCTCAGTTGTGCAGAAGCGGCGCTCACCGGCGAGTCGGAAGCCGTGCCCAAACAAGCCGAGCAGGTGAATCCGGCGGATGCCGCACTGGGTGACCGGGATACCTGCGCCTTCATGGGCACAGTGGTGACCACCGGCAGCGGCCAAGGCGTGGTGGTCGCCACGGGCATGGCCAGCGAGATCGGCCGCATCGCCGGACTGATCGCTGGGGCGGGTGACGATGAAACTCCGCTGCAACGTCGGCTGGCCGCATTTGGACGACTGCTGGTGTGGTTATCGCTCGGCATCGTCGTCGTGCTTTTCGCGCTCGGTGTGCTGCGCGGTCTTGGGTTCATGGAACTGTTCATGACCTCGGTCAGCCTCGCGGTGGCGGCGGTTCCGGAGGGGCTGCCCGCGATCGTCACGCTGGCGCTGGCGCTGGGCGTCAAACGCATGGCGCGTCGACGCGCCTTGGTCCGTCGGCTGCCAGCGGTGGAAACGCTCGGATCCTGTTCGGTGATCTGCACGGATAAGACCGGCACACTGACGCGCGGCGAAATGACCATCCGAGCGCTGTGGACTGACGCCGGCGCGGCGCAGGTGAGCGGCGAAGGCTACGCGCCGGAGGGAGCGATCACCGCAACGGCTGGAGGTGAATTACCAGCCTTGATCGGCGAACTGCTCACCACCCTGGTCGGCTGCAACAATGCGCACCTGGAACAGAAGGACGGCGCGTGGACGGCCATCGGCGATCCGACCGAGGCGGCCATGCTGGCGGCCGGTGCCAAGGGCAACATCCATATCGCTGAGCTGGATGGCACCTCGCCGCGTGTCGCGGAATTCCCCTTCGATTCCCAGCGGAAACTCATGACTGTGATCCGCCGCATCGGCGCGGATCCGGTGGCGCTGGTGAAAGGTGCTCCCGACGTCTTGCTCGAGCGATGCACGCAATTGGCGACCAGCACGGGCGTGCGGGCCATCACCCCCGAGGACCGCACGCGGATCCATGCTGCGTCCGCAGAGATGGCGACGCGGGCACTGCGGGTACTCGGCGCCGCGCGACGGATCATTTCCGCCAATGCGGCATTACCGGACTCAGCGGCTGCCGCAGAGAAGGAGCTGATCTTCCTCGGCCTCAGCGGCATGCAGGACCCACCTCGTCCGGAAGCCAAGGCGGCCATCGCTCGTTGCACGGCCGCGGGTGTGCGCGTGGTGATGATCACCGGCGACCATCCCACGACTGCGCGCGCCATCGCTGACGAACTCGGCCTGACGACCACTGACGCCCAGGTCCTGAGCGGGCATGAGGTCAGCGCGATGGATGAGGCGACGCTGAAGGCCACGGTGCCGCGCGTGGCGGTCTTCGCGCGTACCACGGCGGAACATAAATTGCGCATCGTGCGCGCCTGGCAGGCCAATGGCGCGGTCGTGGCGATGACCGGCGATGGCGTCAACGACGCGCCGGCGATCAAAGGCGCCGACATTGGCGTGGCGATGGGGCGCAGCGGCACCGAGGTCACCAAGGCCGCCGCCGATCTGGTGCTGATCGACGACGACTTCACCACCATTGTCGCGGCCGTCGAAGAAGGCCGCGGCATCTACGACAACATTCGAAAAACCATCGCCTACCTGTTGGCCGGCAACGTGGGCGAACTGCTCCTGATGGCCGTGTGCGTGATCGTCGGCATGCCGATGCCGCTGCTGCCAGTGCACTTGCTGTGGATCAACCTGGTCACCGACGGCATTCCCGCGCTCTGCTTGGCGTCGGATCCGATCGATCCGGCGGTGATGGCGCAAAAGCCGCGACCAGCGAACGAATCGCTGGTCAACCGGCGTTTCCTGCTGCTGACGCTTGGAACCGGACTTCTCACCGCGCTGGTGTCGTTCGTGGTTTATTGGCATGCGTTGCAAACCGAGAGTTTGGAAACCGCACGCACCCATGCCTTTGCCGTCCTGGTCTTCGCTGAACTGCTGCGCTCGTTCGGCGCCCGCAGCGACACACGCTTCGTATGGGAGATCGGACTGGGGACTAATCTGCGTCTGCTCGCCGTGGTGGTCGTCAGCATCGCCCTGCAGATCGCCAGTCATCACGTGGAGTGGTTGGGGCAGATTCTGCGCACCACCACCATGCCGTTGTCCGATTGCCTGGTGCTCTTGCTGTTCGGCGCCATTCCGCTGGTCGTGCTGGAGATTGGTAAAATCTGGCTGCGCCGTCCTTTGCCGTAGCCATGACTCCCTCCTGGAACCATTCCAGTGCGTTATCGCCTGGGGCGTCGGGTGTGTGCGAGAAGAGGCGCATCAGTTCCGCGCGGGGAATATATTCCAGCACTCCACCACAACAAAAGTAGAGCCCGGGTATCCACTCGCAGGCATCGGCGGCGACTAACTCGCAGGCGGGGAAGCGTTTGGCATCGGCCGCGACCTGGGCAGGTATCAGTGTTCATGCCGGTGATGCAGATCCGGCGTGTGGGGATGTTCGTGGCTCAGTGGCGCATGCTGGTGGGCATGCCGGTGTGGTTCACCCGGCGGATCATCCGGTCCATGCGTATGTTGGTGGTGCAGCTCGTGTCGGTGTTCATGGTCGTGCACAAGCGCTGAATGGGCGTGGAGGTGATTGTGCGTTTCGCTGGCATGCAGCCAGACGCCGATCGCCATGAGCAAACCTGCAACGATCAGGGCCAGCGACCAGGGTTCGCCCATCATCAAGGCCACGGCCGCGCCGATGAACGGAGCCGCCGCGAAATATGCGCCGGTGCGAGCCGTCCCGAGCACGCGCAGCGCACGCAGGAAACACACCAGGCTGATGCCGTAACCAAACAGGCCGACCAGCAAGGCTCCGGTGCACAGGGCCACATTCGGCACCTCGGCGCCACGCCCCAGGGCGATGGCAATATTGACGCTGCCGGCGATCAGTCCTTTGGTCGCCGCCAGCGCGACCGGATCCCCTTCGGAGACCGGCCGCATACAGGCGTTGTCGATGCCCCAGCACAGGCAGGCAGCAACCACCGCGGCGAAGGCCCACCAAGAATCTCCGGCACTCCAGCCCTGCCACGACAACACGACACTGCCGACGATGATCAAGGCGGTGCCGAGAATGAGCCGCAAGTGCGTATGCTCACGCATCACCATCCAAGCGATGAGCACGGTGAAGACGCCTTCGGTGTTGAGCAGCAACGAGGCACTCGCTGCCGGCAGCCCGTTCAAGCCCAAAGCCAGGAGCACGGGCGCGATGAGTCCACCGCTGACGATGGCGATGCTGAACCAACCCACTTGTCGACGATCCAATCGCAGGCCGCGAGCACCGCTGCGCCTGATGATCAGGAAGATTCCCAGCCCGATACCGGAGCCAAAGTAAAGTAGTCCCGCGAACAGCCACGGATCGATGTGCCCGACCAGCGCCTTCCCCAGCGGTGCGCTGAGGCCGAACAACACGGCGGCGATCAACGCCTGGACGACGGCCAGGCGAATCGTGCGCGCGGGATCACTGGACGCGATGGACATGCGTGAACTCGACGGGTTGGGTGATGTCCACCAATGATAAACCCTCCGCCACGCGGAGTGGTCGCGCAGCGGAGGGCAGTCATGGTCGAGCAACGCCTTATTTCTTCGGCGCGGCTTCCAGCGGTAACGACTCGGTGTGTTTCTGGCCGTCTTCGGTTTCGATCACGACCCAGAACATAGCGCCCGCCGGAATAGGTTTCGGCACGGCGACGTGGACATGCCAGCCACCCGCATGTTCGGTCTCGGCTTCGCCTTTGGTCTTGGTC
>JANPLC010000009.1:0-2676 GCA_031426335.1 Planctomycetota bacterium
CCCAGCTCGGAAACACACCTGGGCCTAAGGGGTGCTCGCCGCTCCCGGAGGTTGGCTCAGCGTCCCAGCCCACGCATCAACGGCCCCATCAACGACGCGAGATCGCTGCCGCCCATCAGCTTCTGAATCTGCTCATCCGGGCTGGCACCGAAACGCGCGACGTGCTGTTTGAGCGCGTCGTTGATCGCGACCTGCACCAGATCTTCGAGCATGCTGGGATCGCCAGTGGCGGCCTGCGCTGCGGCGGGCGCGATGGTGACCTTGCTCACGGTCAGGTCACCTTTCAGGCGGATGACCACCGCGCCGCCGCCGGCCTTGCCGTCGAACTGGGCGGAGGCGCGTTCGCTCTCCGCCTTCTTCATGGTGTCCTGGATCGGGCCGAGGCCGCGCATCAGGGAGTCGAGATCCATGGAATCCTCCGTCGGTGTCAGGCTGATCAGCAGCTCAGGTGGTGGGGCGGGAGGTTGGTGCTGAGTGCCGGCGGCGGAAGTGGGTTTTGTCGGTTACGCAGCCCCTTGGGATCGGCCATGGATGTGCTTTAACCATGGCACGGAGCCGGTGCGAATTCCCGGCCGACGGCATAATGATTTGTCGTAAAAGAAGATGTGATGGTTCAGGCGAGCATCTTCTAGGCGCTCAATCTGCTTCTCTGTGAAGCATTCGCTCATTGTTTGATGGATTTACAAAATCGAACTGCCGCTATTTGCAGAGGTCCCATTTTTCATCGGAGACCTCCGCATGTCTGTCGCCCTGGTTCGTGCCGCCGCTCTGCTGATCGCCGGTGTGGTTCCTGCCCTCGCCGAGGAGGTCGTGGCTGCTGCCGCGAGCGCTCCGCCTGCGCCCGCCGCGCCGGTGTTCAACAGCGGCGATACCGCGTGGGTGCTGATCAGCGCCGTGTTGGTGTTGTTCATGACCATCCCTGGGCTGTCGCTGTTTTACGCCGGCTTGGTGCGCACGAAGAACGTGCTGACCATCTTCACGCAATGTTTTGCCGTCACCTGCTTGGTGACGATCCTGTGGACGCTCTACGGCTACAGCTTGGCATTCGACACCACGGGTCAGGTCGCCGGGCAGTTCTCATGGAACTCGATCATCGGCACACTCGACAAGGCTTTTCTGATGGGCGTCACGCCGTCGAGCGCCGCGCCGATGGCGGCGACCATTCCTGAGCCGGTGTTTTTCTTCTTCCAGCTGACCTTCGCCATCATCACGCCCGCGTTGCTGGTCGGTGCCTTCGCCGAGCGCATGAAGTTCAGCGCGGTGCTGCTGATCAGCGCGTTGTGGCTGACCTTCGTCTACATCCCGGTTTGCCACATGGCGTGGGGTGGTCCGGCGTGCCTCGGCGTGTTGTTCGGCTTGATGGATACCGCGGGCGGCACGGTGGTGGAGGTCAACTCCGGCATCGCCGGGCTGGTGTGCGCGATCATGGTCGGTCGTCGGGTCGGTTGGCCGCAACAGGCGATGGTGCCGCACAACGCGGCGATGTGCATCACCGGTGCGGCGATGTTGTGGGTCGGCTGGTTCGGCTTCAATGCTGGCAGCGCGTTGGCGGCGAATGAATTGGCGGCGCGCTGCGCCTACACCACGCAGATTGCCGGAGCGACGGCGGGCTTCACCTGGTTGATCATCGAGTGGCTGAAGGTCGGCAAACCCGGTGCGGTTGGCATCGCCACCGGTGCCGTCGCTGGTCTGGTGGCGATCACGCCCGCGTGTGGCTGGGTCGGTCCGATCGGTGCCCTGGTCATCGGTGTGGCCGCGGGCGGAGGCAGCTTCTACGTGGTGACCCACCTCAAGCGCCGCTTCGGCTTCGACGACAGCCTCGACGTCTTCGGCGTGCACGGCGTCGGTGGTATGATCGGCCTGATCGGCGCCGGCATCTTCGCCGCTGCCTCGCTTGGTGGCACCGGCTACATCACCGGACCCACTACCATGGGCAGCCAAGTGCTGGTGCAATTCGGCGCGATGGTGCTGACGATCCTGGTCAGTGGCATCGGTACGGCGGTGATCCTCAAGGTGGTCGACCTGACCGTCGGTCTACGCGCCACGGAGACCGACGAGGTCAACGGCCTCGACTACGCGCAGCACGGGGAGAATGCGTATAATCCGTGAAGAAGTCCGGAAGTCCGGAAGTCTTCGGAAATACATCAACGGCCTTGTCTGCGAGACATCCGGACTTCCGGACCGGGGCAATCAATACCGCTGCAGCAGCTCCAGCATCTTCCGATCCAACATGTGGCCCTTCCAGTCCTCGTATTTCACGTCGCTGCGGTTGCTGTCGAGTGGGCCGAAGCCGCCGCGGAAGTTCCATAGCGCCCAGCCCCAGCCGGCTTGCTGATAATTGATCAGGCAATCTTCCATCCACCGCAGGGTGATGTCGTGCGGTGTCTTGTCGAACGCGCCCCATTCGCCGACCATCACGCCTACGTTTTTGGTTCCGAGCTCCTTCCACGGCAGAACGGTGGTGCGCCAGAGCCAGTCGCGGTCGCGGCCCCCAGCGGAAGTCAGCAGCAGGTTGCCCTGATCGGCTGAAAGCTTCAGTGCGCCCGGCGGTTCGTTCCATTCGCCGGTCATCGGCGCGACGGCTTCTTTGCCGCCGGCGGTGACGCCGAGCTCGCGGATGGTCAGCCAGTCGCCCGCGGTGTTTTCAATCGTCACCGCCTGCGTGCCGGCGGGAAC
>JANPLC010000010.1:0-10713 GCA_031426335.1 Planctomycetota bacterium
GCGGCTTCGCGCTGACCAAGGTCGGCAGCGGCACGCTGACCCTCTCCGGCGCCAATACCTACAGCGGCTTAACCACCATTACGCTCGGTACCGTGGTGGTGAACAACGCCGCGGCGCTGGGAACCGCGGCCAACGGGACCATCGTCAACACCGGTGCGGCGGTTCAGCTGAATGCGTTCACGGTCGCTACCGAGGCATTGACCCTCAACGGGACCGGCATCGCCGCCGCCGGCGCGCTGGTCGGATCCGGTGCCGGCACCTGGAATGGCGCCGTGGTGTTGGCCTCGGACAGCAGCATCGGCGGCACCGGCAATGCCACTACCATCGGCGGGGTGGTGTCGGGCGGCTTCGCGCTGACCAAGGTCGGCAGCGGCACCTGGACGCTGTCCGGTGCCAACACCTACAGCGGCGTGACCACAATCAGTGTGGGCACTCTGGCGGTCGGCAGCGCCTCCGCCCTGGGAACCACCGCGGGCGACACCGTGGTCGCGAGTGGCGCCGCCGTGCAAGTGAACGCGGCCGGGGTGGTGGTGGGCGAGGCCCTAACCATCAGCGGTACCGGCATCGCCGCGGCCGGCGCGTTGCTGGGCTCGGGCAGCGGCGGATCGTGGAGCGGAACGGTGACCTTGGCGGCCAACAGCAGCATCGGCGGAACCGGCAACAGCAGCACCATCAGTGGCGTGGTGTCCGGCGCCTTTACGCTGACCAAGGTCGGCAGCGGCACCTGGATCCTGGCGGGCACCAATACGTTTGGCGGCACAGCGACGGTGAATGGCGGCACCCTGCGGGTCGCCAATGGCAATGCGATCCCCGACACGTGCGCGGTCACGCTCGCCAACACAGCTGGCGTGGTGTTCGACCTGGCGGGCGGCAGCGAGACCATCGGTTCGCTCGCGACCGGTGGCGCCACTGGTGGGAACGTCACGCTGGGTGCCGGCGCGCTGACCACCGGCAACGACAATAGTTCAACTACCTATGCCGGCATCATCAGCGGTACCGGTACCGTGACGAAGACTGGCAGCGGCACCTGGACGGTTTCTGGTACGAATACCTATAGCGGAACGACTACCGTTTCTGCGGGTGCACTGCTGATCAACAATGCCAGCGCGCTGGGCACGGTTGCGGGCGGGACAACGGTGCTGGCGGGTGCCGCCCTCCAACTCAATGCGTTCGCCGTTGGTGCGGAAGCGCTGACGCTCAATGGCACCGGTATCGCGTCGGCCGGTGCGCTGGTCAGCACAGCGAGCACCGGGAGTTGGGCCGGGGATGTCACCTTGGCTTCTGATAGTTCGCTTGGTGGAACGACGGCGGCTTTCATCACCGGTGTGATCTCCGGCAGCTTTGAGTTGAGCAAGGTTGGCACCGGCACTTGGCGATTTGATGGCTCGAACACCTACTCCGGACTGACCACCGTCTTGGCCGGTACGCTGGGCATCGGCAATTCCAGTGGACTCGGTAGTGCGAGCGGTGGCACCATCGTGGCCAACGGTGCAACGCTACGGCTCGATACGGTCGCCGTGGTCGGCGAGGCGCTGACGCTCAGCGGAACCGGCGTGGGCGGCAATGGCGCGCTGTTGGGGCAGACCAGCCTGAGCGGTTCCTGGTCCGGTCCAGTTACCCTTGCCGCGAACAGTTCACTCGGTGGCACGACCAATACCCACACCATTAGTGGCGTGATCAGTGGCGGTTTCGCGCTAACCAAAACAGGCACTGGTGCGTGGCTTCTTTCCGGCGCGAACACCTACAATGGCCTGACGACGGTGAGCGCAGGTCGTTTGGCGGTGCAGCACGCGACGGCGTTGGGCACCGCGACGTTCGGCACCAGCGTGTCTGCTGCTGGAACTCTGGACCTCGATGCGGTGACGGTGGTAGGCGAATCATTAAGCCTCAGCGGCACGCTGACCGCCACCAATATCGGCGGCGTGTGGACGGCACCGGTGACCATGCTTGCCGCATCCACGATCACGGGCACCGGCAGCGCGACCATCAGCGGCACGCTCGGTGGTGCCCAAACCCTGACCAAGTCCGGGACGGGCACCTGGACGTTGTCTGGGCTCAATGGGTATAGTGGCACCACCACGGTTTCTGCCGGCACTTTGGTGGTGGCCCACGCCCAGGCCCTCGGCACTACGGCGGGTGGCACGACCGTGGCCGCTGGTGCGACGCTGCAGGTCGGCGCCTTCGCCATCGTCAGTGAGGCGCTGACACTCAACGGTACTGGCGTGGGTGGTGTCGGTGCGCTGGCAACCAGCGGCATCGGTTCGTGGAGCGGCACCGTGGCCTTGGCGAGCAACGCGACGGTGGCAGCAAGTGGGACCACCACCTTTTCGGGAGTCATGAACGGCGCATTCACGCTGACCAAGGATGGCGTCGGCGAAGCGCGGCTGAACGCGACCAATACTTTCAGCGGCCTGACCATCGCAGCGGGCAGCGTGCGATTGTCCGGCGGCTCCTCACTCAGTGATGCGGCGGGCGTGACGCTGGCCGATGTCGCCGGCGCCCAGCTCGATCTGGCTGGAGCGAGCGAAACCATTGGTGCGCTTGGCGGTGGTGGTAGCGGTGGCAACGTGCTGCTGGGAGCGGGCACGCTGACCACCGGCACCACCGGCTCACCGACTTTTGCTGGCGTGATTGCGGGCAGCGGCGGGCTGAACGTGACGGGCGCTGGGACCTGGACGCTGACCGGGACCAGCACGTACAGTGGCACCACGACCATCAACAGCGCGACCGTGCTCTTGGCTGGTGATAGTGGGGCGATTCCGCTCTCGAATTCGCTGAATCTCAGCTCTGGTGCGACGTTGGCGGTGCTCGGTATCGGCGCCGCCGATCCCAATCGCATTTCTGATAGCGCGCCAGTCACGATGCAGGGGGCGACCATCACGCTGGCGGCCGCGTCAGGTGTCAATCGCAGTGAAGTGATCGGTGGGCTGAGCTTCGCGAGCGGAATCAATGTCATCACCATGACGCCGGCCGTGGGCGGAACTGTCGCACTGACCTCACTTGGCGGGTACGGCCGCAGCGCCGGCGCGACGTTGAACTTCAATCCCACGGACTCGACGCAGGCCCATCTGTTTTTGAATGGCACCGCTGATGGTTCGGTGCTGGGGTGGTCGACCGTCACGCATCCAACTACCGGCATCGGCCAGTACTCGACGGTGAATGGCTTGGTGGTGGTGTCAGCCAATTGGGTGACGGCGCAGGCGGGTGCCTGGGATGTTCCGGCGACGTGGTCGCCCGCCAGTGTTCCGCCTGCCAGCGCTTCGGTGCAGATCCTGCATGCCGTGACCTTGCCGAGCGCTCAAACGGTGGCGGCCGTGTTGATTGGCGTTGGTGGTGATATCGCCCAGCAAGCTCCATTCGGTCGCCGCACGTTGACCGTGACCAGTGGCGGTGTGCAGGTCAGCGGCGTGGTTTCTCCCACGATCGACGCAGATCTCGCGGCTGGTGCGGCGGATGTTCAGCTGCAACACCAAGGCAGCGGCACCTTGACAGTGTTGGGCGCAATTTCGGGCAACAACCTGACGCTCGCCGGCACGGCCAATGTGCGGTTGGCTGGTGCGAATCTCCACCTCGGCATCACCACGGTGCTCAGCGGCACCCTAGAAGTTGCGAATCCCGCGGCGCTGGCGAACCCCAGCGTCGGTACGGTGGTGGCTGATGGCGCCGCGCTGGTGCTCGATGGCGTCGACCTGGGGACTGAGGGCTTGATCGTGCGCGGCAACGGCCCCGCGGGTAGCGGTGCACTCAGCGGAATTGGGACCGCAGCCCAGAGTGGCACGATCACGCTGGCGGCAGCGACCAGCATCGGTGGCAGCGGTACGCTGACACTCAGTGGTGCTCTCAGCGGCGCCTTTGCCCTGACCAAGGTCGGCAGCGGCACGCTGGTGCTCAGCGGCAGCAACACCTACAGCGGCGGGACCACCGTCAGCACCGGAACGTTGCAGAGCACGGTGGCGTCGTTGCCCGGTGCGGTAGTCAACAACGCCACGTTGGCGATTGATGAGAGCGTCAGCGCGACTTTCACCGCTGGCGTTACCGGTCCGGGTAATTTCACCAAGCTCGGTGGCGGAACGCTGATCCTGGTCTCGCCGACAGTAATCTCCGGCACCACCACCGTGGTGGCGGGCACGCTGAACCTGAACAACACCCTGATCACCGGGCCGGTGATCAATGATGGCGTCCTGGTGTTCAACCAGGTGCTGCCGGCATTCCCCGCAGCCCAGCCCTCGCCGCTCTACGCCGGCCTCATCAGCGGCAGCGGCAGCCTGACGAAAACCGGGAATGGCGTGCTGGAACTCAGCGGCCTCAACACCTTCTCCGGCACCACCACGATTTCTGCTGGCACGTTGCGCGTCAGCAGTGACCTGGCGAGCGGCGTGGCCGGTGCGTGTGGTCAGTCCGCCGCCGCCATCTCCATCGATGGCGGCGTGCTAGAAGTGAACACCACCACGGTTGATCGTCCGTTGGTGATCGGCGCCGCGGGTGGGCGTATCGATGCCTATGGCGTCGCCCGCACGATGAGTTCGTCGATCACGGCGAATGCGCTCGGTAGCGGTGGTGGACTCACGTCCAGTCTCGTTGCGGCAAGTCTCCGCGCGGTGTTGATCGATGATTGGCGCACCACCCAGGTGATCAGCGGTACCCGCATCGATGCGCTGCTAAACTACACGAGCAATTTTTTTGGAACCGACACCGAGCGGATCGCGTTCGGCATTTCCACGGTCACCGGTGAAGGCTGGAACAACTTCTCCTCCCAGTGGGATGGCTACCTGCGCGTGCCAACGGGGGGGACCAATCTTTTCCTGCTGACCGACGACACCAGTCGCATCTGGATCGACGTGAATGCCAATGCCATCCCCGATGCTGGGGAATGGAGTGTGATCGTTGCCGCAAACACCACGACCAGGGTTGCAGGTCCGCTGGCGGCGGGAACCTATCGTGTGCGCATTCAATTCGAGGAAGGCACTGGTAATAACCTCACTCGCCTGCTGTGGGATGACGCGGCAAATTCAGCCGGCGCGGTCGCGCCCAACTTTGTGGTGCCGGCCGCCTGCCTGAGTGGTTTCGCCATCGGCGGCATCACCACGGTCGGCGCTGGCGGTCAGACGCTGACCCTGAATGGCGCTGTCAGTGGCAGCGGCAGTTTGAGCAAGGTCGGCACCAGCACCGCGCTGCTGGGCGCGAGCAATACCTATGCGGGAGCCACCTACGTGGTGGGCGGCACGCTGCGCAGTGCGGCGAGCGAGGTCATCCCGGCGCAGGAGGTGGTGGTTGACGCCCTGGCGACGCTCGATCTCAACAGCTTCGCCGAGACCATCGGCGGTCTGACGGGCGCCGGTAGCGTCGCGCTTGGTAACGCACTGTTGACGGTGGGCAGCGGTGATGGCGCTGGTCAATTCTCGGGCGACATCAGCGGTAGCGGCGCGATCACCAAACTCGGCACCGGCACCCAGCTGTTCGCCGGCACCAACAGCTACAGCGGTGCGACGCAGGTGCAGGCTGGTGTGTTGGCCGCTGCGAGTGGCTCGGCGCTCGGAGATTTGGCGGGTGCAACCACGGTGGCCAACGGTGCCAGCCTGGAACTGCGCGACATCACGCTCGCGGCCGAGAGTCTCACGCTCAATGGCTCAGGGAGTGCCAATGGCGGCGCCTTGCGCGCAACGGGCACCGCGGTGGTGACTGGCGCGGTCGACCTGGCGAGCACGAGCGGCATCACCAGCACCGGCGACCTCACGCTTATCGGCGTGGTGTCCGGCGGTGGCGCATTGACCATCAACGGTGGCACGGTGCACCTGACGGCGGCGAACACCTACCTGGGTGTCACCACCGTGGCGAGCGGCACGCTGGTCACCTCCAACAACGCTGCGCTCGGTGACGTCGCCAGCGGTACGGTGGTGGCATCGGGCGCAACCCTGGCACTCAGCAGTGCGACCATTGCGAATGAGTCCTTGTCCCTGGTTGGTAGCGGCGTCGGCGGTGAGGGAGCCCTCAGCGACGACGGCAGCGGTTCGTGGAGTGGCAACATCACCCTGGCTGGAAATGTGAGTATCGGTGGCGTCGGTAACAGCACGCTCCTGACTGGTGTCATCAGTGGCAGCGGCGGACTGAGCAAGGTCGGCAGCGGCGCCTACGTGCTGATTGCCAACAACACCTACACCGGCGCGACCGCGGTGCTGGCGGGCACCGTGACCCTCGCTGGCGATACGGGCCGCATTGCGGCCTCGTCGGCCTTGCAGATCGGCGGCGGCGGCAGCGTGGTGATTGATGCCACGGGTCTGACCAATCCCGATCGTATCGGTGATGCGGTCGATGTGACGTTCACCGGCGGCACGCTGATCGTGCAGGCGCCAGCGGGGGCGGATCGCACGGAAACCGTCGGCCGCTTGGTGATCAGCAGCGGGGCCAACCTCATCGATCTCCAGCCGACGGCGACGTCGCTGGCGCAGTTGACCGCCACCGCGGCATTCAGTCGGACCAATCCCGCGACCCTGACGCTCGATCGCAACGTTGCCGACGGCACCGCCAATCTGTTCCTGGGTGGTGTCAGTGACGGCGCCATCTTTAACTGGGCGACCGTGATCGAGATCGGCAGCGCCATCGGACGGTATTCGACCACCCCCAGCCCGCTCGATGGCCTGGTTGGCCTGAGTGCCGGCAATGACTTTACCATCGCCAATGGTGTGTGGACCAACGCGGCGATCTGGTCTACGGGCGTGGTTCCTTCGGCCGGTGCGGTGGTGGACGTGCGCCATGTGGTTGATCTCACCAGCGATCAGACCGTTGGTTCGCTCGGACTCAGCAACAGCGGCCAACTCACCACCGGTGGCGGTGCACGTCATCTGGTCACCGTGGGTGATGGCACCGTGACCATCGCCAGCGGCAGTACGGCGCCGCTGATCGATGCCGATCTCTATTTTGCGACCGTTGACGCCGTGATCCGTCAGGACTCTGCGGTCACGGCGACGGTGTTCGGCGTCATCAGTGGCAGCGGCGGTCTGCTCAAGACCGGCAACGGCACCGTGCGCCTGGAAGGTGCCAACACCTACAGCGGTGCGACACAGATCGCGGCTGGCAGTGTCGTCTTAGCTCATGCCAATGCGCTGGGCACTAGCGGCGCGGGAACCACGGTTGATGCCGGTGCAGGTCTCGAACTAGATGGTGTCACGCTCGCTGCCGAAGCGCTGACCCTGGCGGGCAGTGGTAGTGGTACGGGCGTGTTGACCACGGCCAACACCGCCAGCGTTCCAGGCACCATCGTCCTGGCGGCGGACGCCAGTGTTGGTGGTACCGGCACCCTGACGTTGGCGGGGCGTCATCAGCGGCAGCGGGCGTCTGAGCAAACTCGGTAGCGGCATCACGGTGTTGTCGGCGGTGAATTCTTACAGCGGCGGCACCACCATCAGTGCTGGTACCCTGCGTGGCGCAGCGAGTGCCTTCCCAGGTGACCTCATCAATCAGGCGGCCTTGGAGTTCGTCCAGCCGGTCAGCGGCACCTACGCCGGCGTCATCAGCGGCAGCGGCACCGTGCGCAAGACCGGTACTGGGACGTTGATCCTGAACGGCCTCAGCACCTACACTGGCAGCACCACCATTGCTGCTGGTGTGGTGCAAGTGGGAAGCGACGTCATTGCCGGCACACCTGGGGCGTTGGGCAGCGGCAGCGCTGCGATCGACTTGGCGGGTGGCAGCCTGGAGTCGGCCACCACCACGGTTTCACGTGCGCTGGTGGTCACCGCATCCGGTGTGCGCATCGATGTGGTTGGCAGCGCCCGCACCATCGCCTCGCCGATCAGTGCGCTTGGCAGCCAGGTGCTGACGGTTGGCAACTCCCTCGGCCTGACGCCGACGTTCTCCGGAGTTCTGAGCGATGGCGTGGGTATCCTCGCCCTGCTCAAAGATGGGAGCAACACCGTGGTCCTGACGGGTGCCAACACCTACAGCGGCGGTACCACCATCAGCGCCGGCACCCTGCAGGGTAACGTCAGCGGTGTGCGCAGTGCGATCGCCAACCAGAGTGCGTTGATCCTCGACCAGACCGGCACCGGCACCTTTAGCGGACTGATCAGTGGCACCGGTTCGGTGAGCAAAATCGGTACGGGAGTGGTGGTGATGGCGGTGGCCAACACCTACAGCGGTCTCACTCGCGTCGTGGCTGGTACCATGCGCGCAGGGGCACCGGTTATTGCCAGCGTTGCCGGTCCCTTCGGCCAGTCGGCGGCAGCAGTGCAGCTCGATGGCGGTGTGATCGAAAGCGATACCCCGACCTTTAGCCGAGCAGTGCTGGTAGCGAGCGGCGGCGGTCGGCTGGATGCGTATGGAGCGGCGCGCACCATCAGTGCGCCGATCACTCTGGCGAACGCCAGTTCGGGCATGGTCGCGAGCTTCGTCAATTCCGATTTGCGCACGGTGTTCGAGGACGACTGGCGCGCGACGCAAACGCTCGTCGGCGCTCGTCTAGAAGGGCAGGTCAGTCAGACCACCAGCACCTTCGGCACAACGCATGAACAGGCGATGATGAACATTGGCGGGACGGTCACCCAATGGGAACAGTTCTCGGTGCAATGGGATGGCTGGATCCGTGTGCCGGTGGCCAATACCATCATCTATACCGTGTCTGACGACCACAGCCGCGTGTGGATTGACGTCAATGCCAACAACGTGGTCGACAACGGCGAATGGGGGAGCAACGCCTGGGGCGGTGGCGGCCAGGGCGTGACCTTGCGTCAGGTCGCCGGTCCGTTGGCCGCGGGAATTTACCGCGTGCGAGTGCAGTATGAACAGGGCACTGGTAGCGCGGCGCTCAGCCTGCTGTGGAACGACGCGACCAATTCCGCTGGCTCGATCGTGACGGGTGGCGTCACCCAGTACATCATCCCGAGCGATTGTATGACCGCGTTCATGGTCGGCGGTACCACGGTGGCCAATCAGGCGGGACAACCCCTCACTCTCACGGGTGGCATCAGCGGTTCGCAGGGCTTCACCAAGTTCGGCACCAGCATACTCATCCTGGGTGGCACCAACACCTATACCGGACCGACGCGGATCTTCACCGGCACGTTGCGTCCAGCAGCTTCCGGGGCGTTGCCAGCGACTGCGGTGCGGGTGTTCACTAGTGGAACGCTCGATCTCGCCGGAAACGACCTGACCATCGGCAGCCTGTGGGGCAACGGACCGATCACCTTGGGCAGCGGTTCGTTGAGCGTGGTCCAGGATGCGCTCGGCGTCTACGACGGTGTGATCAGCGGCACGGGTGCGCTGAACAAGCTCGGCAACGCGACCCTGTCCTTGTCGGCAAACAATACCTTCACGGGCGCGGTGCAAGTCGCGGCGGGGACGCTGACCGCGCGCTCGGCGACCGCGCTGGGTTCTGGTCCCACCGTGTCGGTCGCTGATGGCGGCAGCTTGGCATTGGCCGGAACCAGCATCGTCGGTCGTCCACTGATTGTGAGCGGCAGCGGTGTCGCTGGTGCCGGTGCACTGCAGGCAAGTGGCACCAGTACCTGGAGCGGAGCCATCGCGTTGTCGGCGGCGACCACGCTCAGCAGTACTGGCACCTTGACGCTCAGCGGCGTGCTGTCGGGAAGTGCCGCGTTGACCAAGACCGGAGCCGGGACCGTGCTGTTGACCGGAGCCAACACCTGGAGCGGTGATCTGGCGATCATCGCGGGCAGCGTGGCGGTCAGTGGTGGCGCGGCGATTGGCGATCTGGCGACCGTGACGTTGAGCGATGTGGCAGGCACAGTTTTTGACCTGAGTGCTGGCTCAGAGACCATCGGCGCCCTTGCCGGTGGCGGCACGCAGGGCGGGAATGTCAGTCTGGGAGTGAACACCCTGACGGTTGGAGGCAACGATGCGTCGACCACCTTCGCTGGTGCGCTGAGCGGCAGCGGTTCCCTGGTGAAGGTCGGTGCTGGCACCTGGACACTCAGCGGCACCAGCACGGCGAGCGGGCCGACCACGTTGTCTACCGGCGGACTGGCCATCACCGGGGTGATCGTCAGTGACGTCAGTGCCGCGGCAGGCACCGTGTTGTCCGGTACCGGCGTGTTGGGTGACGGCACGCTGGCAGCAGCCAGCCTGCGTCCGGGCACGACGGGGGCCGGCACGCTGAGCATCGCTGATCTCACGCTCGCGGCGACGACCATCATCGATCTGGAGCTCGGCACGCTTGCGGACCAGGTGGTGGTGTCGGGCAATGCGGTGTTGGACGGAACCCTCAACGTCACGGCGCTTGCCGGTTTCGGCCCTGGCACCTACCCGTTGATCAGCACCAGCGGAACAGTGACTGATCAGGGCGTGGTGCTCGGTTCCATGCCCGGAGGTTTCACCTACCAGCTCGACCTGACCGCTGGTGTCCTGTCGCTGGTGGTCGGGTCACAGCAGGTCCAGATCGCCGCGAGCGACGCCACCGCCAACGAAGCAGCGCTCGATCCCGGAGAATTTATGGTCACGCGTACTGGCACACACGGAAATCTGCTGGTGAACTACGCCATCAGCGGGAGTGCGAGTGCTGGCGTGGATTACGCCGCGCTCAGTGGAACCGTCACCATCCTGGATGGTGCGACTACCGCGCTCATCACCGTGACTCCGATCGATGACCTGAATGATGAAATCGATCCGGAACAAATCATCGTGACCCTGCAGACGGGTGCCTACGTGCTGGGCGCCACGACCACGGCGACGGTCGATCTGGGTGATGATGACAACCAGCCG
>JANPLC010000011.1:0-4939 GCA_031426335.1 Planctomycetota bacterium
GGGTTGTTGAGTTAGTTGTTTTGTAGTTGTAGTTGCTCGCCGGGTCCGTGCCGGGCACGGGCGTCTCGCCGTTGAACAAAGCCTTCTCACCACGGGCTAGACGCCCGTGCCACGAAGAGTCACGACTGATACCCCACCAACAAGATCACCGCCATGCCGGCGAACATCAGCCCGGCGATTTCGTGGCGATTGAGTGTCTCGCCAAACGCCAACGACCCCAGCACGGTCAGCAACGCGATGGTGCCAAGCGACGACACCACGCCGAGCGTGGCGAGTTTCATGTACTGCATCGCATAGACCCAGACGAAGGCACAGGCGGCGTAGACCAATACGCCGCCAAAAAACCACGGATTGGCGAGCGTTCGTTCTTGCTGACTGGCAACTTTGATCAGCCAATCGCCGAGCACGGTCACCAGCGCGATGGCGATGGAGATTAAGATGATGGGAGAAATAGAGGTGCTCATCTGCTGCCCCACGCAACCATCGGGGACAGGCAGGCGACACGAGGAGAACCTCGACGCCAAAGCAGAACCGGGGATGGGATTATCGACGCCATGGTGTTCCTCCGTGAACAGGGATGCCATTCGCATCCAACCACGGCCCTAGTCAGCACGTCTCGTGCCGAGCAATCGGGGACCGCTGTCCAGAGAGGAAACACGCACGCCAGGAGAGCTGCCGACTACTTCTCGACCGGGAGTTCGATGGGGTTCTCTCTTTGCCGCTCCACCGGCTTTTCCACCGGCAGGTCCCACGGCACGGGCGGCACCGGATCACGTAGGTGAATGATGAGGCCGCCGTACCCGATGATGAGCAGCAGGAAGATCAACGGCATGATCGCTTCGCCCCATTTGCTTTTCCGCAGCAGATCGAGTGACACCCCCAACAGGATGAATGGCATGAAGCCCACGAACAATGGCACCACGATCAAGCCGCTGAACAGATTCGCCCAGTGATTGATCCGGTTATTGGATTCACCCTTCCATATCCAGTAGAGGTACCCCAGCGCTCCCGGTGCGAGCAACAGGATCACCTGCGTCGAGTTCACCGGCCCACTGCCAGGATCCCACGCCGCATGCCCTCGGCCACGGCTTCGGCACGATCGGCGACGCGCAGCTTGAGGAAGATCTGCTTCACGTGCGCCTTCGCACCATCCTCACTGATGCCGAGCGCCAAGCCGATGGCTTTGTTCGACCGGCCCTGTGCCAACAGACCGAGCACTTCGATCTGCCGTGCGGTCAGCGCTTCGGTATCGCCGCGATTGGCGATCTGGCGTTTGATGTGTTCGGGCAACCAGCGTTCGCCCGCGGCCACCGCGCGAATGGCGGCGACCAGGTCCTCGGGGCCAGCGTCCTTCAGCAGGTAGCCACTCGCGCCGGCGGCAAACGCACGATGGACGTCCTCTTCCGTATCGTAGGTGGTGAGCATGAGCACCTTCGCATCCGGCGACGCCGCGCGGATCGCCGCAGTCGCAGCGATGCCGTCGAGACCGGGCATGCGCAGATCCATCAGCGTGACGTCCGGACGATGTTCGCCGTGCAGACGCACGGCCTCTTTGCCGTCCTGCGCCTGCGCGACGACGTGCAGGTCTTTATGATGGCTGAGCACAGCGACGAGGCCCATACGCACCACCACGTGGTCATCGGCCAGCAACAAACGGATGGTCATGAACTGGTTTCCCCTGGGAGCGCTGAACACCAGCTCGGCATAACGTGATGGCCGAGCTGGTGCTCGGCGCTCCCAGGAAAAGACCCGGCTTGGATGGTCATGAAGCGGCTCCCGTCAATGATACCTTCACGGTGATACGCGTGCCGTTGCCGATGCTACTGGTGACAGCGACCTCACCGCCCATTTTGCGCGCGCGTTCGCGCATGCCTTGCACGCCAAAGTGCCCTGCGTCAGGACCGGCAGCCACCGTGGAATCAAAGCCACATCCATCATCAGCTATCGTCAACTCCAACCGCTCAGCGGTGAACGCCGACGTGATCGTGATGGTCCGCGCCTTGCCATGCCGCAGCGCGTTATGCGTCGCCTCCTGTACGATACGCGACAAGTGATGGGCGAGCAGCCCTGGTGCCGCTGTCGGCGTGCCACGTACCTCCACCACCACCCGCGCGTCATGTCCGATGATGGTCTGTTCCGCCACCGCGCGGAGGCGCGCCGGCAGATCACATTCCTCACGTTCGTCGGCGTTGAGGTCCCACACCGCACGCCGCACTTCGGCGCGGCAATGTGTCAGCAACGTGCGCGCCATCGCCAACGGTGGCGGTGGTGTCGGCAGACCCATCGCCGCCGCATCCAACTGCAACGCCACGCCGGTCAGGCCCTGCTCTAAGCTATCGTGTAGTTCACCCGCAAGACGTTTACGTTCCGCCGCCGTCGCGTCGTAGGCCACTTGCACTTCGCGACGGGAGTGGATCTCTTCGGCCAGCTGGCGTGAACGCAGCGCCACCCGACGACGCAGTTCGACCACCCACACCAGTGCCAACAACAGGGCGACGCCAACCGAGATCAGGATTGCGACGAGGCGTTCACGCGTCCACCACGACGGTGCCTTCACCAGCGTGAGATCGTTCGCTGAGCGGATCAGCAGCGAGAACGTGGTCGACGCCGTACTCAGCAGGATCACATCGCGCCCAGGCATCAGATCACACACGCCCGTGACCCGGACCAGCGACCCGGCTTCCGGTGGCGGCACGTCGGCCGGCAGGCGAACGGGGATCTGATAGCTGTCGGAACGTAGGGTAAAACCAGCCTTTTCATCGCGTTTCGTCGGCGGTCCGGCGATGCCCGTGACGGTGATCAGTCGCCAGTCGCGTTCCGCTATTTCACGCGGTCTGAGTTTAGCGAGCGGCGGTTCTTCCGGCGTGGGTTCACCGACGTGGCCGACCACGCGAACCAGCGCCTGCTCCAGCACCGGATTGTACATGCCGATACGGGCGAAGGCGGCGACCTCGACCTCATCGCCCGGTTTCGCCTCCGCTCGGGCGACCGGAAAAACACTGATACCGGTCTCGCCCTGTTGAATCACCAGCATGCCATCATTGTTGTAGGTCACCACGCCACGCACGCGCATGCGATGACGACTCTGCTGGGGACCACCGGCCAACAACGCCTCGATCGGCGTCAGTGGTCCGGCAAACGGATCGCTCGGCGGCGGGCGGATGACCACGATGTCGTCGACCGTGTGGACGAACAACAGCCAGCGGTACGGTTCGTTGCGGCGATTGGCCTGACGCAGCGATACGCCGCGCAGGCGGATGGCGGCGTCGAGGTATCGCGCCGGATCGCCCTCGCCAAAACGCGTGACCATCGCCTCCACGCTGCCGGCAGGTGTGCCCAGACGCAGCACCAGCCGCGGCGGATCGATGGTCGGGTCGATGTAGGCGGCGCGCACCACCGCGCTCACCTCGACCAACCAGCCCTCGTGGTAACCGGCGGCGAGTTCTTCTGCCGATACCGGGATGGCCAGTGGCATGCCCGACTTGCCGAGGCGCCGCACACTCTTGGCGTCAACGCGTGGCGCGTAAACCGCAGCGTCGGTGACGCCCTCGATCTCGACCTCGTCACCAGGTGCAAGGATGAGCGCGCCCTCCTTTGGCTGACGCACATGCACGCCGCCGGTGAGATCCTGAAGAATGAAGTCCGGCAGTTTGTCGCTGCGGAAGTACGTCACTACGCCGATGAGTTTCACTAGGTGGCGTTCGGCGGCTTCGGACGGCAACAACTCGCGCACGGCACCGGCGGTGGTGAGCGGTTCAGCAGCCACGCCACTCAACGCGAGCACCAACAGGATCAGGATGCCACCCCCTGGGGGCGCGGACTTCAGTCTGCGCGGCCTTATTAAGGATGAGATAAAGGACGAGATAAAGGCTACGCAGACTGAAGTCCGCGCCCCCAGGAGTGATATCCGCGCTCCAGCGTCTGTTGGTGGCATCGCGTTGCCATGCTGCGCCCGCCAACCGTTCCCACAACCACAGCCATGGACTACCGGTACGGGTAGTCCCCAAGCGAGTAGTAGAGACCACCACGCCGGTGGTATGGTCATTCCCATGCGCGCCCCCCTCCTGCTCCTGTGCTCGCTTACGTTCGTTCAGGCCGCGGATGCGACGTTAGAAAAACGCGCCCTCGCCATCCTCGACCGCGCTTGCGCGGAGTGCCACAGCCACGCAGCAAAAAAGATGAAGGGCGGCCTGGCGCTCGACTCACGTGCAGCGCTACTAGAAGGCGGCGATACCGGTCCGGCGATCGTTGCGGGCGACGTGGAAAAAAGCCTGTTGGTGAAAGCCATCCGCTACACCGATGAAGACCTGGCGATGCCGCCCAAGGGCAAACGCCTGCCGGCCGAGGACGTCGCCACGCTCGAAGCGTGGATCAAGGCCGACGCGCCATGGACGGCGAAGGCCTCCAACGCCGAGGCGCTGACCGGCCGACCGGCACGCAAGCCGGGCAAGATCACTGACGAGGACCGTGCGTGGTGGTCCTTCCAGCCACTCGCCAAAGACGAAGCGCCAAAGGCGGGCGACGGCTGGGCGAAGAACGACGTCGATCGCTTCATCGCTGTGCGTCTGAAAGACGCTGGCCTGTCGCCCGCGCCGCAGGCCGATCGCGCGACCCTCATCCGCCGCGTGACCTTTACCCTCACCGGCCTGCCACCCACGCCGGAGGAAGTCGCCGTCTTCGTCGCCGATCAGACTCCCGATGCGTATGAGAAACTGGTCGACCGCCTGCTCGCCAGCCCGGCGTATGGTGAACACTGGGCGCGCCATTGGCTCGATCTGGTGCGCTACGCCGACAGCGACGGTTTCCGCATCGACCATTACCGTTCGGATGCGTATCGTTACCGCGACTATGTCGTGCGCTCGTTCAACTCCGACAAACCGTACGACCGCTTCGTCCAAGAGCAGATCGCCGGAGACCTGCTCGAGCCGCGCTGGCAGGG
>JANPLC010000012.1:0-31451 GCA_031426335.1 Planctomycetota bacterium
GGCGAGCCGCCCACGCCCCAGGAAAACGCGCCTCGTCAGCGCGTTACTTCTTCGCCACGCCGATCGCCTGCGCCAGTTCCTTGTGGATGCGCTGCACGCGTTCGACCTGGCCCTTGGCGGGGAAACGTTCGTAGAAGCCGGCGGCCTTGAAGTCGGGTAGGCGGGCACGCCAGACTGAGAGCAACTCGCTCCAGCGTTTGACGCGGCCGTCGGCGTTGTCGCCGTCGTCTTCCGCGAGGTCGGCGCATACGCGGATGAGCGCCTTGAGCGTCACCGGCTTGGTCACCATGTGGTCGTCGCTGCCCCAGCCTTCACCCCAGGCGCTGGCGCTGGCTTTGAGGAAGTCGCGCAGGATGGCGTAGTGATGTTGGACGTGGTCGGCGGCCGAGGATTCAGCGCCCTTCACCCAGCGGTGCACTTCGTTGAACAGTTCCGCCTGCAGGATCCACTTCTCTTTACCGGAGCGACCGCCGAGGCGGTTGATGCGGTAGCGCAGTGGGCTGTCGCCTTCGACGTAGAGGCGATCGACGATCTTGGCGGCGAGCTTCTTGTCCGGCGTGGCGAACGACACCCGTTCGTAGAGGTCGATCAGGTGGCTCTTGCTGATGCGCGTCGGCGTCGAGTTGATGATGACGAACATCTCGGCGGCGAAGTCTTCGTTGCGGCCGTCAAAGATGATACACGGCACGAAGACCTGGCTGGCCTCTTCCGGGTGCTTCTTCAGGTGGAAGTGCAGCGCAGCGAGGCGGTGCTGGCCGTCGATGATCAGGTACTTGTCCTCGGGCGCGGTCAGGCTGCCGTTGGGATTGTCGGAGGAGGTCGGGGTAAAGCGCAACCGCTCCGAGGTGAACAGCAGGACCGTGCCTGGGATCATCGGCTGAGCGCCGCAGGTCTCGTAGAAGTTGCGGATCTGCGCGACCTTGCCCTTGGCCATTCCACGCTGGAAGGCTTTGTCGCTGCCTTCGACCTTGGCGATGAAGGAACCGATTTCGTCGTTAGCCTCGGCCGAAGTGGCCTTGAGCGCGCCTTCTTCAGCCTCGAAACGGGTGGTGAATCGCACCTTCTTCAGCAGTTCGGCTGCGGGGTAGGCAGCGAAGTAGAAGACGCTTTCCTTCTGGCTGACGCGAGTCGCAAGCATGGGTTCTCCGGAATGACGGTGGTCGAGGATCTGGCGGCATGTCCTAGGGCGATCCATGGGGGGTGACAAGGTCCCGCAACCCGCCTGAGCGGGGGGTGCGGTAGGTGCCCGGGGCCCCCTCGAAGGGACGCAATTCCGGCTTTCCCCGGCAAATCGGCGCTATTTCCACCCGTCGGTGGTAGCGTTAGGCGATGGGGCAGCGGTGGGCCAGGTAGTTCCAGAGCGTTTGGACGTACCCTGGGCAGGTTCACGGTGTCGGCTGAGGCACCAAGCGGAAGCGGTCGACGTCGTAGCCCTTGGCCGCGGCACGGATCACGATCCCGTCGTAAGTCGATTCCGGCAGCGTGCGCTCACGTCCCAGGATCCAGAAATAGTTGCGGCTCGGGTGACCGACCACCGCCCAACGGTACTCCGGGTCGAGGTCGATGATCAGGTAACTGATGCTAAACGGCCAGAGGAACTGCACGCGCCATTCGGCATTGGTGGTGGTGTCATGGACCCACGCCACACCTTTCCATACCTCATCCGGCGCGGCAAAAGTGCCGCGCCGGAACCAGTACTCGTTGTCCATCAGGCCGTCATCCCGCAGGCGATACCGATCGAAGGTCGCGACTTTGCCTTCCTCCAGTGAATACGGGATGTGGGCGATGACGAACCAATCACCGGCGTACCGCTGCAGATCGACGTGACTGACCGTGGGCAGCGGGGCCTGTCGCCCACAGCCAGATAACAGGAGCAGAATTCCCAGCAGGAGGATGTTGCGTGCCATGCGTGCGAACATGCCCACTGGATTGCCGATTTCCCGCTCCATGTGCGCAGCTTCCGCACGGACGTTCGTGCGATCGCAACGGTCGTACGGCTGACCGGAACTCAGTGAAGCAGTTCCATCCAGAGCGACCGCGCATGATTGAGCCGGGCAGCATCGAGTTGGATGGCCAATGCTGCCCATGCCCGGGCCAGCGGGAGGGCTGGCGGAGCCACCAGGCGCCCCCAACGGTCAGCTGTCGAGCCACACGCCTGGATCAAGCCCCGCAGCAGAGTAGCAGCATGCGGTGACAGACCGCGGGACAATTCTACCGCTTCGCGTTCGGCAACGACGGCCGCCCGGCCGCTCAGGGTCATGCGTCCGCCAAGTACCACACCCTGCAGACGGCGGGCGGCAACTCCCCACGGATCATCCGTCGGCGACAGAGCTGGCAGACGGCCTGATGATGCTGGCAGCGCTGCTCCGGGAAGGTGTTCCAGGCCGAGCAGCAGACGACCGGCGAGGGCGGTGGGCAACCGGATGGTCGGCGCTTTCCCCGGCGTGCCGATAGCCAGGACTTCCAGCGTACCCGGTTGGTGCGCGACCAGACGTCCGACCACCCGCACCTGCATCCCGCTGGCGAGAGCCAGACGTTCAAGATTGCTGACATAGGGCAGACGCGGGTCCCAACTCGGTGGCGTCAGCCGCAGCCGAGCCTGGTTGGTGGCCAGATGGACCGCCTGCTCATCGGCACCGACCACCTCGCCGATTACCGCGATGAGCAGATCGCCGACCGGATGGGCCTCTGGGTCGGCCAGCGCAGCGAAAGCGGCGGATACCTGCTCGGCCAACGGACGAGCGAACTGCTCGGCGAGCGGCGACTCGTCCCAGGACAGCCCAGTGGTCGACACGGCTTTCACCACCGCCCCGGCACCGAGACGCCCATCGTTCGAGGCTGTGGCGTCCTGCACCACGCAGCCACCACGGGCGAGGTCACGGTGCGACAGCGACAGATCACCGAGCCCAGCGCCACCTTCCCAAGCCTGCGCCACCTGTTCGACACCGCCCGGACGCATTGCCGGCAAGGTCCAGCGACGCCCCTGCGCATCCACCAAATGAGTGATCACGCCGGCGTAACCCCCACGCGTCAACAATGGCTCGCTCAGCCAGCCAGTCAGCCGCAATCCACTGCCAACCGATCGATAGATCCGGCGTGCCGAGCCGATCACCGACCTGCCGACGTGTTGACCACTGGGGGTCGTTAACAAGGCCAACGCTGCGATCACCAACTCGCGCAGGTCAGCCATCAGGTCATCGCCAACCGCTTCGTTGGTGCGCAACCGTCGCAGGCTGGCGAGCACCCGCGCCATGGCGCCAGCCAGACGATGACAGCTGGCAATACGCGCGTCGTAGAGCGCGCGCAGCAACACCGCCTGAGTCAGCGCTCCGGCGTGGGCCGCGCCCGCCGTCAACAGGCTGCCGACCGCTTCCAATGCTGCCTGCGCCACCTGGTGATGGCTGGCCGTCACGATGACACCATCGTCTTCGACCGTCGGCGCTTCATCGGGGATCGGCGCGTCGGCGGTTTCCAACACGCCAAGACACGCCGCCACGTGCAGACATCTGGGGGACAACAGACACGTGCAGCGCACCTGCGCCAGATCGGTTACTTCCATCACCATCAGGTCTACTTTGGTGTCGTCGTCGATCACCACCCGCCACTGCCCTGACTCAAGGTTCCAGGCCCAGCCCTCCGCCATGCCGGGTTGCATGTCGTACCGTCGCCGCAAGCGGGCGGGCAGCAGATCGAGCAGCGCGGCGAGCACCGCAGGGGCGATCGTCGGTCGTTTCAACGATGAGCTCATCGCATGCGCTCCACGACCCAGCGCGCAAGGTGCTCGGGACCAAGGGCGGCCACCGGCATGCCGGCAGCGGCGACCTGCGCCGCGATGCCCGCATGATACCGCGGCAACCCTTCGGCATCGAGCGCCGCCAAGCCGAGCAGGTGCGCACCGGTGGCTTTCAGTGCCTGGACCTCGCCCAGCAAGCTGCCGACGCTGACCCCCTCCTCGAAGTCGCTGACCAGTACCACCATGGTGCGCGACGGCACCCGCAATTCTTGGCGCACTTTTTGTAATCCGAGAGCGAGGTGCGTACCGCCACTGATCGAGACCTCCAGCAGCAGGTCAAGTGGATCGGCCGCGTGTTCGCTGAGATCGACCACCGCCGTACTGACAGCGAAGAAGCGCAGCGACAACGCAGGCAGCGCCGCGAACACCGCCGCACACAAGGCCGAATGAATGACTGAGGCTTCCATCGAGCCGGAGACGTCCACCACCAACATCAGGTGCCAATCCATCTGACGCCGCGCGCGGCTGCGGAATACCGGCGAACGGGCGACAATGCGCCAGTCGCCGTCAACGCGATGGGCCGTGTCGAGGTTGCGGCGTAGGGTCCGTGGTAAGTCGAGCCGCGTGCCACGCCGCGCCGGACGTGGGATGCTCAGCGCACCGAGCGCCGGACGCAGGCGCCGCGCCAGGTCCGCGGCGAGCCGCGCCACGATGCGTGCGACCAAGCGTCGCAGATGCTGGGTCGCGCCAGCCGGCATGCCGCCCTTGAACGCGAGCACCCGTTCGAGCAAGGCGACCGAGGGCGTGACCTTGTCCGGATCGAGCAGATCAAGCACCGCCGGCGTCGACAGGCTGCGTTCGGCGATGACTTCCTCGCGCACGTCGGAACTGAACAAGGCGTCGAGGTTCTCGCCCCATTCGCGTGCGGTGGGACGTGGTGCACCGGAACCACCGCCCGCAGCAGGGTGACCCTCACCGCCCAGACGGCGACGGGAACCACGGGCACCGCTGCCATAGCAGGATTCCACGCTCAACCCCGCGAGCGATGCCAGCGCCGGCGACTGCGTGGGCGGCTCACCCAAGATCAGTCGCCAACGATCAGCCATGCCGATCGCGCCGACACTGACCGCTGAAGCGCCGATCTCTGTTGACGGAGTGGCCACGGTCGTGGCAGCAGCCACCCAGCCGGGCAACAACGCTTGCACCGCCGCCCACCCGGCGACATCGGCCTGCGCCTGCAAAGCGAGCCGGCGAGGATCGCTGACCAGCGCGCGTGAAGCCGAGGGTGCGTGCCGCTGGAGCAACGACTCCAGCAGGAGCTGCCGCTGCTCCGGTGGGATGACCTCGCTGCCGCCGCGCAGTGCCGGCAGGCGATCGAAGAACGCTTGATCGTCGAGGCTGGCGATGGTCGCGTGCAACGGATCGAGCAGTTCCGGCGACGCAATCAGCAGCGGTGCCGCACTCACCAGCAGTCCAGAAAAACGCTGACGCAACGCCCGGCGGCCGTCCGCGTCCACTGCGCGATCACACCACGATGCGGGCGCACCAGCGAAGTCTGCCGCGGTCGAGGCCTCGGCGACGAACAACAGGCCATGTGCCGCGCCCTGCATCAGGGTGCTGCCGCTCACCAGCATGCGTCTGAACAACGCCACCAAGCGTGTCCCCGGCGGTTCGCCTGCCTGTGCCTGCCAATTGGCCAGCGCCACCAGGGCCTCGACATCGGCGAGGCGTTCGCTGCCGTGCAGGCCCTCCACCAGCCGTTCCGCGGCCTGTGCCAACACCACCTCCACCGCCTGATCGGGCGGCGTGAAAGCGGTCAAGCGCATGCCGCTGCGTTCGATCATGGTTGCCGGCAGACCGACCGCTTGACCGAGGCGCAGGCGATGCACCAAATCCAAGGCGGTTACCAAGGCCGACAGGTCCGCGCTGGCGAGGAATGCGGCTTCACCCAGGTGAGCGAGCAGCGCCCCGACCCGGTCGGCAACCCCACAGCGCGCCGCCACCGCCAAGGCCTCCAGCACGTGATGCGGCTGTACCTCCTGCTGGCGCGCCCACTGCTGCTGCATGAGCCCGCTCACCGCCTGATCGACGGTCGCACCGTGCACCGCAGCCACCATCACGTTCGCGGCAGTGAGGTGCGTCCAACGCACGCTCCACGATTCGCCGAGCGCCTCATCTCCGCCGGCACCACCCTCGCCGACCTCCCGCTCGCCGTAGGGAATGTTGAGGAAACGCAGACGTTCGAGCAGCACCACGCGCAGACGATCGAGATCGCTGCGCCACGGTTCCAGACGCAGCTCGCGGGGCTCGGCTTCGGCATCACGCGGTCCGGGCAGACCGAGCGTCTCCAGCAGTTGTTCGAGATGCACCGCCAGCCCGGCGCGTGGACAACCATCGGGCAAGGTACCGAGGGCATGGCCGACCAGCACCTGCTCCAACGCCCGCGCCACGGCACGACCACCGCCCAGAACCTCGCCGCGCACCAGCACCGAATCCACCGCCTCCACCAGTTCACCACGCCCAGGCGCCGGCAGGCCGCGCAACCGGGCGAGACCCTCGGCCAGGGCCGCCAGCGCGATCGCATCCGCGGGCGAAGCCTGATGCCCACCGGAACGCAACTGGCGACAGATCGCGACGATCAGGTCACTGAGCAGGATCTTACGGGTCGCGGCATCCGCGCAGCCCAAGGCTGCCTGGTGCCAGGCCGGATCACGCACGCCCGCCGGATAACCCGAGCGATCATCGAAGTGCGCGAAGCTGTACGGGATCAGCGCCGTCACCGCGGCTGGACCGGCTTCTGGCAACGCAACATCGTGGTCGACCGCCAACGCCGGGCAGAGGGCTGCCGCGTGGAACGACCCCACCACCGCCACCGTGCCTGTACTGCCCAGTTCACGTAGGCGCGCTCGCATCCAAGTTTCGCGCACCAGGTCACGCGGCTCGACCGGCACACCGTGACGCCAGGACCAGCCGATCGCCAAGGCGGCACGACGCACGGCTTCAGCATCCTGCCCCAGGGCGGCGTCCTCGACCAAACGATCCCACAGGCGCACCTGATCATCGACCCCCAGACGGGCGGCAGCGAGGTCCGCGACGCCTGGGCCGGCGTGCGCTTCCTCCTGACGCGGAACCGCCGCCCGCCGGTCGCTCGGCAGATCGATCGCGTGCACCGGAACTCCATGAGCGAGAGCCCAACGCACCGCCACCAGTTCGGGGGAGAAATCCGCGAACGGCATGAAGGCCAGCGTCGCGCCATCCGGCGCGGCTGACGCCAATGCAACCGGCGCCTGCGTGCCACGGTGGCCCAACCACGGCAACCAGTGCTCCAGGTCGCTCGGTAGTTCGATGGCGATACGCCGTGGTTTCATCGCCGTGAGCAGCGTCGGCATGACGCGCGCCAGGGCCGCCGAATGGTGACGTACCCCGATCAGCCACGGTGACGTCGCGCCAGCCAGCGTCGCCACGGCGGCGGCGACCTCAGGATCTGCCGCCAATGTCATGTCAGGCGTTCTCGATCAAACCGCGCAACTCATAGAGCCGCCGCCAGACGCGCCCACCCGCTTCGGCACGACGTTTCACCGCCGAGTCCCAATAAGCCATCAAGCGCGTGCGGTCCTCGGCCTCGTCCTTCAGCACGGCACCGAGCAAGTGTCCAGGAATGAGCGAGACCGCGTCGCCCTGGCTGGGGAAATACGCCGACTGGCGCGCAACTGCGGCGGCGACCGCAACACATTCGGCGGTGCTCATGGCGGTGGCGGGTTTCTCCACCGCCCAGCCTTCGACGCTGCGGCCTTGGCGAAGATCGCGGAACGCGGTCACCAACGCTTCGATCACCGCTTCGTCGAGCGGCATGGGTGCGCCATCGCGGCTGAGCAGCACCGTCGCCTGCGCTCGCACCAAGGCCGCCTCGGACTGCGCATCGGCGATTGGTGGCACCACCTCGAAATTGAAGCGGCGTTTGAGCGCGGCGGACATCTCCGACACGCCGCGGTCACGCAGGTTGGCGGTGGCGATGATGTTGAATCCCGGTCGGGCGAACTCGGTGGCCTCGGCGCCCAGTTCGGGAATGGCGATGCGGCGTTCGGAGAGGATCGACACCAACGCGTCCTGGACCTCAGGCAGACAACGCGTGACTTCTTCGATCCGTGCCAAGCGGCCGCTGCGCATGGCGGTGAGCACTGGCGAATCGACCAGCGCTTCGGGCACCGGCCCCTTGGCCAACAGCAGCGCATAGTTCCAGCCGTAACGCAGGTGCTCCTCGGCGGTGCCCGCAGTCCCTTGCACGGTGAGCCCACTGGTGCCACACACCGCCGCAGATAACAGTTCCGACAACATGCTCTTGGCCGTACCCGGCTCACCGACGAGCAGCAGCCCACGTTCACCAGCCAACGTCACCACCGCTCGTTCGACCAGCGCGCGTGGACCGATGAACTTGGGTGCGATCACTAGCTGACGTGGACAACCCGCCGGCAAGGTCGCTTTCGCCGCAGCCTCGACCACATCGCCACCACTGCCCATGACAAAACGCACCACGGCCATGGGCGACAGCAACCACCCCGGTGGACGGATCGAGGCATCGCTGGCGGCGAGCACCGCCAGTTCGTGGGCGTAACGGTCCTCGACCGCAGGCTGCTGCACGGAGGTACTCGGCGCGGAAGTCGACGCCGGTGTGGATGGAGCCACGGCTTCCTTGCTGCGCTTGGTCATTTCACTTCCTCGTAACGCGGGGCATCGCCGCGTTCTACACGTTCCCAGGCCTGCACGAAGAGATCTTCGACCGGCTCCTGCGGAATGAACAACCCATGGCGTTGGATGAGGTTGCCTTTGCGATCACGGGTGATGCCGTACAGCGCTAGCTTCCAGGTTTCTTGTGGGGTTGATAACCACGACGCGGTCTCCCAACCACCAGGCAGGAAGTACTCGCGGCCGGACTTCGCCCGCTTGGCTTTGACCAGTCGTTTCGCTTTCACCAGTTCGCCCACTGCGGCGTCGAACGCAGCATCATCCCAACCATTCCAGAGTTTCAGATACGCCACGGTGGGATTAGGCAGGACCATGAACTGCAAGTAGGCACAGGCCGCGTCCTCCGACAGTTTCAGTTTCTTTTGCACCGCCTTCCACGTGGCTGACGCGGAAGCACGTGGATCGCCAGGGTAGGCACCAGCGGGCAGGGCAGGATCAACCGCTCGGGTCAGCAAGCGTTGGCGCTTGGGGTCGAGCCACTCCCGGAGCGCATCGATCTCCATCGCCTCATCATCATCGTCCGGCTTGAAGAACCGTCCGATGCCCGCGGCCTGCTCGGCCGTACGGCACTTCGCTGGCCGGACAAACAGACTGATGTTGTCGAGGAAACGACTCAGGACCTCGCAGCCTTGATCGCGGATGGTCCCCTTCGCATCGCCCGTTCCGGTGATGATGCGTTCACTGGCTCCGGTGGCCTCGTCCCATGCTTTGATCGCGGACTTCCAGTGGACTTTCGAGTCTTCATCAACGTTGAAGATCTCCCACAAGAGGAGCTCATCGGCCAGTTGTTTGCGCACCTGCACCAGCAGCGCGCCGAGTGCGGCGCGTACCGGTGACCCCGCCGGCTGGGTCAGGTGCACACCGGCAGCAATCTGTAGGACGGTGGCGAGATCATCCATGCCGAGAACTCGGTCCTCTTCATCTTCATCACTGAGGAGGGACAACTGCAACCCCTCCCCCCAGTGTTTCGGCATGATCGCCAACACGGGAAACTTGAGCGAAAACGCGGGCTTGCCCGCCACGGCCTTCCCCGCCTTGGCCGAGAACGAATCGACCTCCGAACGACCAAGGTGTGAACGCATTTCCGCACCCGGATCGAGCACCGGTCCGGTGTTGGCGATGGAGCGCCATGCCGCTGCCACACGTGCCAGTGGCGTCCGGCCATCCGCGCCTGGTTTTTCCAGGTCGGACAATCCCCCCGCGTCGTCGCCCAGCAGGGCCTCAGCCAGGAGCCGCTTCTGCTGGTCGTCCAGTTCCTGCAGTTTACCCCGCGCATCTGCGGCTTCGGCAACTTTGAGCCCCAGTGCTTCGCGCAAATCCTTGGGCATGAAGTTGGTGGTGTAACTCTCGAAACGCTCCCAACCCACCAGCAACAAGCCCGCGACTGCACGTGAACAGCCGCACGCCGCGGCGGCACGATCTACCAGCGCGGCATCGATCTTTGCCGGTGCGCTCTTTTCCAGGGCCGTGATGACACTGCGCAGGAAGTCGATCGGAGACGGACGCGGGGCCTCTTCAACTTCCTTGAAGGGTGCCTTGGCCAAGCCGACGCAGGTGCCCCCTGGTGCGTATTCGAAGACCATAACTTGTTCATCAGAATACGTGTCCACCAGCAGCATGAAGGTGTTGGCTCCTTCGCGGATCGTGCCGAACTTCCCACCCCAACCCAGTTTGCGCATGGGTGTCAGTGGTTTGTCTTTGTCCCAGGCAGCGGTGCCCGTGCGCCACGCGCCTGGCAGATCCGCGAGCCCGGCATCACACCACGTCTGCAGAGCGGCAGCTACTGACTGGCGTTTTTTCACCTCGGGATTCTGCAGGCATTTGACCAGGGTTTGCGACAAGGTCGACAATCCTTCCCACCATTTAATCACGATTGCTGGGGCCTTGGCCTCGGCAGAGCGCAGGAAGGCGCCTTGTTGCAGCAATGACCGCGTGACGCCTTTGTCCTCAACACCTTCGATGCCGAATTTCAACTCATTGCAACCGGCTTTGACGAGTTCCTCGCGTTCATCGTCGACTGCTGGCCCCTCATCAGTACCGACGAGGGCAGTCAGACGGTTGGCCTGTTTCCCTGCCAGCGCCAGTACCGCAACGACGCCACGGCGGAAGCGTTCATGGGTCAAACCCAGGCGTTTTCCGACCAGCGCGTTGGTGTCCGGCAGTTTGCTTGCCAGCGTGGGATCCTTGTCCGCATCGTCATCGTCATCGTCATCATCATCATCATCATCGTTGGCATCGATCTCCTTGGCAGAGATCTCTTCCACCACAGCACGTAGCCAGGTATCCGCCTCTTCATCGGTGAACGCCCGCAGCTTCTGCGACACGGCAGGATCACGCGGCATCATCGCGTGCCAGAACAACACCGGCAGGTCAGCGCATTGTCCGGCGTGGTAGGAGAGCGAATTGTCACTGGTCTCCAGATCGTTGTAGATGACGTCTACGTTGTCGCGCCAGCCAACACGCAGGGCTCGCGGCACCTCGTCACCAGGCCAACGACAGAGCGCGTGCGCCGAGTAGGACTTGGTCAAGACCACCCGTCGGCCATCGATACCTTCAACGTGTATTTCCTTCCTGTCTTTGGCGCTGGTCACCCGCACGCCACTGAGGCCATCGCGCCCACCTAGGCAGGATTGGTTCGCATGGGTTCCGATGGGCACCAGGTGGCTATCATCCAGATCGATCACGTGCCCCGGACGTAGCCCTGCTTCGAACCATTCGGGCAGGCTGACGCGACCGCGATCACCCGTGGCAGGATCGGCCTCGCGTAAATCAGCGGAGCGCTTTCCCTCGTCATCGCGTTCGTTGTCGACCTTCACCCACCACGTACGACCATCACCAAAGATCTTCCCCACCGTGACATCCGGATCTTGATCGCCGGCGCGTACCGCGCGTTTACCGGTCCAGGTTCCTACTCCTGGGATGTCGACTTGCGCACTGCTTTCCAGATCGCAACTGAGCGACTTCGCACTGGGGATGAGGTCCTTGGGATTGGATGACCAGTAGAGCCAAGCGTTCTCCCAATCCTTTTTGATGCGCACCAGGATCTGTCCATCGCGATACCAGCAGTCGTCTACCTCGGTGCCTTTCGGCAAGACGAAATCATGGTTGGCCACTGGACCGGACGGACCAACGACCACCACTCGCAGCGCATTCCAGAGGACGGCGAACGGTGCATGACCATGCAGTTTAACCGTTTCATCATCGTAGCGGTTTTTCTTCTTGGGGGCTTCTGCCTGCAACCGTTCCATCGCCTGTTCGAGCGCCGGCCAACCGAACTCATCGACCAAGCCGCCGCGGATGGTGCGTGCCAGACAGGGAGCCACCTGGAAACCCTCCAGACGTTTGCGCACAACTGGTGACAGCGCCAGGAACGCGCTCTTCACGTGATTCTCGAGCAGCGACACCAAGGATTCGCATGCCGGCAAGGCCTTGGCCTGAGCTTCATCGATTTCTGCCAGCACCTGTCGTTCACAGGCCGCCAGCAGCGTCGGCATGCGTGGCAAGAGCGCATCGAACTCTTCGTTGCCCAACGTGCTCATGGCCGCTGCCGCGAGCGGCTCCACAAAGCGCGGATCCTTCGCCACCAGCAGTGGATCCCGTTTACGTTTCGGATGGGTGGTCGAGTGCGACGCCCATGATTCCAAGCGGAAGGAGAAACCCTTCAGGTCCGCCAGTGGCACTCCGGCTTCCAGTGCCAAGTGCACCAGATCCACATCGGCCGAGGTATCGTCATCATCGTCATCCGTGGCACAGAGCACCAGCGGGCGATTCTTGAGACGGGGGATCAAGCGTTCGAACACCAGGAACCAGTGATCCGGTGCTGGCGACCACGCCGAACTGGACCGGCGCAGGAAACTCTCGACCCAGCCCGCCACATCGATGGCGCTGCCATCAGGGAAACGCCCCTTTTCCAAGTGAGCAACCAGCCCCCAGGCATCGAGCCGCTCAAGCCAGGTGTGAGCAAAATCACGACCACCGTCTGATGGCGTCGGCATGAATTCCAGCAAGGTCTGCGCCCAGGTGGGCTCTTTGGCCAAGGTCGCCAAGGCCTCTTCGGCTTCCTCCCAGAAAGTCGTCGGAGCACGCCGCACCGCTGACATCGGCAGGAGTTCACGCACCAACTGCAGGACCTCAGCCTTCGCATCAAGCTTGGCCGCGACCGCGACACTGCGCAGGTCGCTGAGCATTGCCGACCACGGCGGCAGGCCACCACGGCAGCGCCGCACGGCCAAATCGCGGAACGCCTCCCAAGCGGTCTTCGCTCCGTGTTTACTGGTGAGCTGCTTGGCGAACTCGCTAAGAGCTTTCACCGCGACCGCACCATGCAGCGCGAATTCCAGGAAACTGTCGCGCAAGGTCTGCAGGTCGACACGCAAGGCGTGGATCTTCTCCGCCTCGCGTGCTTTGCCGAAAGAGCGCGTAGCGTAATGCAGATTGCCGGACGTGATGAACATGCGGCCGGCTTCTTCCCAGAACGACGGCAGGAAATGCGCCGTGCTGCGGCCGAGACGATCAGCGATGGCCATCAGCCCATCCCAGGCATACCCAGGTTTGGAGCGGATGCGGCGCGCCGCGCCTTTCATCTGTTTGACTACATCGAGCGCATGGCGCGCGTGTTTGGGATCGTTGATCAAGGCCCAGCCTGGGAATCCCGCGGCCCGCCGCACGGTCTGGCCGACGGCTTCGGTGACCGCAGGCTTTCCGCAGCCGAGAAACTCCATCACCAGGTCATCACCTGGCGCGGTGGTGGGCGGAACCAACAGCACCACCGGATGTCCGAGCACCGGGGTGCGGTAGGCGCGGGCATCCAGCTGGTCAATCGGAAGTTCTTTTTTGCAGGCTGTTCCCACCGGCAGGATCGCGCCGGCGCGCATCAGACTGGTGGCGAGGGCGGTGGCAGTGGCGGACATGATCAGGCCTCCTTCTTGTCGGCGACTTTGCGTTTGGCGAAAATCGCACTGGCCATGCGCATGCCTTCTGAGAACGCGACCGGCGGGACCTTGCCCAGCGGCAGCACCGCCTCATCCGGACCAGTCCACGACAGATCACCAGTGGTGGTCTCGGACTCGGGGTCCTCGGAACCGATCCAGAAACGCGCGGTGGTGGCGACTCCGCCTTCAATCACCTCACAGATGGCATAGCCGCCACTGACGGCGTAGCCGAGTTGACGACAGCGTCCGGTGGCATGCGACAGTTGTTCGAATTCGCCACCCGAGAAACGCATGACGCTCTCCGCAGTCGGCGACTCGCTGGTGCGGACAAAGGTCTCGCGCAGGAGCTGCTGGATGCCCTGGGGTAGGGCCAGCTCCACACCGAGCGCCTGGAACTCGCTGCGTTCCGGCAGCAGCACCGGATGTAGGATCATCACCGCCACGCTCTTCATCCACGCGGTCTCGCCATCAATGGTGACCAAGCCGATGCCGCGCGCCGGATCCGCACCACGCAGGAATCCGAGCTTGGCCTCGTTGCGCCGACCGACGGCGTCGGCGGCACAAACAACCGTGTTCTCAAAGGCCACACGCCAGGCGGGATCCGGCCAGGTCGCAGCGATCAACGACGTGGGCACCGGCAACGAGCGCAGCATCCAGCCTTCGACCTGCGCACGACAATCGCGGCCGTGGTCCTCCAGCCATTCGACCAGCGCATCGAGCTGTTCACCCGCCGGCGAATCCGCGACCTTGGGTGGTACAGTGGCAAGTTCCTTGCCTTTGGCGTTGCGGCACACCGTCTTGCCCTCGCGGACGGTCAGGTGGTAGCCGTCCGGTCCACTGATCCAGCCATCATTCGTGACCTGGGGTTTATCCTCCTTGGCCGCTTTGGCGGATTTCTCCGGCCCTGATTTGGCTGATGAAGGCTGGATCACCTTTGCGGTCTTGTCGGCCTTCGTCGATTCGACGGACTTCGCCGTGCTGGGCTTCGTGGCCTGCTTGCCCGCCTTCGATACCTGCTCGTTCTTTGCCGCCTTGCTAGGCTTCGTCGCCTGCTGCTTCTTCGCCGTCTTGTCGGCCGTCGACGTTTTCGCGGCAGTGGTAGCCGTGGTTGCCGTCGCGACGGCAGGTGATGCGCCGGCGTCGCGGTAGCCCTTACTGGTCTTCTCAGCTACCAGCTTCGCCATCGCCACCTGAGCCTGAGCCGCGTCGGCGAACGATTTCACCTGCTTCTGCCCCGCGGTGCCGATGCGCCCGAAAGTTACGGTCATCTCAGCGCCGGTACAACTCGCCTCCCAGAACTTGTGCGAAGTGCCTTCGCTGAAGACCAGTCTCCGTGACCCTGCGTCTACCGCCGGGGTGATGGAAACGATCGGTGCTTCCTGGGCTGCGCTTTTGCGTGGTGGCATATGTCCTCCTGGATCGATGGCCGGCGGATCCATGTCATTGGCCTCCCCGCCTCCGGCTCAAGCCCCAAGCTGGCGGGTGTTCAGTCCGTGGACACGGGTGTCTCCTAATGCACCCCCTCCACCCCCGGGCGACGGTGGTCCGGCCAAAACGTCCACGGCGCGGTCAGCGGCGTCCATCTGGAGATCGTCAACGATTCACGACGGTGTCGAAACCTACGAACGGTCGCTGAACTCCGACTCGCAATCACCGCAGACCCAGTCGAGGCACGGCCAGGCGCTGATGCCATCAGCCACCGCTTCGCCCATCAGTGAGCCCGCGGTCGATCCTCCAGGGATGGCGGCGATGCCGGCACCGACTACTCCCAGTGTGACCCGCCGCGCATCACAGGCGCCGGTCCAGGCGCGCACTGCCGCGCGCCAATCGCCGCCGACCATGCGCACGATCGCCGGCAAGGTCGGGTCGAGTGGCGCCCAGCCGGCGGTGGTGTCGACCTCGATCCAGAAGTGGGGATTGGCGATGCGACTGTCGGCAACCAGGCCAGCGACCACCCGCCACGGGCGGTTTTTCTGCGTGAGGCGTGCGCCGACGGCCAACGCACAGTCCAGACAGCTGCCAACGGAGCGGACCTCGTCCACTTGGCCGGTGAACGCGGCGCGGTACTCCCACGGTTGGTGGTGGCGGTACTCATAGCGGAACGAACCGACGACGTTTTCCATCACCGCGACGAACTCCGCGTAGTCGGCAGAATCCGGCGACAACACCTGCCGCGGCGTCAGGCGCACCGTGGCATTGGTGATGAACGTCGGCTCATTCGTCGATGGCCGGCCGTCGATGCGCCACCATCCACCCGCGTCATTGGTGATGCAGCCGTCCACCTGCGGTGGGTCTTCGGACTCGACCTGCTGCGATTCGCTCGCTGCTGCCCGTGGAAGCCACCAGGTCAGCTGCTCGACCTGAACCGGCAGGTAGAGGCGCTGAGTGCGTTTCCATTGCAGCCGCCGCACGCGGTCCTGGCCGGCGAGAAACGGTGCGAAGAACAACAGGTAGGTCCGCCAGCGACGCGCCAGTGTCGGACAACGATCGAGTCGACCGTGGCACAACCAGTTCGAGCAGACGAACGGATCGATGCGGCCATCACTGGTTTGCGGCAGGCCTTCGGCGATCCAGCGGGCGACTTCCGTCACCGGCACATGCACGAAACGGGCAAGCTCCGACATCGGCATCGGCGCGTAAGGATGCCGCGCGCCGGGATGCAGGAACTGCGTCACGACAGCTCAACGCCCAGGGCGAGGGCCGTGCAGATCGATGCGGTCGGTGGCGACGCCGACGTCCTCGGCGTCTTCATCTTCCGGTTCGTCGAGCGGATGCCGCCCAGCGCGCCATTTGCGCCACATATCCGGAACGGAGAGGACGATGCCATACAGCACATACGCCGTGGTCAGCACCGCCAGGAACCAGAACGGGTACAGCACCAGGAAACTCACCAGCAGCATGCCGATGATGATGGTGCGGAAACCCAATCGACCGAACAAGGTGTTGCCAACGTGGGGGAAACGAATCGTCGAGACCATCAACAGCGCGGAAACGAAGGTCAGAGCGATGACGATCCAGCGGAAGGCGTCGAGGTTCTCCAGGCCGGTGTACTTGTACGCCTCACCGATGGCGGGACTGGTGATGATGTGCTGATGGGGATGCAGGATGATCCAGGCGCACACCAGCGCTGCGGCGCCTGGGGAAGGCAGACCACGGAAATACGGAGTCGCCTCATCGCTGTGTTCGACGTTGTAGCGCGCCAGACGGATCGCCGCCATGATCGGGTACAGCACGGTGATGAACCACAGCAGACGTTGCCCGTGATCGAACACGCCAGGTTCGCCCAGCACCATGCGGTGCATCAAGATTGCTGGCGCGACACCGAAACTGACCACGTCACTGAGCGAATCGAGCTCCGCGCCGAACGGTCCGGCGGTGTTGGTCATACGCGCGACCTTGCCATCGAACATGTCGCAGACCATGGCGATGAAGACCATGAAGGCGCCGACTTCGAGCATGTTGTGCGCGGCGCACAGGATGGCGGTGATGCCGCAGGCAAGGTTGCCCGCGGTCAATAATGTCGGCAACACCGGCAGGGTCTTCAGCCGCCGCAGACGTTTGCGCATGGAGGCGAGGCGTTCGCTCATAGCTGGATTGCCCCGGTGCGGAGTGCGGAGTGCGGAGTGCGGTCGCTCGCTACGCTCGCTGGTGCGAGGTGCTGGGTGCACGGCGGCACGCTGGCCGTCGGTGTTTCGGCGCCGTACCCCGTACTCCGTACTCCGTACTCCGCACGAATCATGGATTCCCCTGCGTCGTGTGTTTCAATTCCACGATCACCGTCTCCCCACACTTCACCTTCTGCCCGACCTGCACCTTGACCATGTGCGGATACGTCAGCGGCACCCACAGTTCCGTACGGCTACCGAACTTGATCATGCCGTAGAGTTCGCCGCGGGTGAGTTTGTCGCCGACTCCGTGCGTGCAGATGATGCGCCGGGCGATCAGGCCGCTGAGCTGGCGCACCAGCAGTTTGAGGCCGCTGGCGACGTTGTCGCTCGCGACAATGCCGATGGTGTTGGCTTCGTTCTCGTGGCTGACATCGGGATGGCGCGCGTCGAGGAACTTCCCAGGGGTGTACTTGGCGTAAACTATCTCGCCCGCGATCGGCGAACGGTTCACGTGTACGTCGAACACCGAGAGGAAGATGCCGATACGCACGGCGCGACCGTGGAGGAACTCCGGTTCGTCCACTTCACTGATGTCGGCAACCACGCCGTCAGCGGGCGCGATCAGGCAACGCTCATCACCGAGCGGTTTGCGCAGCGGATTGCGGAAAAACGCCAGAGTGAACAGCCAGCAGAACGCCGCCACCGGGATGCCACACCAGCGGATGATGCCGTCCGGCAGCAGCCACAGCCCCCAACCAAGGACCAGCGTGACCCAGAACAAAGTGGGGATACCCCAACGCGCAAAGGTCACGAGGCGGCTCCCGAGAGGTGCAGGCGGTGCATGGTCAGGAGCACGGCGCAAAGCAGCGCCGCCGCCACGGTACTGGAACGCCACAACGTGCCGACTACGCGATACCACGCCATCAGCCACAACACGATCAGGGCGATCAGCAGGCGTTCGAGCATGTGCACATCGTTGTGATGCCACACCACTCCCACCAGAGCGGCATATCCGAGCAGACGGTAGACCTTGCCCAACTCGGGCTTGCGGGAGTAGAAACTCCCGACGTCGACATGGGCGGCATCACGATATCGCATGGGCCGGGATTGTGGACCGCAGCCATCGGGCGCAACCCGGGGAACATCATGAGTCCGGGGTTCGGGGGTCCGCGCGACATCGGGCCTGTCGATCACCAGACTCCGGACTCCGGACGCTTAGAGACCCGCGATCACCAGCGCGCTCACCGGATCGAGCGGGACACCGCTGATCGCCGGGCGCGAGATCCAGTTCATGCCGCCGGGAGCTGGGGCATCCGCCGGAACCCGCAGGCGATAGACCAGCAGGAAGAACGGGCGGCATTCCGGCAAGGTGTCGTCGTTGCAGTAGCCGATGAGTTCCACCGTGCCGTTGGTGATGCCCAGCAGCGTACGTCCAGCCACCAGGGCGAGCTGGCGCAGCGCCGCCAGGCCGGGGCCGAGATGTCCGACCTCGGGCGGGATCGGCGTGGCGTGCAAGGCGACGCCATGGCCATCGACCAACACCTGGTCCGCGCCGTCCTGCGCGCGCACCACCACCAGACCAAGGCGGACTTCCTTGGCGTCGAAGTTGCCCACCAACGAGGCCGGCGCGGCGTACCACGAATCGTCGGCCAAGGAGTGGAGGATCTCCAGGTCGACCTGACGGGTGAAGCCGTTGATGCGGAACAACTCACGCCGCGGCATGGCGAGGACGAGGGAGGCGTCATCCATGGGCGCGCCTGACGCGGAGACGTTCTGCGGCAACGATTACCGCCAGATCATCGACCGCACGTTCGATGTCGCGGTTGATGATCAGGTAGTCGTAACGATCCCACACGGTCAGCTCGCGATCGGCTTCGTTGAGGCGACGGCGGATGGCCTCCTCCGTTTCGGTACCACGACTGCGCAACCGGCGTTCGATCTCGCCACGATCGGGCGGTACGACGAAGACGTGCAAAGCCCCAGGAAAGGTGCCGCGGATGGTGAACGCACCCTGCACGTCAACGTCCTTGATCACGCTGTGTCCAGCGTTGAGGTTCGCCTCGACGAATGACCGCGGGGTGCCGTAGCTGTGTTTGCCGAACACCTGGGCGTGTTCGAGCAGTTGATTGTTCTCGACCCGGTCGGCGAACTCCTGCTCACTGACAAAGAAGTAGTCGACGCCGTCCTGTTCGCTGCCACGCGGCTGGCGGGTGGTGACGCTCAGACAGCGCACGAAGTCGGGATAACGCTCGACGAAGCGTGACATCAGCGTGCTCTTCCCCGCCCCACTCGGTCCAGACAGCACCACGAACAACGCGGCTGGACCATGGACTGGAAAACGAGCGGCAGGCATGGGCGGACGCTAGCGAGCGACCCGCAGGGGACAACCGGACCAATACGGTGTCCGGACTCCAGACTCCGGACCAATCCAGCTGGTGATACGCCGACCACCCTCAGCCCCCTTCGCCTGCTTCACCCCCTGCCAAGGAAGCGCACTTTTCCACCATGGACGTCCTGCGACAGGCAATGATGTACGTGATCCTGGTAGCGACCTTTTACGGCGTCGTGCTAGCGATGAAGGCGTTGTCGCGGGTGCAGGTGCCGAGTGGGTACAACGACGTCGAGAACCTCGCTGAGTACACCTCCTACCGTCTCGACCAGACCGTGACGTTCAGCGCTTGGAAACCCGGCGATGCGTTGTGCTGGCGGCTGGGGCCGGATGCCGAGCGCGCAGTGAACTTCGGCTGGGTCGCCGCCCTGCCTGGAGACCGCGTGCAGGTGCGTGACGGCCACTTGGAGGTCAACGGTCAGCGCAATCCCAAGGGCGAACTCATCCGCCTGCCCGACTGCGGTCCGATCCGCGTGCCCGATCGCCACCTGTTCGTGATCAACGACCGCCATCAAGGCGACAGCGTGGCCGTTGGTCCGTTACCGGCCTCGGCCCTGCGTGGACGGCTGGGGTCGTTGCCATGAATGCCCTGATCGAGCAATGGGGCGCACGCAATGTCGGCATCGCCCTGCTGGTGGTGGCGGCACTGGTGCTGACCGCCGCGGTGCTGATCGGCTGGGAGGCCGTGCAGCGTGGGCTCGGCATCATGGCGCTCGATCGTGCGCAAGCCGCCGCCCTGATTGATGACCGCCAAGCAACCGTCGCCCATGGCCGCGAAGCCGCGTCGTGGATCCCGAAGGAACCAGCCGCGGGCATCCTTGCCATCGATCTCTCTGATCCGGCGGCGAAGGAGCAACTTGCCCGCCTAGAACTGCGCGTGCCGGCCAAGCAGCGGCCAACGGTGGCAGCGATCAACGCCCTGCATCAGGTCCATCACGGCGGCACACCAGCCGGTTCACTGGCGGCCGGCGACCAAGCAGTCATCAGTCACCTGCTCAAACTCAGAACGGCTGGCAGCCCAGAATCGCTCACTCTGCCGGATGCGGATCCGCCACAAGCTGCGCTGCTGACCTATGCTGCGCAGGTGCGCTTTCGTGCCGCCTGGAACCACGGTGAACGCGCGGCGGTGCTCGCCACCGCCGGGGAACTGCGCCTGCAGATGCCAAGACATCCGGATGTGGTCGGCATCGAAACGGTGCTGATGGCGCTGTCGCCCAGCATTCCCGATGAAGCGCTGCGCTCGCAAGCCAATCTCCTGCCACGTGGCGCGCGGCGCGACCTGATCCTGCTCAAGCTGATGGCTCTCGCGCCGGAACGGGCGGTGATCCTCAAACCGTTACTGCCAACCACGGGAGCGGGCAAATGATCTCCTGCCAATCCTGCGGTCACGAGAACCCCCTCGGTGCGACCTTCTGTCGTGGTTGTGGCACGCGCCTGGTGGTGGACTTCCAGGCGATCGAACAATCGGTGCACAGCACGCGGGTAGCCGAACAGGATCACGCTCTGCTACGTTCAGGCCGTAGCGCGGTGATGCTGTGCACCTTCGCCTTGGTCTGCGCATTGATCGCCCGCTACGTGGTGGTGCCGCCCATGCCGGCGACCGTGCCGCCGCCTGCGCCGGTGATCGAGGTGTTCCTGCCGGTGGTGCCAGCCGCACCAGCCACACCAGCCAAATAAGCGCGGGTGCCCTCAGCGTTGAACACGCCGGGCGTGGTGCGAGGTGCGAGGCTGAAAGGCAGGCGCCTCGCCTGATCATGCGTTTCCCAGGGACGGAGCCCGCGCCCGCAAGCGGCTGACAATGTTCCCGCCGCAGGTAGCGTGAGCGCCCAGTGCCTGATACCGTCACCATTTCCCGACCAAAACGGCATTCCCTGCCGGACACCACCCCCGATCGCGGGTGGAAGGTGGTGCTGTTCAACGATGATTTCACACCCTTCGAGGTGGTGATTTATGCCCTGCAGCGGGCCGCCGGACTCAGCCTGGAAGTTGCCGAGATGGTCACTGTCGAGGCGCACCGCGAGGGTTCGGCGGTAGTGAAACGCGGACTGACCGAAGAGGACGCGCACATCATCTGCGGTGGCCTGCGTAAATGGTCGCGTATCGAAGGCCTCTGCCCAGGGGTGCACTGTGAGGCCCAACAAGACGATCCGTGAGCGGCTGAGTAAGGTGGCCAGCCCCTGAATGAGTCGCCAGCCACCAGGGTGACAGTGCAGATTTTCCGCAACTACGACGCATTGTGCCGCGACCTTCTGTGGGGCATACTCCTCCGGCTATTCAATCAGCTTCGGCCATCCCGCGCCCTTGGGAACGTCCACATGTCGTATTGCCAACAGTTCCACCGTTTGCACCTGCGCTTGGCTGGCCACGGAGTGCTGCTGGCCCTCGGCCTGACGCTGGAGGCCGCCGAGCCCAGCGCCCAGCCAGTGGCGAAGACCGCGGGTGGCGATGAGTTGGCACTGTTCGACGATTTACCGGTGGTGGTGTCGGCCTCGCGCCAGGAGACCTCGGTTACGCGTTCGTCGGTGCCGGTCAGCGTGTTGTCCAGTGACGACCTGTCTGCCAGCGGCCACTACCAGATCGATGAGGTTCTCCGCTACGTCCCAGGAATGGATGTCCGCCGCGTCGACCGCAGCCGGCATGCGGTGGGGGTGCGCGGCTTCCACGGTTCGTTCTCGGACCGGACGTTGACCCTAGTCGACGGTCGTACCGCCGATTCCCCGGTCTTCGGTGGGGCGGAATGGTATCGCCTGCCGCTGATGATGGACGATATCGAACGCATCGAAGTGGTACGTGGTCCCGGCGGTGCGGCCTGGGGCGCCAACGCTTTCAATGGCGTGGTCAATGTCATCACCAAGGATCCGGAGGAGATGCTCGGTCTGCACGGATCCGCGCTGGTGACCGGATTTGGCGATTCGAGCTCGTATGCTCGTTGGGCCCATGCCGTCGGAAACGTCAGTTGGCGCGTCGGCGCGTTTTATGAAAAACACGTGTCGAGCAGTGAGGCCTTGGACGACGACAGCATCCCGGACAATGATTGGGGCGAGAAGGTCGGAACCGACAACGCGCTGGTGGTGCACCTCAACGATCGCACCACCGTGCGGGCAGGCATCGGTTATGCCAAAGTGGACAGCGGAGTCTTCGAACTGATCGGCTACCTGCCCGAAGGCGAGGACCAGCTCGACACCACGCGTGCGTACGCGCGTTTCGATCAGCAAGCCAGCGCGGAGGTTTCCTATCGCCTGGGTTGGTACGGCAATTTCCTCACCAGCAAACGGCCAGCGGTGTTCAATGAGCGCTCGATGGAAAACGCCATCGAAGGGCAACTCGACTTCAGCGGCATCGCCACTCATCGGCTGAGCATTGGTGGTGAATGGCGGATGACCGACATCGAACAGTTCAATGACGATCCCAACCAGTTGGACATGAAAAACGCTCCGTACCACGAACAGCGTTATGGTGCGTTCATCATCGATCAGTGGCAGGCAACCGAGCGACTGATGCTCGAAGGGCAGATCCGCGGCGATTACTACGACGGCACTGGCGGCGACTGGGCCGGTCGTGTGGCCGCGTTGTACGGCATCGATCAGGAACAGCACCACATCGCGCGCATCGCGGTGGCGCGCGCGTACCGCACCCCCCTGCCGGCCGTGCGGGATTCCTCAGTGTCCCGTCCGACACTGGGCATCCCGATCCTGACCACCAACCTGATCGCCGCTGAAGATCTGGAGAACGAACATACCTATGCCTTGGAGGCCGGGTATTCCGCCGACTTGCCGAACGACGTCCTGCTGCGGGTCGATGGCTTCTATCAGCAATACGAGGAACTCATCGGCTACAGCGTCACCCAAACCGGCGGTCCCCTGCCGACGCCGGTCGATGTGTTCGTCCAGGCCGACAACCTCGGCGGCGCCACCGGCTACGGTGGTGAAGTCGAACTGCGTTGGTCGCCACCAGTCCCCTGGAGCGATCGCCGCGCCCAGATGTCCGGTTGGTACAGCTACCACGAGTTGGAACTCGAAGTCGAGCCGGTGCAAGACTTCCGCGCTTGGACCCCTGGAAAAAACAAGCTCGGAGCGGGCCTGCGCCTGCCACTACCAGAGCGCTTCAGCTTCACGGTGAATTATGCCTACACCGGTAGCTCAATCGATCCGGATGAAAGCGGCGACGCATATATTGAGGCTCACCATCAACTCGACATCACCCTCGCCTGGTCCATTCCTGGCACCTACGGCGAGTTGATGATCGGCGGCTGGGACGTGTTGCATGAAGCCGACGATCCGCTGAACGGCACCGGCAACTACCAAGCGCACGAGACTCCAGGGCGCACGCTCTTTGTGCGCGCCACCCTGGAATTCTGAGCCGTTCTGTGACCCCACTCCACGTACTCCTGCGACGGCGATTGCTGAGCATCTTCCTGATGCTCCTGGCAGCGCTTGTCACCACGACGGCGGCCGAGGTGGTGTCGGTCATCAGTTCGGATGCCGCGCCATACCGCGCAGCCCACGAGGCCCTGGTGCAGCGCCTGAGCCTGGACGGGCATCGGGTGCGCACCGTGAGCATGGCGGTCCTGGCCACCGATGGTTTGGCGGCACTGGGTGAGCCGGCCTGCGTGGTCGCGATCGGTTCGCCGGCAGCCGTGTGGCTGCATGAAAAAAAGCCGGTAACTCCGCTCCTCTTCTGCTTGGTCAGCCACCCCGAACGTGCGGGGTTGCTTGCACCGCCTGCTGCGCTGGGCGTGTCCACCGACGTGCCGCTCGCCGATCAAGTCGCCTTGCTGCGCGAGACTTTGCCCGAGGCCAAAACCATCGGCCTGCTCTTTCGTCAGGACCACCTGGACAGCAAACAACAGGTCGACGCGCTTAGCGCTGTCCTGCCGGCGGGCATGACGCTGGAGAGCGTCGCCATCGATCAGCATGCCTCGCCGGCAGCCGCCATCGACGCGCTGCTCACACGACGTATCGACGTGGTGTGGACTTCGCCTGATTCGAGCATTTATAATGAAGCGACGGTACGCAGCCTGTTGTTGACCGCGTTGCGGCGAAAGGTCCCGGTGTTTGGCTTCTCAACCTCCTTCGTCCGCGCTGGCGCGCTGGTCGGCGTACCTCGACCCAGGTTACCAAGGCACCCAAGCCGGCGGCTTGGTTGTTGATCTGTTGGCCGGCAAGACCACTCCTGGTCAGGTAATGGTGCCCACGTATGACATCTGCATCAACCTGATGGTCGCGCAAAAACTGTCGCTCACGATACCCAAATCACTTCTCGAACGGACAAAACAGGTGTTCGGTGGCGGACGCTGAAACCAACTCCTCACCGCGCGCGGCCATGAGCCTGCGCGCCAAGGCCACCATCATGACGATGGCGGTCCTGCTGACGGCGTTGTCGGTGATGGCGCTCAGTTCGATCGTCCAGGCCGACCGCATTCTGATCGCAGCGCATAAGCACGAAGCCGAGGCCATGGCCCGGAGCATGGCGGCGGCCTGCGAACTGCCGCTGTCGGTGCTCGACAAGGCTGAACTCGACCGCCTGGTTCGGCGTTTTGTCGTGCACGACCACCTGTCCTTCGTCGCCGTGCTCGATGACATCGGCAACGTGCAGGCCTCCGCCGCCGTCGACCAAGAGCTGCTGCGTCAATTCCTGGACCACGACCAGTCGCTGCCGGGTGTCATCCTCGGGCGGGCAGAAGTTGAGAAGACCTCTGGCGAGCTCGATCTCTTTCCCTCCGAACCGACAGCGATTGGCAAACCAACCATACCGCTGAAGAAGAACTTCGTCGGGTTAGTGGTGGTCGGACTGTCGGATGCGCCGATCGCGCACTCGCGCGCTCAGCAGATGATCACCACCCTCGGCATCCTGGGGGCCGCGCTGGGGATCTGTGTCGCGGTGGTGCTGTTCGCCGTGCGGCGTTACACCCGCCGACTCGATTCCCTGCTGACCGCCAGTGAACAACTCGCGCGCGGTGATTTCTCCGCTGCCAATGTCGATGACCACATGGACGAGATCGGACGGCTGTCCTACGCTTTCTCGGCGATGCGTGAAGCCGTGCGCGCACGCGATCTTGATCTGCGCCGCTTCAACTCCACCTTGCAGAGCCAGGTCGAACAACGTACCCGCGATCTGGAGGAAGCAAAAAACCGCGCCGAGGAGGCCAACCGCTCGAAGAGCGACTTCCTCGCCAACATGTCGCACGAGATCCGCACGCCACTGAACGGCGTCATGGGCATGACCGAACTGCTGCTCGACACTGGTCTGGATGGCGAACAGAAGGACTACGCCAAGACCATCCAGAACTCCGGCAATTCACTGCTGTCGGTGATCAATGACATTCTCGACTTCTCGAAGATCGAGGCCGGCAAGCTCAGCCTCGAACCGATCCCCTTCGACCTCGGCATGGCTATCACCGACACCGTCGAGTTGTTTGCCGGGCGCGCGGAAAGCAAAAGCCTGGAGTTGATCTGCCGTCAGGCGCCCGACCTGCCGACCCGCGTGATCGGCGATCCCGGCCGCCTGCGTCAGGTCATCAGCAACCTGCTTGGCAACGCCATCAAGTTCACCCAGCACGGTCACATCTATGTCGATGCGACGTGCACCTCCAGCGATCTGCATTCGGCCAATCTGACGATTTCAGTGAGCGACACCGGCATCGGCATCCCGGCGGAAAAACTCAACGTGATCTTCGAGAAGTTCACCCAGGCGGACACCTCCACCACGCGCGAGTTCGGTGGCACCGGATTGGGACTGGCAATCTGCCGTCAGCTCATGGGCTTGATGAACGGCACCGTGACCGTCGAGTCCAAGGTCGGTCATGGCTCGACGTTCACCCTGCATGTAAATCTGCCACTCGACCGCGATACTCCGGCAGCGGGGCTGCCGACCAGCGACCTGGCCGGGCTGCGCGTGCTGGTGGTGGAACGCAATGTCCTGCACCAACGCATCCTCAACGAGCAGCTCGCTACCTGGGGCTGCCAGACCGCCACCTCGCCCAGCGCCGAAGAGGCGGTCGCCATGCTGACTGATGCCCATCGGCTTGGCCAACCGTTCACCGCGGCCCTGATCGACGCGATGCTGGTCGATGGACCAGGGCTCTCGCTTGGCCAGGCGATCCGCGGGGTCTCCGACCTCAATGGCACGGCGCTGGTGATGCTGACTTCCGTGGGACGACGCGGCGACGCTAAGGTCGCGCACGACGCCGGCTTTGGTGCCTACCTGCTCAAACCGGTGCGCTCAATCGATCTGCGCGACTGCCTAGCGACCATCGCCCACGCCCAGTCGACCCAGACCGCGACCGACCTGATCACCCGTCACAGCTTAGCGGAAGCGCGTGGCACCGGCTCATCCGGCAAACGCAATGCCCTCAACCAACCCGCTGAAGGCCAGCCCATTCGCGCACTGGTGGTGGAAGACAACCTCACCAACCAACTGGTCGCGACCAAGATGCTGGAGAAGCTCGGTTGCGCCGTGACCGTCGCCGCCACCGGCAAGGAAGCCATCAAGCTGTTCCTGACCACGGTCTTTGATGTGGTGTTCATGGACTACCAATTGCCGGAGTTGAACGGCATCGACACCACGCGCGAGATCCGCCGCCTGGAACGTCCCGGCTACCACGTGCCGATAATCACCATGAGCGCGAGTGTGCTCGATCAGGATCGCCAACGTTTCCGCGAAGCCGACATGGATGACCTGGTGCCCAAACCGGTGGAGATGACCGCGCTGCAAGCCGCGCTCGACCGTTGGGTCAAACGTTAGCGGCGAAATTATGCGGCGTCCGCCGGCCGCGTGACGGCCAAGCGCCACGCCAGCCACAAGGGCACCAGCACCCCAACCGCGCCGAGCACATAGGGCGCTGACGGCGCGAAGCGGAAATAGATCACCGCCGCCAGCAACGGACCAATCGCACGTCCCAAGGCACCCGCGGAGCGGAACGAACCGAGCACCGCTCCCTGCCGCCGTTCATCGACCGCCAGACTGACCATGGTGTTGAGCGACGGGAAGACCAAGCCGGTACCGACGCCGAGCACGCTGATGCCCAGCACCAGCAACCAGACCGAGGGGAACCAGTCGACCGCCGCGGTGAGCAGGAATCCTGGGATCAGGGCGATGAATCCCGCCATCGCCAAGGAACGCTGATCGACGCGGCCGGCGAGCCGTCGGTAGACACCGCCCTGGATGATCGCCGAGACCAGGCCCATCCAGGCGAATAGCCAAGCGTTGTCGAGCGGGCTGAAGCCACAGCGCTGAGCGGTGAGGAACACCAGCGTCGCCTCCATGCCCGCGAACAACACGGTGTGCAGCAGGAACGCCAAGTTGAGCGCGGCCACCCGCGGTCCGAAACGTGGCAATAACAGCGTAAGCGGATTCGCTGTGCGACCGCTGTCTGCGACCGTGGTGCGCCGTTCCGGAGGCAGGGTTTCGCGGAAACGCAGCGCGATCCAGGTCAGGTTCCAAGCGCCCAACAGGAAAGCGACCAGCGCCGGAGTGGAGAATTCATTGGCCCCGAGCGCCGCCAGAAACGGCACCTGATCAATGCGCGGCAGCAGTTCGTAACTGATGCCACCAATCGCCGGTCCCAGGATGAATCCCAAGCCGAAGGCCATACCCAGGATGCCCATTCCACGCGCCCGCGTCTGTGGCGTGCTGATGTCGGCCACCGCGGCATTGGCTGCCGAGACGTTGCCAGTCATCACCCCGGCGAGCAGACGCGACGCCAACAGCACGGTGAAGTCGTCAGCGAAGATCCAGATCAGGTAGGCCAACGTGTTGCCAGCGCATGACACCAGCAACACCGGACGACGACCGATGCGGTCGGACAAACGCCCCCAGAAAGGCGCCGCGATGAATTGCAGGCCGGAATAACACGCACCAATCAAACCGCCGAACAACGCCGCACGTTGCCAGTGCTCCTTGACCGGGAACCACGCGTCGACGAAGCCCATGGCCCAGCCGAGCAGACCACGATCATGCGCAGTGTAGTACTCCAGCATGTGCCCGAAGAGCGGGAACACGATGCTGAAGCCGACTAGGTCGACGAACAAGACGAGGAAGATAACACCGAGGCCGGACGGACGCGCTGGAATGGACATCAGGCGTTTGTGCGCGGATGAGAGACCCGTGCGACGTGCGGCGTGCGGCGTGCGGCGATATGGCTGACCCGATGCATTCCGAGAACACCAGAGCCAACGTAGCCGACAACTGAGTAGTTATGGCTGACGGCTCGGACAACGCCGCACGCTGCACGCCGCACGCCGCACGTGCGATAATTCATCCGACGACGTAGACCGTGATGAACAGCAGGACCCAGACGATATCGACGAAGTGCCAGTACCACGAGGCCGCCACCACCGAGAAGTGACGTTTGCCCTTGAAGTGACCGACCTCCAGGCGCATCAGCACCATGAACAACATCACCAGACCGATGGCCACGTGCAGGCCGTGAAACCCGGTGCCGACATAGAACAACGACGCAAAGGCCGCTGCACCGTGGTCGTCGAGTGAACCGCCAACCGGGTAGAACCCCTTCTGGATCAGTTCGCCCCATTCATAGCCCTGCATGGCCAGGAAGATCGTCCCCAGGACGATAGTCGCGAGGAAGAGGATCTTGGCCGTCAGCACCTTGTGCGCCTGCAAGGCGTGGTGGGCGAATTCGCAGGTGACCGAGCTGAACAGCAGGATGAAGGTCGCATAGGCGACCATCGGTGTGGCGAAGTGCATGCCATGGACCGGCCCGAAGTCTGGGTAGTAGACGGCCTGATGGTAGAAGTAGCCGAACACCGCGCCGAAGGCCATCAACTCGCCGGTGAGGAACAACAGGATGAAACTCTGCAGATCCCTCTGCTGCTTGCCGACGTCATGGCTGATGAGTTTCTCTTTGATCACCTGATGGCACCAGCCCATCAAACAGACCATGAAGATCAGCGCACCAACCAGCATGGACACCAGCCCGACGGTCGGATTGGTCAGCGGTCCCCAGATCGGCGACTTGTCGAGCGTGCCAAGAAAAGACACCACGCCAAAGGGGATCAACGTCAGTCCGCCAGTGACCAGCAGCGGCCACAGGCTTGGCGGCGGCACATGGCTCATCGGGTCTTCGTGACCGTGGGGGACGCTGCCATTGGGAACAACAGTAGCGTGCTGCGCGGGGTCGCTCATCGCGTCGAATCCTTGTCAGGGCTTGGCTGAGGCGTTGTGACTGTCGTTGAAGCTGGCGCCGACTGTGCGGCTTTGTCCGCCTCGGCAGCGGAGCGCCGTTCCTGCAGGCGCTTCCACTCCTTGGCATCCTTCGGCAGTCCGTTGATGCTGAACATGATGAAACAGGCCGCCACCAGGGCAAGGAAAGCGCCGGTGACCAGCAATCCCAGCACCCGCGCCTGGCGGCGTTGGCGCGGATCAACCGGGTCGGTGGCATCGGCGGCGGAGATCATGGTGTCGTGACCGTGGGAGCCGGCGCGGTCGTCGGGGCCGGCGCAGGAGTGGACGCAGGCCCGCGATTCAACCCTTCGAAGCCCGGCGTGACGGTCTTGGCATCACCCGACAGGGCACCGGCCGCTTCCAGTTCCTGTTCGATGCGTTTCTGCCACGCGCTCTGCACCTCGCCCTCGCGGATGCGGTGCAGGCTGTAGCGCACCGTCACGCTGGTGACGCGTGGGTCCATCCCGGCACCGAAGCTGAACACCACCGGATACTCGGTCGACTCCCCAGGCCCAAGGACCTGATCGTTGAAGCAGAAACACATCTTCATGCTGAAATGCTGACCGGCGATGAGCGGACTCACCTGATGGATCGGGCGGTAACGCACGGTCTCGTCAGAGAGATTCTTGAAGCGGTAGATCACTTTGGTGTCGTGACCCACCTTGGCGACGATGCGCGGTTCATTGGGATAGAAGCGCACCGGCAAACGATCGTAGGTCTTCGCTTCGAAGAACACTTCGATCTCGCGCTGTTCTCCATTCGCCGGCTGGACTGCCGACTCTTGCGGATTATTGGGATTCATCCCGGTGCCGGTAACCTTGCACCACAGGCCATAGAACGAGCTGTAGCCGAAGAGGAAGAGCAGCATCAAACCAATGGCAAAAGCGATCATGCCGAACAGCCACCATAGCCGCCTAGGTGCGGGGCGCGGTATCATTTGAATCGACGCGGTGTTCATCGGTGCACCCCGTGGTTAAGCGCATCACAGACCATGCCGATGAACAACGCAGCGATGTAAATGATCGAGAAACGGAACAACGGCATGGTCGGCATGATCGGGCGGTGACGCCACAACAGCGCGGTCCACACCAAGAATACAGCGCCGAGGACCAGCGACAGCGTGGTGTACATCGGGCTGTGCTCGAAGGCCGGCACCAGCACCGGCACAGCCAACGTACCCGCGACCAGCACCACGGTGTAGAGGAATATCTGGCGCGTGGTCTCGTCGACCCCCTTCACCACCGGCAGCATCGGGATGCCGGCGCGGGCGTAATCGTCCTTCAGCTTGATCGCCAAGGCCCACACATGCGGCGGCGTCCACAAGAAGATCACCGCGAACATCGACAGCGGTGCGAGCTCGATAGAATTGGTTACTGCCGCCCACGCGATTAGCGGCCCCATCGCCCCAGGCACGCCACCGATGACGATGTTGAGGTAGTGCCGCGGCTTGAGGTAGAGCGTATAGAACCACGAATAGTAAATCACCGTCGCCGCAGTCAGTCCCGCGGCCAGCCAGCTGTCGTAGAAACCGATGAACACCGCGATGGCGAAGACGAACTGGATCACGGCAAAGGCCACCGCCTGCGCCGGCGTGATGCGCCCGGTTGGTAACGGACGCCGCGCCTTGGTGCGGTCCATCACCGCATCCTTGCGTAGTTCGAAGAGTTGATTGAGCGTGTTAGCGCAGCCGCCCAAGGCGAACAAGGCCAGCAGGCACGGCCACACATACGCCCAGTCGGTCGCATGGTCACCCTGCACCACGATCGCGGCGTAACCGGTGAAGAGCGCAACCACGGTGATGCGGTACTTGGTCAGGATTAGCAGGTCATTCAGAACCCGGCCAACGGCGGGACCACCGCGAAAGG
>JANPLC010000013.1:0-23670 GCA_031426335.1 Planctomycetota bacterium
TGCCGCGTCCCCCGATCACCCCGCCCGCCAGCGGCGCGCCACAGACCACGCACGGTTGTCCGGCCCGGTCGTAGACCTGAAAGTTATGCTGGAAATACCCGCCGTCGCCACCGGCTTGACGAAAATCGCTGATGGTTGATCCGCCGGCGGCGATGGCTTCTGCGAGCACGCTGCGGATGTGTTCGACCAACACCGGAGCCTCCGCACGGGTTAGGCGCCCAGCCGCGCGCGTCGGGCGGATGCGCGCGCGAAAGAGTGCCTCCTGGGCGTAGATGTTGCCGACGCCCACTACGACCTGCTGGTCCATGATCACGGGTTTGAGCGCCTGTTTGCGGCCACGGCAGCACGCCAACAGATGTTCAACAGTGAAGGCCTGGTCGTTGAGCGGCTCCGGTCCCAGGCCCAGCAAGCGTGGATGGGTCGCTTCTTCTCCCGGTTTCACCAAGTCGAGCAGACCGAAGCGTCGGGGATCCCGAAACGCCAGCCGGCGTCCGTCACGCAGATGCAGGTAGACATGATCGTGCACGCGCTCATCGCCCGGTGGCGCCAGTCTCCAGGTCCCGGTCATCCCCAAGTGACTAAGCAAGCTGCCACGCGCCGTATCAAAGAGCAGGTATTTGGCGCGACGCCGCACGCCAGAGATGGCCGCTCCCCGCAAGCTGCCCGGCAAATCGGACGGGATGGTGGCGCGCAGGTCGCCACGCATCAGTTCGATCTCGTGGATCACCGCCGCATTTCCGAGCAGCAGTTCCAGGCCGCGGCGAACGGTTTCCACTTCCGGCAGTTCAGGCATGTCCCACGCGTGCCGTTGCAACACCTGCTCGTCAAGAGGCGGATGGCAGTCATCTGGAAGCCCACTGGTCCTTCCTTGCGCGGTCTTTACCGTCGGCGTCATGCCACTGCACCTTGCCGGACGCTCTGCCGCTGTCGCTGGTCGCCAATTGACCATCACACGTGAGAAACCGTTCGTCTTTCGCACCAAGACCACCACCCACCCGGGCGAAGTGCAGGTAATCGTCAGCGCAGGCAGCTACCGCCTCGACAACCGCTCGCACATGCGTTGCCAGATCAATGGCGCGGAACAGCGTCAAGCGATCCTGGCGGATGGCGATCTGCTGGAGATCGGCAAGGACCAGTTTGCGGTGACGATCGCACCCGACACTCGCTCGATCACCCAGACTCCAGCGGATGAGCAGGACGTCCATGATACTCAGTCGTTGTCGCCGGTAGTGGTCGACGATCCCCACCCGAACCATGAGGTCGCCCCGGTGGTCTGCGCGGTGTGCGACGCGCGCATTGTCGCCGGTTCCCATGGCAGCGGGTCTTGGAGCGACGGTGAGCGGAACATTTGTGCCCGCTGCTTGGCCAAGGGGGTCAAACCGGAGCACCTGCCCCGTCCCTTCGACATCGCGTCACCATCAGCCATCACCCCGAGTGCCGGCTTGCCGGTGTTGCCCGAGCGCAATTACTCAGACATGGATGATTCCCGCTCCCCGCTGACCGCCCATATCATCACGGGTGTCCCTGATCACGCATCCGACTCCACCGCCGAGATCAGGCCGGCCGCCGCGTTGGAGGCAGCTCCGGCGAGCACCGAATCGGATCGTCAGCGTCAATCGCGTCGTATCAGCGCCTCGCGCCTGACCGCGATAGAACCGGCGCAGCGCGAAGGCCTCTTGAGCAAAGTTGGCAAAGTTTTCGGTCGTCGTGACGAACGACATCTACGGCTGGCGACCCTGGAAGCGGATCGAGCGGCGCTGCTGACAGAGGCCGGTCGCCATGCGCTTGGCCACGGCGGTAGCCTCGGCCTGCCAGAAAAGACCGTCGCCGCACTCCTAGCCGGCGTCACCGTCACGGTGGCGAGCAGCGACCTGTCACCAGCCGATGTGGAACGCTGGCGGGCCCAGCGGCAACGCATGGTGTTACTCGACGCGGAGATCGCCGCCCTGCGCAAGGCGCTCGGCATGGGCTCTGATCCGCAGATGCATCAGCAATCATCGCCGACCCTGCGTCCGGATCAGAAGGCCATGCAGGATCGGGCCTTCGCCACCTTAGACGGCCTCTCCACCGATGAGATTGCACGACCGGAATCAACCGCGCCGGAGGGGGGGATGATTGCGGTCAAGAGCGGCACCTCGGGCCGCCGTCCGGTCCCGGCGCGCCGCCGACGCTGACGAGGCGACCTGTTCGGGTGTGGTAGTCTGATGAATACCCCGGAAAGATCGCTAGTACGTTTCCCGTCCGAACCTAAGACGACGACCATCACGCATCAGTCGATTTGCGGCTGATGCGTTGAGCAAGGATCCCCACCATGCCAGAGAATCCACCTCCGCCCCAGAAGCCGCGCGGACTACTGTTGATCATGATGTCGCTCATGGGCGTCATGATCATCACCGTGATGATGTGGAAGAACCTCAGCCCGACACCGGTGAGTTGGACCAATTTCCTGGATGAGATCGCCAGCGGCAATGTGCTTGAGGTCGAGATCGGCCCGGAGTCCGCACTGGTCAAACAGACCAAGTCCGCGGGCAACAAAGAATACCGCGTCTACTATCCCACCGGTCGTCTGGGTGATACCACCCAGAAGGAACTGATGGACATCATCAATGTCTATAACGCCGACGCCAAGAAACAGGGGGAGAACAAAGTCCCGAACGCGCCGGTGCAGATCAACGTGAAGGGCGTGCCGCCCGCGGGTTTCCTCAGTGCGATCCTGCCCCAGTTGCTGGTCATCGGTTTGCTGGTCGGCCTGTTCTACTTCTTCGTCCTGCGCCGCATGGGCCAGGGCGGCGGCGTGTTGTCGTTTGGCAAGAGCCGCGCCCAGCTCATCACCAAGGGCAAAACCGGGAAGACCTTCAAGGACGTCGCTGGTATCGATGAGGCCAAAGAAGAAGTCGAGGAACTCGTCTCGTTCCTGAAAAACCCCAAGAAATTCCAGAAGCTCGGTGGACGTATCCCCCGTGGCGTGCTGCTGGTCGGGCCTCCTGGCACTGGCAAAACGCTGCTGGCCAAGGCCATCGCTGGTGAAGCGGACGTGCCATTCTACTCGATCTCCGGCTCGGATTTCGTCGAAATGTTCGTTGGTGTCGGTGCCAGCCGCGTGCGCGACCTGTTCAACCAATCGAAAGAAAACTCCCCCTGCATCATCTTCATCGACGAAATCGACGCCGTCGGCCGCAAACGCGGAAACGGCACGAACTCGGGCGGCCATGACGAACGTGAGCAGACCCTCAACGCCATCCTGGTTGAAATGGACGGCTTCAGCTCGACCGACAAGGTCATTGTCATCGCTGCCACCAACCGCGTCGACGTGCTCGATCCGGCCTTGCTGCGTCCCGGTCGTTTCGATCGCCACATTTTCGTCAGTCTGCCGGATATCGCTGGGCGTGAACAGATCCTCGGCGTGCATTCGGGCAAAGTGAAGATGGGCCCGAACTGTAATCTCTCGATCATCGCTCGCGGTACTCCTGGATTCAGCGGTGCCGATCTTGAATCGCTGATCAACGAGGCGGCGCTCAATGCCGCTCGTTTCGATCAAGAGATCGTCATGCACAAGGATCTGGAATACGCCCGTGATCGCGTCGCTTTCGGTCAAGAGAAGAAGACCGGCTCACGCGCCATGCCCGAGAAGGAGCGTAAGATCACCGCTTACCACGAGGCTGGACACGCGATCCTGCAGATGATCGTCGAAGAGAAAGATGATCTGCACAAAGTCACCATCATCCCGCGCGGTCGTTCGCTGGGATCGACCATGCACCTGCCGACCGAGGACCGCCATACCCACGGTAAGCGCAAGCTGCTGTGCGATATCTCGATCCTGTTCGGTGGACGCATCGCCGAGGAAACGTTCTGCGGCGATATCACCACCGGGGCCTCGAACGACATCGAACGCGCAACCCATCTGGCGCGCGGCATGGTCTATGAATGGGGCATGTCTGATAAGATGGGCCCGCTGAAGTACACCGAGGATCACGATGGCCTGATGGGCCACGAGTCCGTGGTCACGGCGGGCAATCAGACGCGGCGCGAACTCGACGAAGAAGTGCGCAGTATCATCGACACCCAGTACGCGTTGGCGAAGGACCTCATCCTTGCCAATCGCGACAAGCTGGTGCGCATCGCCGAGGCTCTGTTGGAGCACGAGACACTCGACGCCATTCAGGTGAAACACCTGATGGATGGTGGCGAAATGCCGCCCCGTCGTCCGACGGTGATCATCACCAAGGCTGAGATCGAAACCAAGGAACCACGTCCGGAGCCCGAGCGTTCGGCCACTGGTCCGGCGTTGGAGCCGAAGCTGGCGTAATCGTCGCTGGTTGGCTCTTCGCCATCTGCCCCATCAAACGAAGACACCCCTGCCGTTCGGCAGGGGTGTCTTCGTTTGGCGGCTGGCGCAATCACCTACGCGCTTGGTGCGTTTGGTGTCGGGTCTACGCTGGTGAGCTATCCCGATGCGCAGTGATCGACCCAGTGCTACCGCAACATTCATCGCCCGCAGCTTGGTGTTCTGGGCGCGCGAACCATTTCCTCGGCGCTTGGTCGGAAGTCACGCGTTGGCGCTGGCACTCGCCAGCTTGCGCGCGGCTGGCATTGATGAGCGACGTTGGTGGCGGCTCTGCGGAATACCCTGGTTGCGTCGCGTGATCTGGACGTGTGAACGTTGGATGCTCCCAGGGATTGTCCTGCACTACGTGCTGCGCAAATGTGCCATCGATCAAGCGGTGGTGCGGGCAGTAGAAAACGGCTGCCAGGTCCTGGTGGTGTTGGCAGCCGGATTCGATGCGCTGGCGTGGCGCACGATGCGCTCGCACCCGCAGGTGCAGGTCTGCGAAGTCGACCACCCCGCAACTCAAGCGGTGAAAGCACGCGCCGTGGGGCGTACGCAGGGATTTCCCTCCTTCCGCCCGCTCGATCTGGCAGCGGAATCGGTGGCGTCGGTGTTTGATCCGCAGCGACCGACCGTCGTGGTCGCCGAGGGCTTGCTGATGTATTTCCCAGAAGAGCGCGTCGCTACCGTGTTGCGCGAGATTGCGGGTACTGTGGCACCTGGTTCACGCGTCGTCTTCACCTGCATGACCGGCGATCGCGACGGACGGCTGGGATTTCCTGCCGGTCATCCACTCATTGATCGTTGGCTGGCTCATCACCGTGAGGTCTTCCGCTGGGGTATCCGCGCTGATGTGCTGCCGGCCTTCCTGGCTCGAATCGGCTTGCGCGTCATCACGCACGAGCAGGCCGATACCATGGCGCGACGTTACTTGCCGCTGGGATGCCGTCGTCGTGGCGCGGTTGGCGAAGATGTCGTGGTGGCAGAGCCGATCTCATTCAAGGCGGCCTGATGCTGGAACCCGACGTCACCATCACTGACTACCTGTTGTCGTTGGCCTGCGCCGCTTTCGCTTGGTGGAGTTGGCGCCGACGCGCCGATGCCTATCGCTGGTACGTGGTGTTCTTCATCACGCTCAGTCTGGCATCGCTGTTCGGTGGCACGGTGCACGGTTTTATCCCGAGCGGCCCGTGGTCGGAGCTGTTGTGGTGCGGCGTGTTGCTCAGCCTCGGTGGCACTGCGGTGGCGATGTGGGGCATCACCACGACCCTGGGGTTTTCGCCGGCCATCGCTCGTTGGGTGATGGGAGTCGTGGCATTATTGGCGGTATTTTATCTGAGTGTGGTGATCGGTGGTTTACGGGAGTTCTGGCTTGCCATCGTTGCCTATCTACCTCCAGCGATCGGGATGCTGGTGGTCTACGTCCGTCATCGCCATCACCCAGGAGCGTGGCGGTCGGGCGTTATCGGCCTACTACTGACCTTCGTCGCTGCCGGAGTCCAGGTCGGAGAGATCGCGCTGCATCCGACGTGGTTCAACCACAATGCACTGTACCACCTCATCCAGGTCATTGCCTTGTTCGGTATTGCCCGTGCTGCGGGCGGACGAATCACCGGAGGACCTCATGCCGCTGGTCAATGACATCCACTCGGGACTCAATCCCACCGAGGTCCACGCGGTCATGCGTCCGACCACGGTCGATGAGGTGGTGCTGTTGGTACGCCATACCGCTGTGCTCAGCATTGCCGGCGGTCGGCATGCGATGGGCGGTCAGCAGTTTGGCTTGGCGACCACGCTGCTCGATGTGAGTGGTCTCGACCGGGTGATCAGCCTGGATCGCGAGCGCGGCATCGTCGTGGTCGAGGCCGGCATCCAATGGCCGGCACTGATCGCCTGGCTGGTCGAGCACGGCAGCGGCTGGGGTGTGACCCAGAAACAGACCGGCGCTGACCGGCTGAGCCTGGGCGGTGCCTTGTCTGCCAATATTCATGGTCGTGGTTTGGCGCTCAAACCATTGGTGCAGGACGTCGAGTCGTTCGATCTGGTCGATTTTTCCGGTACGGTTCTGCGTTGCAGTCGTGAGGAAAATTCCGAGTTGTTCCGCCTCGCCATCGGCGGTTATGGATTGTTCGGCGTCATTGTACGCATCCGTCTGCGCCTGAGTCGTCGGCAACGGCTCGAACGCTTGGTCGAGATCACCAGCGTCGACACGCTGATGACAGATTTTGCCCGCCGACAGACGGCTGGCTGCATCTACGGCGACTTCCAATTCATGACCGACGAAACCTCGCCGCTGTTCATGCGCGAGGGGGTCTTCTCGTGTTACCGCGTGGTTGATCACGATGGCGGCGATGAACCGGTCGTGCGGGAGCTGGACGAGGTGGCGTGGCGCCGGCTCTACCACCTCTCGCACAGCGATCGTGCGGAATTGTACCGGACGTATGCTGACTTCTATCGCTCAACTCATGGTCAGCGGTACTGGTCTGATACCCATCAGCTCAGCCTCTATCTGGACGGGTACCATGAGCAGCTCGATCGCGAGATGGGCGCGGCGGTGCCCGGCAGCGAGATGATCAGCGAACTATACGTACCGCGCTCTGCTCTGCTGGAGTTCTGCTTGACTGCGCGGGAAGAACTGCGCCGTCGTCGCACGCCGGTGATTTACGGCACCATCCGTCTGATTGAACGCGATGACGAAACCGTTCTGGCATGGGCACGTGAGCCGTGGGCCTGCACCATCTTCAACCTCTGTGTGCGCCATGACGCCGCCGGCATCGCTGCGGCCTCAGACATCTTCCGTGCGTTGATCGATGTGGCGGCTTCGTTCGGCGGCAGCTACTTCCCGACTTATCATCGCTGGGCCAAGAAGGCGCAGGTCGAACGCTGTCATCCCCGGATACTGGAGTTCCTGCGGGCGAAACGTCAGTTCGATCCGCTCGGTCGCTTCCAGAGCGACTGGTATCGCCATTACCAGGGGATGTTCGCGACCGAGTTGCGTTAGCCTGCCGCGAGTTTCTTCAGCCCCGCCAAGTCGCGTTTGCCGGTGCCGAGCTTGGGGATGGCTTCGACTTGGCGCACATCGCGTGAGCGCGGACGCCACAGTGCCGGCAGATCTTCAAGACTGGCGAGGAGCTTCTCCCAATCGCCCGTGAAACCGGTGTGCAGCACGATCAGGCGTTCGCCACGGGCTTCGTCCGTGATCGAAGCGACGGCGATTTCGATGGTGGCGTCTGCGCCGACGATGGTGAGCACCGCTTGATGCACGGCCTGTTCGACGTTGTCGAGCGGCACCATTTCGCCGCCGATCTTGGCGAAGCGCGCGAGTCGTCCGGTGATGTGGATGAAGCCGTCCTCGTCGATCTTGCCTACGTCGCCGGTGTTGTAGCCGCCGTGGATGATCGCCTTCTCGGTGAGATCCGGACGATTGAGGTAACCACGCATGCGCGCCGGGCTCTGCACCACCAGCAGACCTTCACGACCCACGGGCAGGCGTTCGTGGGTCTCCGGATCGATGGTGAAGACATTCAGTCCTGGGAGCGGCCGGCCGACGGTGCCATCGCGGCTGCGCAGTTCGGTCACGCCCTCACGTTGCACCGGCAGCAGATTCAGCGCCACGGTCGGTGCGAGTTCGGTGCAGCCATATCCTTCCAGCAGTTCGGCGCTGTAACGTTCGCGGAACAGCTGTTTCAGGTCAGGCGGGCAGCGTTCGGCGCCCACCACGGCGAAACGCAGGGTCTTGAATTGTGCGGGCTCGATGCGGCGCAGGTAGCCGCGCACGAAGGTCGGCGTGCTGATCAGGAAGGTCGCGCCGCTGGCCTCGGCCAGATTCCCCAGCGCTTTAGCATCGGTCGGATCCGGATGCGCGGCGCTCGGCATGCCGAGCACCAGCCCGAGCCAGAACCCTGGGATCAGCCCGAAACTATGGAACAGCGGCAGGGGGCTGAGCAGCACGTCGCATTCACCCGACAGATCCAGGCCTTCGGATACCGCGGTGATGTTGGCCAGCACCTGGCGGTGCGTCAGCTCGACGCCTTTGGGATCGCCGGTCGAACCGGAACTGAAGATGATCGCCGCGACATCGTCCGCCTTGGCGCGCACCAGCATGCTGGTCGGCAGCAGGTAGGCACCGAGCGCAGCGCTGAGTACGGCCAGGGTGGAGGTGCTCTTCATCACCTCCTCAAGCAACACCATGCGTTGCGACAAGCCGGGATCGCCGATGCGTTTGAGGTACGGCGTCGCACTGATGATGGTGCGGACTCCGGCCATCTCGCACATGCGTTTGAGTTGGGCTTGGCCAACCGTGTGGTTGAGATTCACCGCCGTGCGGCCGAGCAGGGCCAACGCCAGGTTCGCCATCGCTCCACCGCGACCGGGCGGCAGCAACAACCCGACACAGCGTTCATCCTCTGCCAGTCCCAGGCGTTTGGCGAGGATGCGCGCGACGGCGATCAGCTTCCAGTAGCTGAGCACACCGCCGGCATCGCGGATCGCCGGGCGTAGCGGATGACGCCACATGCGCGAGAGCGCCACGCCGGCCAGCGTGCGCTGGTCACGGTCGGAACTGGCTTGGGCGGATTCGTAGCTGAGGGCCATGACGTGAGCTCGGGCCTGGGCGGCGGTAGTGGTGGAGGGAAGCGGTGGGCCGATACGCAGCGATACCGGACGCCAGGGGCGCGGAAACGACCACTTGCGACTATGGCTGGTGATGGTGCCCCACAGGCCGTCGAGATGCGCCGGCACCACCGGCACGCCGGCCCGCGAGGCGATTCGTTCGAGCCCGGAGCGGAAGACATCCAACTGGCCGCTGCGGGTCAATTTCCCTTCCGGGAAAATCACCACGACCTCACCGGCCTTGGCCGCTTCGATCGCGGCATCGATGGAGGCCAGCAAGGCCCGGCGCGAATCCTCGGCCGCCACCGGGATGACCCCCGCCGCACGCAGGAACAGTCCGATCACCGGAGCCTTGACCCAGCCACGATAGACCAGGAAGCGCCCTGGGCGTGGCAGATGGGCACCAAGGATCACGCCGTCGCTGTAGCTCAGGTGGTTGCACACCACCAGGCAGCCACCGGTCGCAGGAAGAAACTCAGCCCCAGTGACCGTCACCCGATAGGCAGTGTTGGTGATGAGCGCCGTCAACCAACCGGCGCACTGCTTGCGGTAATGCCACGTGAGGATGATCGCGAGCACCACGGTGAAGGCGCCACAGGCCATGAACGCTTGCGCAGTGCTGAGGCCGAAAGACGTGATCGCATGGAAGGCACCGGCGGCGACAAACGTGCCGAAGGAACCCAGCACGGTCACTGCTGCCATGACCAGGTTGCGCTGGCCGGCGATTGCGCGCTCCTGGAGAAGCACCGTCACCGGGACCTCCCAGAGGCCCGCACCGACACCGGTGAGGAACAGCCAGAAGATTGCGAGGTTCAGCGAGCCGCTGCCGTGCGGAACGCCTTCGGTGCCCGCGATCGCCGCCGCGTCACCCAAGGACTTCATCAGCATTTCGTGCTCGTGTGCGGTAAATCCCAGGGCGATGAACGATCCACCAGCGACCAGGGCTCCGATGAGCGGCAGGCCGGCAGGAAAAGCACGTGCGATCAGCACAGGGGCCAGGACCGAGCCGACCACCATACCCACCACCAGTGCGAGGAACATGCCGACCGTGCCAGTGACACCGAGGCCGAAGACCACCTGACCCAGCGACGACAACCCGGCGAACGCCGCACCTCCCAGGGCCCAAAACCCGGCGAGCGCCAGTGCCGCCGACCACGTGCCAGGATTGTTGTTCAGCGATTTCACCTGCCGCCACACCGCCCACGGCATGGCGATCGGGGTGTGTGGTGCTTGTGCCGGCAGCGCCGGGATGCGGAAGGCACCGATGATGCCGATCAGGCAGAGCACGCCCGAAACCAGCGACAACGAGATCACCGGGCTGTGTGCCGGCAGAGTGATGCCCGCCTGCTTGGCGATCCACTCCAACGCATCGGCATCGGTGCAGATCGCCAGACAGGTGCCTGCGAGGATCGCCACCACGGTGGCGGCAGCGATCAGGGCGTTGGCCTTGGCCAAACGCTCTGGTGGGACGAGTTCCGGGATCACGGCCAGTTTGGTCGGTGCAAAGAACGCGCTGGCGATCGCCAGCAGGGTGAGCGCGCTGAGCATCAGGGCCGGGCTAGAAATGGCGAAGCCCCAAATTCCCAGCACGGCGATCGGCACATCGATCAGTCGCGCCGCCCGGATGATGTGATGCTTAGGCAGGCGGTCACCCAGACTGCCTGCCAGCGGCGCGAGGAGGATGAACGGCGCGCTGAATAACATCAGCGCCCACGCGCCATACCCGGCGGCAACTTTGCCTGCTTGTTCCGCATCTCCTGGGTAGGCGGCGATGGCGGCGGCGCCCAGCGCCACGATCGCCACTTGGCGGAAGAGGTTGTCTAGTCCCGCGCCGATGACGCAGGCCGTAACGTGTCCGGCAAGCCCGCGGCGTTGATTGAGTGCGGTCGTCGCCGGCGCTGCTGTTGGTTGCACGTCGTTGATCATGGCTGGGACATCCATCGGCAGGCACTCCTTGGGGTAGGATGCCAATTGATAACAAACGATAACTTATGTGTCAAGTGCGCAGTCCCGGTCCTGTGCCTGGACCACCGACCCTCCGTGAGATAGACATCCCCGCATCAAAAGGTGCAACCGGGTCATCACGGCGAGACCTTGCGAGGAACGGCATTCATGCAAGTCCATGAACAAAACCAGATCACGGTCATCACCATCCTCAATGAGGAGTGTGGGATGCTGCTCAAAACCGTTGAGCCGATGCTGGAAAAGGGCCGCCTGCGTTATGTCTTCGACATGTCGCAAGCGACCTTCCTCAACTCGGTGAATATCGCCGCCATCATCGCCACACGCAATCGTATCGTCGCCACCGGTGGCAAGGTGGCGGTGTCCAACCTCGCGGACAACATCAAGGCGGTCTTCCGCATCTTGAAGCTGGAACGCCTCTTCGACCTGAATTCCGACCTCGACAAGGCACTCACCGCGCTGCGCTGAACTGTTCCTGGCGGCGACTCTGGCAATCCAGTCCTGCATGGCACAACGGTTGCGTTGGAAGCCCAAGCGTGGTCCCCAGACCGGGACCCGCTGGGAGGCACCACACATGCGCCAGGCTTCACCACACATGGCGATATTGGCCCTGCTGGCCTGCGTCGGTGGCCTGCGGGCAGAGAGCCTGTTCAAGGCCGAGACGCTGGCTGACGGGACGCTCTACTCCGATCAGGTGGCGCGCCGGGCAGGTGACCTCATCACCATCATGGTGAAGGAAACCACCTCGATCAGCGAGCGCCAGAAGACAGAAAACAAACGCGAAAACACCATCGACGCGGCGATCTCGCTGGTGCCCGGCACTAATCAGGTTCCCGCCACGGTTGGTACCGCCTCGGCCGGCAAGCTGCCGGCCTTGAAGGCGGCCTCGGAAAAGGAATTCAAGGGTGAAGGTAAGATCGAAGCTGAAGGTGAAGTGAAGGCGGTGATCACCGGACGGGTCATCGATGTGCTGGACAACGGCAACCTCCTAGTCGAAGGACGGCGCTTGGTGCGCGTGAACAAGGACACCAAGACCATCCTCATTACCGGCATCATCCGCACCGCCGACATCCAGGCGAACAACACGGTGTTGTCCGAGAAGCTGCACAATTTCCAGGTGTCGATCGAAGGCGAAGGCCCGTTGACGCGTGCCAATCACGAAGGCTGGTTGGGTGAACTCCTCGACATCCTCTGGCCGTTTTGAGGCGTCCCCATGCGGCACATCTTCTTCAACATGGACGTGATCTTCTTGGTGCTGGCCGGTGCCGCCCAGCGGCGCCAGCGTGAGGCTCCGGGTCTGATGCTGCACGAACCGGTCAAACGCCACGCGCGGCACCGCTCGTCCAGTGATGACGAGAGCACTGTGCGCCTGGTGCTACGTAGCGGGCTGGTGCTGTTGACCATCCTGATCTCTGGCGGCGGGGTGATGGCGGCAGAAACCGCCTCGCCGGCAATCACGACCAGCGTCACGACCGCCACGGCAGCAGAACCAGCCACGCCGACGCCGATCGTCAGTGACGGGGTGCGCCTGAAGGATCTGTGCGAGATCTACGGCGTGCGGGACAACCAATTGCATGGCATCGGCGTGGTAGTCGGTTTGTCTGGCACCGGCGACAAGACACCGGCGACCGTGCGCATGCTGCGCCAGATGCTGGCGACCAAACACCTGAGCTTTTCGGAAAGCGATCTGCTGTCGAAGAACGTGGCGATGGTGGCGGTGACCGCCGACCTGCCGGCTTTTGCACGTAACGGCTCGCGACTCTACACCCAGGTTTCGTGCCTGGGTGACGCCAGCTCGCTCAAGGGTGGCGTATTGCTCCAGACCCCGCTGGTGGCGGCGGACGAACGCATCTACGCGGTGGCGCAAGGCACGGTGGCGGTGGGCGGCTTCGGCAATGCTGGTCCGGCTATGGCGTCCACCGGCGTCGATCACAAGAACATCGAAACCGTCGGCACCTTGTCCGCGGGCGCCTTGGTCGAACGCGAAGTCCCGGTCAGCCTGCTCTATGGCGATCGATTGCGCCTGGTGCTCAAGAACGCCGACTTCACCACCGCCAGCCGTGTGGCCAAGGTGCTCGGCGATCTCTACGGAACCGAGCGGGTCACCGCCGAGGACGCCACCATGGTGACGCTCAGCTTCGGCAAGAAACCGAGTGAGACCGATCTGGTGGAGACCATCGCGCAACTGCAGCAGCTACGGGTGTCACCCGACATCCGCGCACGGGTAGTGATCAACGCCCGCACCGGAACCGTGGTCGCCGGTAGTCAGGTGCGCATCAGCGAAGTGGCGGTCAGTCACGGTGGTCTGTCGCTGCGCGTCACCCCGGTCAACGAACGCCGCAGCGACCCCGACGATCGCAACAAGATCATCGACACCATCGCCTGGGTCGATCCGGTGACGCGTCAACGCTCGCCGCAACCACCACCTGGGATAATTCCGACGCCGCAACCCGGAACCTTCAGCGTGTTGTCCGGCGCGACGGTGGAGGACATTGCCAATGGCCTGAACGCGCTCGGTGCGCGTCCGCGGGACCTGGTGGCGATCTTCGAGGCCATCCAACGCGCTGGCGCCCTGCACGCCGAACTGGTGGTGATGTGATGAGCGATCTCTCCCTGACGTCGGCCGGCCGTCTGCCGTCGGTGTCGCTGGACGACCCCAAACGCCTGCGCGCCGCCGCTATCCAGTTCGAAGCCGCCTTCCTGCAGGAGTTGTTCAAACCCCTGGCGGACAATCCGCTCGACGACCAGCCGCTGTTCGGCGGCGATTCGGCCACGGCGAAGTTCAAGAGCCTCTACCACCAAGGCCTGAGCGAACAGGCCGCTGGCGGACTCGGCATCGCCGATCTGGTGTTCCAGGAGCTAGCCGTCCGCTCCGGCCTGCCATCGGCCGTCCAGGGAACCACGCCAAAGGGAACCACGCCATGACACCCAATGATCTGCTCCCGACGCTGCGCGATCACCTGAACATGGAATTGACCTGCCACCGCGCCTTGTTGGCCAATCTGGAACAACAGCAGCGGGAACTGGTAGCCAACCATCTGCCGGTTTTTTCTGAGCTGGTGAACAAATGCGAGCCGCTGATCGTGGAACAAGGGCGTCTGCGCAAGACCCGCGAAAAACTGCTCACCGGATTCGCCGCCTTGCTCAATCGTCCAGGGAAACCGTTGCCGTTGGCCGAGGTCATCGCCATCGCCAACGAGCCGCTGAAGAGCGAGCTGGCGACCCGCCACCTCGTGCTCAAGGACACCTTGGAGAAGTTGCGTACGGTGCAGGAGCGCAACCAAGCCCTGGTGCGCCAGGGTCTCGGCTTCGTTCGCGATCTGGTCGGCACCCTGACCGGTGAGCCGACCTTGGGTGGTTACGACCGGCGCGGCCAGGATGGTGGTCGGGCGGGCAACGGCCGGCTGGTCAACCTCGCTGGGTGAGCGGCTGTAAACCACGTTCCGGTGCGGAAGTGGATCTCCGACAATAGGCACGCGGCGTGCGTTGGGTCTCCTGGACGTCCTCCGGAGCCGCCATGCCTGATGCCCTCCTTATCGGTCTGTCTGGTTTGCAATCGCACCAACGTGCGATTGAGGTAACCAGCCACAACATCGCCAACGCCACCACGCCGGGCTACACCCGCCAGCGCGTGGATCTGGCGGCGCACACGCCCGAACTCAATCCGCTCGGCCAGCTTGGACGTGGCGTCACGGTGGAGGCGATCAAACGCGTCGCCAACGATCTGATCATCGAACGTCTGCGGCAGTCCCAAAGCGAGGACGCGCGCCTCGACACGCTCAGCGAAACCCTGCAGGCCGCCGAGTTGATCTTCAATGAACCTGGCGACACCGGGTTGTCGGCGGCGCTCAGCAATCTGTTCGCCAGCTTCGAGGACCTCTCCAATAATCCCGAGTCCACGGCGCTGCGCACCAGCGTGGTTGCGCAGCTCGACACCTTTACGGCGACGCTCAATGACCTGGGCGAGCGCCTACAGAACCTGCGCGACGATCTGCGTGGCAGCCTGGAAGCCGATGTCGCCGAGGTGAATCGCCTGACGGTGCAGATTTCCGACCTCAACCAGGAGATCCGCGATCTCTCGGTCATCGGCAACAATCCCAACGACCTAATGGATCGCCGCGATCAGCTGATCAATCAGCTGTCACAGCACCTCGACCTTCGCGTGCGCCATATCCCGCAGGATGGCTCGTTGATGATCGATGCCGGCGGCATCCTGCTGGTCGGACGCGACTATGCCGAGCAGCTGTCGGTCGGTTCACAGCCGGATGGCAAGCTCACGCTCTTGGCGGCCAACAAGACCGGCATCAACGCTACCGGCGGCGGCATTGGCGGGCTGCTCGATCTGCACGAGCGCATCATCCCTGGCCTGATCGAGGACATGGACACTGTCACTGCGACGTTGGCGCTCGAACTGAATGCGCGCCAAGCAACCGGCACCAATCACGCGTTCTTTGCCAGTGCGTTTACCTCGCAATATGCGGTGGAGGGGGCGCTGACCGCGACCAACCTCGACAGCACCGAGCAGATCGCCGGGCCCGCCGGCTCGCCTGGGTTGTCGCAGGTCTTTCTGCCAAGCTACACCGATGCCGACGGTAACTCCGTGGCGCGCAACCTCACCATCAACGTCTATGATCCCGCGAACCGAACGGCGCAGAAATTCACCCTGCGCTACGATCCCACCACCGGCGGAGGCGTGCGTTCGCTCGACGACTTGGTCTCGGCGATCAACACCGGACGTTCGACCACCGCGGGTGGCTTCACGCTGTATCCGTCAGATGCCGGCGGCATCCCCGATGTCACGGCGCGCAAGGTGCCGATCGACGGCGGCTATCGTCTGGAACTCTCGGCCGCCAACGGCAAGTCGCTGGATTTCAGCACCGCGCTCGACCTCGTGCCGACCACCGACGCGTGGACCAGTGGATCGACCACGGTCAGTGGCACCGACGCGACCCTGGCTGGCCAACGCCTGACCTTCACCGTGGTCGGGAACACGCTGCAGGCGAGCACTCGTAGTGCCGTGGACGGATCGCCGCAGAGTTACGGCGCGCCGCTGGTGTTGGGTGGGGCGGCTGGAGTACTCGGCGCGCTGGCTTTGACGCTCACTCCTGGGGCGGGCAACTATCAGAATGGCGATTCGTTCTCCGTCGATTTCGACATCAACGGCACGGTCGTCGGCGGCAGCGCCACGCAGGTCCAGGAATGGACGCAGGGCGATGCGAGCATGAAGATCACCGGTCGCTACACCGGGGCGGTGACCTTCGCCCCAGGGCAGCAGTGGTCGATGCGCGTCATCACCGCGGGCACCATTGGCGCTGCCACCGGGGCGCCGCTGGTCGAGTTCACCTATTTCAGCGGTCCGGCCGATGCGCCGGTGGAGCAGCGCATCCAACGCGTGCTGGACGACGAACTGGCAGCCGGTTCGCCCGTGCAGATCGCTGATGGGGTCTATGCGGTCTTCAGCGCCGGCACGCTGAGTACCCCTGGGAATGAGGTGGCCTTCACCGTCGACGCCGAAGCCGACCAGGCGCGACTGCTGCCGGCGCTGGGCATCAACACCCTGTTCAGCGGCGACAGCGCTGCGACCTTGCAGGTCAGCGAGGCGTTGAAGAAAGACGCCAACCGCCTGGGGCTGGCCTCGTCGCGCGCCGAAGGCGACAACTCCAACCTCCGCAACATGAGCGCGGTCCGCCAAGGCAAGGTCTTCGGCGGCGGTAGCTTGGCGATCGACGATTTCTACCACACCACCATCACCGGACTCGGCGTGCGGGTGGCCGACACCAAACGCTTGTTGGACAATCAACAGGCGCTGGGCACGGCGCTGGAAAACCAGCGCCAGCAGACCAGTGGCGTGTCGATCGATGAGGAGGTCGCCAACCTCATCCTGATGCAACAGGCCTACACCGCCTCCGCCCGCATCATCACCACCGCGCGCGAAAATATCACCACCTTGCTCGACCTCGTCCGCTGATTCCTTGTTCGCTGACAGCGCGCCAACCGCAGGCGCAGGAGTGACCCATGGCTGACCGCATTACCATCAACGCCATCAACAATACGGTGATGGCCGACAACCAGCGCACCATCGCGCGGTTGGCGACCTACCAGGAACAGTTGTCATCCGGCAAACGCATCAATCAGGTGAGCGATGATCCCGGCGCGGCGCGTTCGGCGCTGCGGTACCGTGCGGAATCGCTGCAGACCGCTAAGTACCTCGACAACATCGACAAGGGCGAGTCCTTCATCGATGCCAGTGATTCGGCCATGGAGCAGATGTCGCAGGTGCTCACCGATGCCAAGGCGCTGGCCGTGCAGGGGGCCAACGGCACCCAGGACGCCGCCAGCCGCAACACCATCGCCCAGAGTGTCGATTCACTACTGACGCGCATGGTCGACCTCGCCAACACCGTGCATGATGGCCGCTACATTTTTTCAGGCACGGCCACCTTCACCCAACCCTTTGCTCGCAGCGCCGACGGCCAGTCGGTGGATTATCAGGGCAACCTGGACTCCTTCGAGGTCCAAGTCGGTCCTGGTTCACGCGTGGCAGTGAACCAGGACGGCAACACCTTGTTCAAGGAACGCCTCGACGTCTTCGGTGCGCTGGTCGACCTGCGCGACGCTCTGCGTGCCAACGATGCCTCAACGGTGTCGGAACTGGTGCAGGACATCGATGATGCGCACACCCACGTGAACGACCTGCATGGCGCCCTGGGCGGAACCGAGCAGCGGCTGGAGTTGGCGCGCAACCAATTGGAGTCGGCCAAGGTCAATCTTGATGCCCTGGTCAGCGCGGCGGAGGACGTCGATTTCGCGGATACCATCGCCCAGATGCAGTTGGCGCAGGTGGCCCTGGAAGCCGGACTGCAGTCGGGTTCACGCGTGCTGCGCCCGTCATTGCTCGACTTCCTGTGATTCCAGTGGCAGCGAAGCATCGCGCCTGAGCAGTCCTGGCTGAGCAATCGGCGGAAGGGCCGGAATCTCGCGGCGGCCTACCAGCGTGGTCCGTTGGGCGCCACCAAGGATGCGGAAACCCCTCGCTGGATTTGCTATGGTGCTTGGGGGACAGGCCTTGTATATCAGCCGTCAGCATGCGGCGAATCGCGATCATCAGCGACATCCATAGCAACATGCCCGCCCTCAACGCTGTGTTGGCGGACATCGATCAACAGCGCGTGGATGCCATCTACTGCCTGGGCGACGTTGTTGGCTATGGACCCGAACCTGTAGAGGCCATGCGCACGATCCTCGACGTGTGCGAGGAGGGCAAGGTCATTGCCGGCAATCACGACCATGCCGCAATCCATGAGCCCATCGGTTTCAATGCCGAAGCGCGCGCCGCTGCGCTGTGGACCAATCAGAAGATCCGTGCCAGCCTCTTTTCGTGGTTCGGCCAGCGCAAGCGCTACAAGTGGCTACGCGATCTGCCCACCAGCTTCAGCGAAGGCGACGTGCTCTACGTGCACGCCAGCCCGCGGAATCACCTCGAAGAATACATCCTCGAAGAGCACACCCTCGGTCGCACTTTCTTGGGTGAAGACCCCAAGCAGTTGCTCGACGAGAACTTCGCTCTGGTACAACACACCAGTTTCATCGGCCACACCCACCGTCCAGGTGTCGTCACCGGTGACGATATGGTCTGGCATGGCATCAAGGGGCTCGACTACCGTTGGACGATGGATCCGCGCAAAACCATCATCAACGTCGGCAGCGTCGGCCAGCCGCGCGACGGCGATCCACGGTCGTGTTACGTGATCTTTGATGGTGAATCGGTCGAATGGCGCCGCGTGGCTTACGACGTCGAAAAGACCCGCAAAATGATCCTCGATGTGCCGCAGCTGGGTCAGCACCTGGGTGACCGTCTGCTGGTCGGCCGCTGACCGCTCAAACGGACTCGCAGCGGACAATTCGAGTCTGAACGTAATTCAAGCCCGTACTTGCAAGTACGGATAGCGCACTATCTTCCGCGCTCCCCAATTGAGGCCGTACCGGTCAAGGATGTTGTCATGCCCAAGATGAAGAGCCACAAAGCCTCCAAGCGCCGTCTGCGTATCACCCCGACGGGCAAGGTTGTGCGTACCCAGTGCGGCGTGCGCCACTTGCTGACCAACCGCAGCCCGAAGCGCCGGCGCAACCTCGCCAAGAAGGCCACCACCACCACCGCCGGCTACGTCCGTCGTGCGCGGTACGCCTTGCTCATGGGCCAGCCGTAAAATCTCCGCCATCGCAAATCGTCGGTCTTTGACCGCTCAAGCGATGGTCATCTGAATCACCCCAAGTAGGCGAACAGCCTCTCCGGTAGCCATGCCACTACGGCGGCACCGGGCAGTTATGAAAGATATGCCATGCGTGCCACCAATGGTGCAGCTCGTCATCGTTCCAAAGCCCGCGTCTTAAAGGCCGCCAAGGGTTTCTACAGCGGTCGTCGCAAGATGTACACCGTCGCCTGCGAAGCAGTGATGCGCGCAGAACAGATGGGCTTCCGCGGCCGTAAGGAAAAGAAGCGCGACTTCCGTCAGCTGTGGATCAAGCGTATCAGCATCGCGGCGCGTGGTCTTGGCGAAGCGGGCGTGCCCTACAGCCGTCTGATCGCGGGCCTGCAGCTCGCTGACATCCGCCTTGATCGCAAGCAGCTCAGCGAGCTGGCGATCCATCAGCCCGCGGCGTTTGCCGATGTGGTCAAGCAGGCCAAGGAAGCGCTCGCCGCTGCCCCGAGCAGCCAGGGTCCCGGTGCCTTCGACTTCCGTCCGAAGCGCGACGGCCAGGACAACCTCGCCATGATCGAAGGAATCGGTCCGAAGATCACCGAGTTGCTGCGCGCGGCCGGCATCGACACCTTCGCCAAGCTGGCGGTCAGCGATGTCGCCAAGTTGGAGCAGATCATCAAGGCCGGTGGTCAGCACTTCAACACCGCCCAGCCCGGCACCTGGCCCAAGCAGGCCGACATGGTCGTCAAGGCCCAGTGGGCTGCCCTGCGCAAGTGGCAGGACGAGCTCGACGGCGGCGTCAAGCGTATCTAAACTGAACGTCTGTCGCAGACGTTATCACGACACCCATCCGCTATGCGGGTGGGTGTTGTCGTTTCTGGGCTGCTGAGCGGTGCGAGGTGCGAGGTGAATTAATTAATCAACGTCGCACCAGCGCAGCGACGACGCGTCATCCAGCGAGCAGCGCCTTGAGCCGCCGCTGACATTCGCCGCTGGCAAAGGGCAAGGAGAACATGCGCGAACCCGTGATCGCGTCGATACGGCCCTGGCGTGCCAGGCGCAGCGAGCGGATCGCCTGCACTGCCGCTGCCGAGTAGTCGCTCATGTGGTGTGCCAGTTCCGCGACCTGTGATTCATCACTGACGATGCGGTCGATCAGGTGTTCACGCAGGGACTGCTCTGCACCCAGCACCGCGCCCTGCAGGAACAGTTCGGAAGAGAACCGTTCACTCGCCCGGCAGGCCATCCGCCGCAGACCGCCCATGCACGGGACCAGCGCCCAGGCCAAGCCTGGCAGGCCGACGCGCACATCAGGCGTCGCCGTGATGACGTCGCAGCCCAGTGCCAGCTCCAATCCGGCCCCCAGTGCATAACCAGAGAGGTGGGCGATGGTGACGCCGGGCCACGCCTCGAGCGCCTCGATCACGCGATGGCCGAGTTGGCTATAAAGCTCTGCCTGGTGAGCGCTGAGGGAGGATAATTCACTGATGTCGGCACCGACGGAGAACAGCTCAGCCTTGCCGCTGAGCACCAGCGGCAAGGCCTCCTGGTGGGCGCGGTCCAGGAGGCTGGCCAACCCGCGCAGGGTGGCGCTGTCGATGGCGTTGTAGCGATCTGGCCGGCTCAAGCTCAGGCACAGGTAGCGTGCGTGGCGCTCGACCGTGATGCGACGAATGCTGACAGTGGCCATCGGGACCTCGCCCAAAACCCCAGCATCCGTGCGATGGGTGGTGACGGGGATGAATACCCCACACACACCAGCCCAGGACCAACTCACCGCCAAGCTTGTACAGCACGACGATAGTGCACTTCCCGAGTCCTGCTCTGCACCGCTGCCACGTCCGGTTGCGCCCTGGGGCCGTCGCTCTAAGGTCCTGCCCTACATGAGCTGGGTCGATCGTTTTATCGGAATGTTCAGCCTCGACCTGGGAATCGACCTCGGCACGGCGAATACCCTGGTCGCGGTTCAAGGTCGCGGAGTGGTGATCTCCGAACCGAGCGTGGTGGCGGTCAAGAAGGGCACCAAGCAGGTGATGATGGACGGCAATGCCGTCGGCGAGCAGGCCAAGATCATGCTCGGCAAGAATCCCGGGCACATCGAAGTGGTCCGGCCGATGAAGGATGGCGTGATCGCCGACTTCGAAATCACTGAGGCGATGCTGCGTTACTTTATCCGCCGTACCCATGGTCGGCGTGGTCCGTTCCGCCCACGTGTTGTCATCGCCGTGCCGTCGGGCATCAACGAAGTCGAAAAACGTGCGGTGACCAACAGCGCCATGAATGCCGGCGCACGCCAAGTCTTCCTCATCCCCGAGCCGATGGCTTCGGCCATCGGTGCCGGTCTGCCGTTCGCCGACCCGGTTGGGTCGATGATCGTCGACATCGGCGGCGGCACCACCGAGGTCGCGGTCATCTCGCTCGCCGGCATCGTTGCCTCGGAATCCGTGCGCGTCGCTGGCGATGAGCTGTCGATGAGCATCGTCAAATACCTCAAGACCGAGTACAACGTCGTAATTGGCGAAAACACCGCCGAGTCGGTGAAACATCAGATCGGCTGTGCCATCGCTCCGGCGGAAGAGACGCGCATGTCGATCCGTGGTCGCGACATGCGCACCGGCATGCCACGCGCGATCGAAGTAACGGCCAACGAAGTGTACGAAGCGCTCAAGCCGCAACTCATGGCCATCGTCAACTCGGTGAAGATGGTGCTGGAACGCACGCAGCCGGAACTCGCTGCCGATCTCATGGAACGTGGGATCTGTCTTGCCGGCGGCACCGCGTTGCTCAAGGGCCTGCCGGAACTGCTGTCGCGCGAAACCGGCCTGCCGGTGCGCATGGCGCAAGATCCAATGACCTGTGTCGCGCGTGGCTGCGCGGCCTTACTCGACGATCTCGACGCGGTCAAGCAGATCCTGGAACTGGGCATGGACCAGTGAAGGCGACGGTCACAACCTGGAAAAACCGGAACCAAGAGGTTTCAGTAGCTGTTTTGCCAGGTTGTGTGCTGTTGTTGTGGGGCTCCGCCACAAGCCCCGCGCACGCCTTGCGGAGTGCTCCATGCCGCTGAATCCCATCACGATCGCGGCACTGCTGGAGGCACGGATCCAAGATCCGTTCTCGATACTCGGCCTGCACCGCGAGGGCGACGCCCTGTGGGCGCGGGTGTGGCTTCGTCAGGCCGAAGCGGTCACCCTGGTGCCGGCTGATGGCGGTAAGCCGGTTCCACTGACCTGCATCGCTGGCGACGGCTTGTTCGAAGCCCGCATTCCTGGGCGCAAGGAATCCTTCGCCTATGAGCTGGAGGTACGCTTCCACGGTCAGCCGGAGCCACGGCGCGTGCGTGATGTCTATTCGTTCTGGCCACAGCTCTCCGAATTTGATCTCGGCCTGTTCCAAGCCGGACATCACCTGCACTTGGGCGACCTGCTCGGTGCCCACGTCGTCACCATCGATGGGATCGAAGGTGTACGTTTCGCTGTTTGGGCGCCGAACGCCGAACGCGTGTCCGTGGTGGGCGATTGGAACGGGTTCGATGGCTGCTGGCACCCGATGCGTCCGCGTACGCCATTCGGCGTGTGGGAACTGTTCATCCCGGGCGTGCAGCCGGGGATGCGCTACAAGTTCGAACTGCGGACGAAGACCGGCGAATTGCGCATCAAGTCTGATCCTTTCGCCGCCACTGCCGAACTGCCACCGGCCACCGCCAGCATCGTGGCTCCGCCGGACACCTTCCGCTGGAGCGATGCCAAGTGGATCACCGATCGGCGGTCCAAGCCGCATCTTGAACGGCCGATGGCGGTCTATGAGTGCCACCTTGGCAGTTGGCAACGTGGACCGGAACCAGGTGACACGTGGCCGAACTACACCGTGCTGGCCGAGCGCCTGATCGCGCACTGCAAACGCTTCAACTTCACTCACCTCGAACTACTCCCAGTGGCGCAGCATCCGTACGAAGGTTCGTGGGGCTATCAGGTCACTGGCCAGTTCGCGCCCAACAGCCGCCACGGATCGCCGGATGATTTCCGCGCGTTCATTGATCGTTGCCATCAGGCCGGCATCGGCGTGATCATCGACTTCGTCCCAGGGCACTTTCCCAAGGACGACTTCGCCCTCGCCAGATTCGATGGATCCGCGTGTTTCGAGTATGAGGACCCCCGCGAGGGCGAACACCGCACCTGGGGTACCCACGTCTTCAACTTCCGTCGGCCAGAGGTGCGCAACTTCCTGGTCGCCGCGGCGCTGCACTGGATCCGTCGCTTCCATATCGACGTCCTGCGGGTCGATGCGGTGTCGTCGATGCTCTATCGCAACTACGACCGCGAAGAGGGCGATTGGGTAGCGAATGAACAAGGCGGCATCGCCAATCTCGAAGCCGTGAGCTTCCTGCAGGAGCTCACCAGCACTATTCATCGCGAACATGCCGGCGTGCTGATGATCGCTGAGGAAAGCACTGCGTGGCAGGGGGTCACCGCGCCGACCGAACTCCAGGGCCTCGGCTTCGACCTCAAATGGAACATGGCTGGATGCACGACACCCTGCGCTACTTAGCGCAGAACCCCCTGATGCGCG
>JANPLC010000014.1:0-21746 GCA_031426335.1 Planctomycetota bacterium
GGGCATCGACCTGACGCAAAATCGGCTGATCGACAGCGATGGCGATGAACGGATTGATCTGATTGCCCTGCGGCTTCGCGGAGTCTTCCGCTGCCCACACGAGCGGAGCGCACATGAAGGACGCGAAAATCAACAAGACTCGCAGGATATGCCAGGGGTGACTTGTATTGCGTGGATGATCGACGCTGAAGAGTGGCGATGACGGCAGGCGGTGGTTCATGAATTCCCTAGGGGCAGTAGACGTCATGGCAGAGCACCTGCGCAACGGGCGATGTATTTTCCGACCGTGGCAGAGCTAATATTGTACATGATGGCGAGTTCGGATGCGGCGAGGCATCCGCCTTGGTGGTCGATTTCTAGGCAAGTTCGGGCCACGGCTTCGCGCTTGATGGTGCGCAGTGGTTTGCTTTCTTTGTGGTGGAAGTTTGTATTCGAACTGATGTTTCAGGATAATGGTAGAATCGGGAGCGTTCAACCACGCGTACTAACGAGCTGTAAGGCGGCATGGCTTAGCGGGCCTTCACCGCTCGTTCGGTGATGCTCCAGGCGGTGAAATCGTAGATCCGTTCGGTGGTGCCGTCGCTCAAGCGTAACGTCGGGCCGTTCCAGTCCTGGTGCATCCAGGGATTGTCGATCAGCGGCCAGGTGTCGTAGTCCACGGTTTTGCCATCGATGGTTGCGGGTCCTTGGAAGACTTTCTCCAGCGTGCGGCCGTGACGGTCGCTGTAGGTGCCCTTGGCGACGGTGAGCGGAGCCGCGGGTACGGCGGCCGGCTGACCCTTGGCGGGTTTTTCCGGTGGCGGTGGCGGCAGGACGGCGCTGCCGAGGGTGATCTTCGACTTGGCGACGATGGCCGCTTTGAAGGCGGCTAAACGTGCGCCCGGCGTCGCGGCCGGGAATTCATCCGGATGGGCGGTTTCCATCGCCAGCGCCGCGTTGTCGGCGGCGATGCGGAATTCGCTGTCCTGCTTGGAAATGCCGCCGCCGGAGAACAGGCCGCCGCGTGGCGTCCAGGTGAAGGGCTGGCTGGCGTGGAAGGCGATCAGCACGCTGCCGTAATCGAGGAAGATGCGCCCGTCCTGCGCGGCGTCATCGATGAGCGCGACGTATCCATCCGGCACGTAGCCGAGGATGGAACGCGTCTCAAGCGAGGATTGCCGGTGCCCTTTGACGTCTTCGCGGATCTTCGGCAGGTACGCGGGATCGCGCAGGTTGTTTGCCACCAGCAGCAGAGTCCCTTCGTGCTGCAGGTATTCGCAAAAGCGGCTGCTCACGCCCTGGGTGTGGTTGGTCAGCGGCTTGTCATCGAAGGCGGGAACCGTCATCCAACAGAGGCTGGCCTTGGTTGTGTCGGGCTGATCGAACATCACGCCGTACGGATAACACTGGCCCCAGATGGAAGCTTTGCGTCCGATCGGCGGATGCGTGAGCGCGGTGCTGTAGACGCCGTAGGAGCGGTTGATGTACGAGGTCTGAAAGTGGTTCACGCCATCGAAGCGCGAACGGTGGACGTAGGGCTTCGCGCGGTCGGTGGCCGCTTTCACGATCAGCGGGTGCGGACGCCACGACTCTGCGGCGGTGTACACCTGTGACGCCATGCCGCCCAGCGTCGGCGTCGCTCCACCGAAATACGTCCACAACATGCCGGCATTGCCCGATGGTGCCTGGGTGAAATGCGCGGGGTAACTGCGCCCGGCCGGCGTGATCCAATTGCCATTCAGCCAGGTGCCGGCGGCGTGCGCGATCGAGACTTCGTAGGCGATGCGCGCGCGTTTGGCCAACTCCGGGGCGATGAACTGGTTGTCGAAATTCAGCAAGATGCCGATGTTGAACATCATGTAGGGGCGCGAGGCGAATTCCGGCGAGCCGCGCGAGACCGTGTAGTCCATCCGTTTGTAGAACATCTTGATCGCCGACTCGCCACGCGCGCCGTAGCGCCCATCCGCCGGCAGCAGCGCGGGGTCGAACAGCTGCTCGGTGAGGTAGAGGTTGAAGGGAATGAGGAATCCCAGGTTGCCGGTGGAGCCGAACCAGCTGGTGTTCTTGGTGCAGATCCACTGCACCTCCTGCTTCAACGTGGCATCCATGCGATCCTGGTAACGCACGTAGGCCTGCAGTACGCCCCACAGACCGAAGCCGTTCACGTGCGGCTCGCCCCAGTCGAGTCCGTTGGCGACTTTCAGAGACTTGAACGTGCCAGCCGCCTTCTGGCGCTCCATGTTCGCGATGCGGCCCTGCGCCTGACGCGTCAACTTCCCCACGTATTCGCGGATCAAGTCGTTCGCCTCGTCGTTGCGGCCGGCCTTGTACAGCAGCTGTGCGGTCCAGCACACCATCGGTGACCAGCTCTTCTTCACGGCTTCCAGATCGGCGAGCGCTGCCGTCACCACCACCTGTTCGCGTTCTTCCAGCGTGGCGTAGCGACCAGCGCCCAGTTTGGCGAGCAGCGCGCTGCCAGTTGGGGTGGCCTCGACCTGCGGTTGGTCGTCCTCGGCATCCGCCTTCGGGGCATCAGCAGCCGGTGGCTTCGCGGTGAGCGGAACCGCGTCAGCCGTCCAACCGCAGATGGCGGCGCACAGGAGTAGCACGGTCGCTGAGAGAAGACGCATGGTCGATGATCCTTGATGCTGATGACCGCGGTGGTGACGAACGTGCACTTGGATGGAGGAACGCGTCACGGCATTTTCCCCTGGAAGATTTCGAGCAGGGCCTTGGCCCAGATGCGGTAGCCATCCGCACTCAAGTGCAGGGCGTCGGGCATGAGCGGAATCGGGATGTCTCCCGCCGCATCGAGGAACGACGCGCCGATGTCGAGGTGGATCAATTTGTGCTCACGGGCATAGGCACCGATGAGCTGGTTGACCTCGGCCAGCGCCCTGCGCCGCGCATGCCCGGCTTTGCGTTCACGCGGCAGGATCGCCATCAGCACGATCTGCGTCTTGGGCAGGCGCGTGCGCACCTCGTGGCACACCGCCGCGATGCCGGCCATGATCTCGGCCGGAGTGTTGCTGTCATTGAAGTTGTTGGTGCCGATGTGGATCACCACCCAGTCGGGGGCAATGCCATCGATCTCGCCGTTCTGCAGGCGCCAGATGACGTGCTGCGTGCGGTCATGTCCGAAGCCGAGGTTGAGCGTGCGGTAGGCGGCGAGGTCGGTCTTCAGCACCTGCTCGCCATCGCGCAGCCGACTGGCGGGCGGACCACCCCAATGGTGGGTGATCGAATCTCCGATCAGCACCAACTGTGGATTGAGTTCGGTTTTCAGCGCCAGGATGGCCGCATGCCGTCCTGGGTAATCGTAACTTTTGCAATTCTCGTATTGGAGTGGTTGGTCGGTGCGTGGCTTGACTGGTTTGGCGGCGACGGGAGTGCCGGCCTCCGCCGCGGTCAGGTGACCACCGGCGAGGAGGCCGAGTGCGCAGATGAGGGCGCGCATGGTGCCAGCGAGGCCTGGCGCGACGCGGGCTGATGGGAGATTCATGATCCGTGGTTCCGTGTGCATGGCAGTGTGATGACGTTTCGCGGATGAAATGTCCGACACGGTGGTCGGCTTTCAAAAATCGCGGATTCTACCGGGTTTCCGTCAAGGTTTCGGACAGGGGAACACAAGGCGATCAGATGTGTGCTGGGAACGAGCCGGCGGCACGGCCGGCGTTCGATCTCTACCGGTTGCCGTCTCATCGGCTCACCGCGTCTTCGCCGGCGTCCCGTCCACATCCGTCTGCGAATCGAACAGCCGCCGCAGTGGACGCGCCGTGAAGCGGCCGGTCGCCACGTCATCAGGCACGTGGCTGCGATCAGCGTCACGTTGCAAACCGGCGCGAGCGAACGGCCACGCAGCCAACAGCGGCGGCGCCGGCGTTCCGGCCGGCAGCCGGAAGTCGAGTCGTGACGCGTCGGTGAACGGCGGCAGTTCGGTGATGATGGTCGATTCCACCTGCGTCAGGTGCGCAAAGTGCTCGCGTCGTCCGCTCATATTCATCGGCTTGCCGCAGGCGATCATCACGTTGCCGCGCAACTCGTTGCCGGTGGGCAGCGTCAAGCGGTCTTCGGCGAACATCTGTGCCAGTTCGGGATACCGCTCGCTCCACGGCGGCGTGGTGGTCGGCAGGCGTTCGAGCTCGCGCATCAGGTGACGGCTGCTGCGGTCGTAACGCCGCGCCACGCCGCGGTCGTCGACGTGGATGCCCTTGGTGCAGGCGATCATCAGGTTGTTGCGCACTTGGTGGTGGTGACCGCCGCCGATGAACGGACCACACGCCGCGGCATAGACCAGATTGTCGTGGATGTGGTCGCCGCTCTTGCCGTCGTCGACATAAAACGCATTGGCGTTGGGCGCGTGGTGGACCAGGTTGAAGCGGATACGATTGCCGCGACTGGCCCAGTCGCCGTTGCTGTAGAACGCACCGAGGTCGCCACCGTCCAGGCCGATGTGGTGGATCTCATTGTGCTCCAACACGTGGTCGTTGCCGTGGTAGAGCACGCCGCCGTACGGCCCGTCATGCAGCAGGTTGTGCGCCACGCGGTTGCCCACGCCCGCGACGACGATGCCGCTGACCATCGGGGCAATCGCACCGTAGTGGTGGACGTGGTTGTTGACCAAGGCACCGGCTCCCGACGTGAGCGTGGCGCGATCGCCGGCATTCAGCGTGATGCCTTCCGCGCCGCTGCCGGCGATGTCGCAACCACGCACCTGGTGCCCGCTCCCGCCGTTCACGCGAATGCCGACCGCGCCAACCGCGCGCACGGTGCAGGCGCGCACGCTAACGCTGCTGCCGCCGTCGATTCGAATCCCGTCACCCAGGCCGCCGGTCAGCGTCAGGCCGCTGAGTTCCAGGTGGCTCGCTCCGCTGATGGTGATCACCGGTGCGGTGACCGCATCGATGCGCAGCGCGCCGGCGACCACTGGTGACGGCGGCCAGCAATAGATGACGCCCTGTGCCGGATCGGCGCACCATTCCCCTGGGGTGTCGAGTTCCTCCAACAGATTGAAGACGAACCACGGTTCCTTGCCGTCGCCGACGCGGGTACCGTCGACCTCCTTGCTATATTTCGAGCCGATGCCTCCGGGCACCGGTGCCGCCAAGGTGATCTGCTGACGCACCGGATCAATGTGCTGCACGCGCACGATCTGCCGCACCCATGGCACGCGCCAAAACGCGCCGATCCACACGCCCTCTGCCGCCAACGCGGTGGTCCAGCGTTGCGCCCGGTCGCCACGGTAGGTGAACACCGGCGGTTTGTCCGCTTGGCTGCCACCGCTCTGCACGCTGGCGATGGTGACGTAGCCGTCTTCGGGCCAGCGTGCGATCGGCAGGCGTTCGTCGTTGAAGACCACCTGCGGCAAGCCGCCGTGATCGGTGAAGAGTTTCGGCAACGGTTTGAGCGGCGCGATGCCGGCGGCGGCCAGGTCGATGCGCAGCACCTTGCCGCGCGCGGCCGGCGCGAGCCGCGCCAACAGTGCCGCATCGTCAACCACGCGCATCGCCGCGGGCGGCACCACAGACGACAATACCAAACGTGGGGTTTCACCGTCCACGGCCTGGTACCGCACCGGCGCCGCGGCGGTCCCGCCATCCGGCGCCTCCAGTACGAACGAACCGCTGCGCTGGTAGGTTCCCCCGGCGAGCCACACCGTCACCGGTTCGGCGGGGGACGTCGTGCGTGCGCGTCGCACCGCATCGCGCGCCGCCTCCAGGCTGGCGAGCGGGCGGGCTCGGCTGCCATCGGCACGGTCATCACCGTGCGGCGCAACGAACACCTCGACCGCACCGAGCGGCAGAGCGATGAGCAGAGCGGTGATGGCACGCAGGACGTTCATGGCGTGGGTGCCTTCCAGTCATCGGTGCGAAACGGCGATGCCGGCAGCCCCTCACGGTTGTACAAGTTGCCCCGCGGCGCATTCGCCCAGCCGTAACGTACCGCTTGCGGTTCGCTCACCGCTGGGCTCGACACCACCACGCTGTCGTCAGTGATGCGTGCGTCGGCCTCGTGCCAGCGCCGATCAGCGCCGGCGATGGCGAAGCCGAGCAGGCGGTCGTTCGGCAACGGTTGTTGCCCAGGCGCGACCCATGGTGCCTGGCCGATGACCAGCCCGCTGCCAACCTCGCTGAAACGCAGGCGCATGGTCGCGCCCTCGCGCACGTGATCCGTGAGCAGTGGACCACTGGCGGCCAGCGTTTCGCCATAGGCGACGCGCCGGGCGGCGAGCGCCAGGCGTGCGCCGACATCGACTTTGTTGCCCGGATGCACATCGCGCGGATCACCGAGATCGCTGAGCACCGCCAAGCCGGTGTGCGGCAGCGTGCGGCTGGTCAGCAGCTGCGCTTCACGCAGGTATGGCCAGTCGTGATACTCCGCGCCGCGTGTGTCGTGGTCCCAGCCGGCGAGCTGCACGATCAGGAATGGCAGGTCGTCACGCCGGAACTGCGCGCGCCAGTCGCCGATCAGGCGTGGTAGCAGGCTGCGGTAGCCGATGCCGTCACCGCCGTTGGCTTCGCCCTGGTACCACAACACGCCGCGCAGCGCGTACGGCGCCAGCGGCGCGATCATGCCGTTGACGATCACGCCCGGCACGTTCGGTCGCGCGGACGGACTCGGCATGCCCATCGGATCGGGATTCACCGGCTCCGGACGCGCGGGCTTGGGTTTGGGACTGCCGTCCTTGGCGGCGAGATGCGCCTTGACCGCGGCGTTGTACGCCGGCGCGACCTCGGTCTGCCACTGCTTGAGATCGGCGCGGTAGGCCTCGGCCAACGCAGGATCAGCTTGGACCTGCCGGTGTTTGGTCAGCGCCGCTTCCCACTGGTCGAGGTAACGCGTGAAGGGCGGATCCTGGCGGAGCGCCGCGATGCTGGTCCACGCCTGCGCAGGCGTTCCGCCCCACGATGAATGGATGACCGCTACCGGAACGTCGAGCCGCGCGCGCAGATCGCGGGCGAAGAAATACGCCACCGCCGAGAATTTCCCCGCGGTCTTGGGCGTGGTCGTTTCCCACGTGCCGCTCACATCGCGCGCTGGTTCGGCCGCGGTGGTCCGCGTCACGGTGAAAAAACGCAGCAATGGATCCTGCGCGAGCGGCAGCGCGGCCGCGGCGTTGTGCGCACTCGACAACGGCACACCCATGTTCGATTGACCGGAGGCCAGCCACACCTCACCCACCAACACGTCGGTGACGGTGAGCGTCTGCGCGCCGGGCTCGGTGCGCACGGTGAGCGTGCGCGGAGTGCTGCTGGCCGACAACGCCGCGAGGGAAGCACGCCACGCGCCCTGGGCATCGACCGTCACCGTGACCTGCTGCCCGGCGAACTCGACCGTCACCGCGCTGCCCGGATCGGCCCAGCCCCACACGGGCACGGGGCAATCGCGTTGCAGCACGACGCCTGACGAAAACAAACGCGCGAGCGTGAGGTCAGCGGCAGACATCACGCTGTGAGCGGAGGTCACGGCAATGATGGAAAAAACGGCGAGCAGACGCAGCAGCATGATTACTCCGATAACATCAGGGCTTTTTTAACGCACGTACCGGCAGCGGCCAGTCGTCGCTCCGAAACGGCGACGCCGGCAAACCGTCACCGCCGAACAGACTCACCGCGGGAAAATCACCCCACGCATAGCGCACCGCCACCGGATGCGGCACCGCGCTGCTGCTGACCACCACGTGGTCGCCGGCGAGACGCGCCTCGGCAGGATGGAATACGCGATCGTCGCCCGCGATGATGAATCCGCTCAGCACGCCGTCCCGCGCCACCAGTCCACCACCGGTGCGCTCGAAACGCACGCTCGCCTGCGCGCCGTTGATGGTCACTCCGGCGACTCGCGGACCACCGGTCTCGCCCTCACGACCGTAGCTGAGCACCTGCGCGGCCTGCACTGCACGCGCGGCGGCGGGCCGCTTGTCGCGGTAGTGCACGTCCTCTTCGCCGAGATCGATGGTGACCACCAGCGCAGTGCGTGGTGTGGCGGCCACGGTATTTTTCTGGAGGTCACGCACTTCGGCCATGCCGCTCGGTGCATTGGGATCAGTCTGCGGTTTGCGGTAACGCGATAGTTGGAAGATCACCATCGGCAGCTCTGGATCCGCGAACGCGGTGCGCCAATCGCGGACCAACGCGGGTAACATATCGCCATACGGCGCGGCGAGCCCCGCATACGCATTCGATTCGCCCTGGTACCACAACACCCCGCGCAGGCGGTACGGTGCGAGCGGCGCCAGCATGCCGTTCCACAACATCGACGGGCCGCGCAGAGTACCCGGCAAGGCGGCAGGAACCGGTGGCGCCGGACGACCGGCTTTTTCCGCCGCGGCTTTCTCCGCTTCGTAGGCGGTGAGCCCATCCTGCGCAGCTCGCCGACGCTGCGCATCATCGGCCAACGCCAACTCCAGCACCGTGCGTTTGTCCTGCGGCCACGGTCCCTGCTGCAAGGTCGCGCGCGGCAACCAGCCCTCGATGGTCGTACCGCCGTAGGGATTGGCGATGATGCCGACCGGCACGCCGACCTCGCGCTGGAGCTGATCGCCGAACCAGTAGGCGATGGCCGAAAACATGCGCACGGTCTTCGCTTCTGGTTTCATCCAGCGGGCGGCGACATCACGTTGTGGTTCCACCTGAGCGTTATGCGGCACCAAGCACAAACGCAGGTTGACGTTGCCCGCCTGCGCCACGGCTTCGGGTCCACCAACGCAGCGTTCGAGCGCCCACTCCATGTTGGATTGTCCGCTGCACAGCCACACGTCGCCTACCAACAGGTCGTCCACGCGCACATCGTTGACGCTGAGCGTCTGCGGCATCGCCGACGCCGGCATCGGCGCGAGCTCGACTCGCCACGCACCGTCAGCAGCAGCGGTGGTCGCCAGGGTCTGGCCGGCGAAGCGCACGCTGACCGCACTGCCGGCGTCGGCGGTGCCCCACACCGGCACTGACCGGTCGCGTTGCAGCACCGCACCGTGGGCGAACAACGGTGCGAGACGCACCTCGCCGGCCATCTGGAACGGGATACACACCAGCAGGAGGAGGACGGTGCGACAAAGACACTGGGACATGGTCTCATGTACTGGTCTGACCACTGTCGCGCTGTCGTATTTTCCCGGCGCGTTGAACCCGCATGCACCACCTGGGTCGGTAATCCTCAGACGCCGCATGGACGTAGGAAGTCGGGCTTCGGCTTGGCGCATGTGGACACATCTAAGTGCTGGGCGGAGCGACCACTGAACTACGGCAATGCCGTGCGAAAGTCGAATCATGCCGTGCCGACCCACGCTCTTCACTTGCTTGCCTGCGGCATAAATCATTGGTGACCGCTCGCTGACGCGGCGCCACGATCAGAACGGGACGACCACCTCACGGTTTCCTGCTCACTGCAACGTAGGTACGCGGATCGCTCGGTTTGCGACTGAAGCGGATGGTATCGACCATGCCGTTGCGGTGATCGATGGTCAGTTCGGTCCTCTCCTGGTTCCAGGTGGTGGTCGGTAACGGCTCGCCAGTGCGGAACGGGAAGAGCAGGATCTTGAAGTTCGGCTCGACCGCCTGCCGGCGTTCCAGCACCAGGAGATTAACCTGGTGCTTCAGATAGAAATCGTGTTCCAGGCCTTTGGGCACGGTGAACTGGGTGCGGTCCATGGCCATAGCCGGTTGCGTTGCGAGATCGCGCTCGGACAGATCGCGGACCAGCAGACGCGGCAGGTCGGGACCATCTCCGAGATCTTGTTGGTGCGCCAGGACACCTTCGGTGGCGGTGGCGCCTGGCAGCAGGTCCATAGCGAAGGGGCTGTCGTTGCCTGCGACCCGCTCGGTGTTGTTCATGGTCCAGCGCCAGGTGTGGTTCTGGCTGTCTTTGCGGATGTCATCGATGACCAGGGCATAGGGATGTTTACCGCGGACCACCACCAACGAGCGGATGGCATGCTGCATGGCGCTGGGCTGGAACAGGGTGCCATCCTTGGTCTTGGCGCAGTATTGGGTGGTCGCGTCGCCCACTGCCAACGACCAGAGCCCATCCGAGGACTCGCTGGCATCCAGCAGCTTCACGCCTCCCGTCGATTGGAGCCGACCAGCGGTGTAGCCGGCCGGCGGATAGAAGAGATTGATGCCGACGAAGCCCTTGGTCAGGGGACAGGAGGACCATTCCGGATTCAGGACCGAGATGCCCGAGTGCCAGGTGCTGTAGATCTTGTGGTAGCCCGGATGCGCCGACCACGAACGCCCCAAGGCGAGCAGGCTGAAGGTATTGGCGGCGAAGGTGGCATGTCCGCCGTAGTTCGGCATGACGTCGAGGTCAGCCATCAGAGCGGCGTCCGACCAGTCGCTGCGCAGTACCACCCGGCCGCACTCGCGGTCGACCTTGGTCACCGGCAGAGCTTTGACCTTGGCCACCTCCGCCAGCGCGTTCACACCGATCTTTGGGATCGAAGGATCCATGCCGAAGATGCAGGTTTCGAACGAAATGCGGCGGGCTGGGCTATCGAGGCTATTTGTTGGCATGCCGTGCCGCAGGCTGTGGATGAAACCTACAGCGGGATCATCTGGATACAGGTATTTCAGGAGCAAGGTAGGGAGGGAGCGATGATCGCCATTTCCCGAATGTCGCGGGATCGAGGTGTACGTTTCGTTCTTCTTACTTGAGGCGTAGAGGTTGTAGATCACGTGGTTGACCATCCGGTAGTTGGGTCCGGTGATGAACTGATTATGCGCACCCTGGCGTAGGAGACCGAGCGAGGCTGGATAGATTTTGAGCGGCCAGAAGAGTCCGTAGGCCTCCTCGTCGCCATAGGTGTAGAAACCGTTGGGGGTGAGGACGTGGCGCATAGCCCGGATTTGGCGCACCAGATTGTTGATATCGGTCTTGCGGGCGTGGGGCCAGGTGAGGGATTCGGGATAGGGATCCTTCGGATTGTCGCTGAGATCGGCATCCGGGATCGGCGGTTTACCGAAGGCACGCAGCACCGCCGGTTCGACGCCGGACTCCTCGCCTGCCACGACCGCACTCAGGAAGACGACATGCTCGCCGAAATTGGACCAGGTGCCGCCGTCGCCGTTAACGCCACGCCAATCAACGACCGTGCCCCAGCGGGAGCCGAACAGTTTAAAGGTTTTTGCTGTCCGCCATGTGTAGCGTCCGACGCCGCCGACAAAGAGCATGCTCCGCGCCGCCCGCTGCTCGCTGGAGGTCATCCACGGGGAGATGAAGTCGTAGGCCAGGGCCATGTTTCGCCAAAAATTCTCGAAAAATGGTCCCTGGTCCCAATCGCGAAGAGAGAAGCCGACATAGTCCTGATGCAGCGTCCCACGGGGATTACGCTCGTCGCCGGGGGTCCAGTTCGCATCGAGGTAGGACTTGCAGGCAGCGGCCAGCAGCACCGCTAGGCGCCGGCAGACGACTTGGTCCTGGGGCGGCATGTCCTTCCAAGGCAGCGCGGGGTCGATGCGTGCCCATTGGAAGAACCCAGCACAGAGCAGGTCATAGGCGACGTAGCTCACCCTGTCCTCTGGTTTCATGACCATGGTCGGAACTTCCGCCGCAAGGTCTGGTGCCTTGCCCGCGAAGTGTGCTGCGGCCCAGGATTCCAGGTCGCGATAGAGGGCCTTGGTAGGAGATTTGCCCTCGATGACCTGCATGGCCCGGCCTTGGAGGTTTTTCCAAGCACTGCCGGCGATCTGAACCTTGCCCTGCACGCAGCGGGCGTTGATCTCTGCCCAGTCGAAGGGCGTGCAGTACAGGCGCGGATGGGCGAAGGGCCCTGGATCGGGCTTGAACTGCCGGACCGAAGTCGGCGGCAGGATGCCGGGCATCAGGGTCGCTGGATCCGGCTTGCCGGCGGCATTGAGCTGCACCCGCCCATCCCACACGTTGATCCAGGCGTTGCGGCGCCAGACCTGCTTGCTGACGCTGTCGGTGACGGTGACCGCCAGGGTATAGACACCCGGCCTCGGCAGGGTGGCCTTAGTGCGCTGGGCGGTGGCGTCCGAGAAGCGGATCGGCGCCTCGGCGACCTTCACCGAATCCGGCAGCATCTCGTCCTGGAGCTGTCGCCATTGGAAGGTGAGCTTGGCGTTCTTGGGGAACTGCCAGGTAGTGACCTCCAGCGCGGTCTTGGCCACCGCCGGCGGCGCCCCCAGGGTCATGATCGGGTGCTCGACCTCGATCGAGATAACCGGGTTGATGCGGTTGCCGGCTGGTTGTTCGGGAGCGTCAGGCGCCGCCGCTGGCTCGGCGCCTGCCAGCGCAGCCATCAACAGCAGCAGGAGACCGGCGCCGGCGCAGGTGTGGAGGACGTGACGATGTGGGTTCATGGTGGTCACTTCCGGCTGACGCCGCCCGGCTTGTATGAGCGAGGCCACCACCGGCCGGTTGGCGGAACGGTGCGCAGCGTGCTCATGGCCTGAATTCCGGAGACGGAGCGGTCGGAGTCATGCCCATCCAATCCCGCGTACCCCCTGAAGTAACCGCCGACCAGGAATGACCTTCAACACGCGGTGGACCCCGTGACGCACCGACAGAAGGAATGAACACCTGGGTTGTTTCTTCCTGCGCCGAGCAGGGTTGGAACTCATGCCAACGCCACACGGTCACGTCGGAACTGCCCATGCCCCCATTTCATCCTCTGGCTGTGTTAGTGCTGGCGTGCGGCGTCGCGTTGAGCGCGGCCGAGGTGGCCGCTCCGGTCATCGTCGATCCCGCGTGGTTTGCCGAAGACAGCGAGCCAGATCGACGCATCGCCTACAAACAGATCAGTGACCTCGCTCTGCCGATGGCGGTGTACCTGCCCAACGACCGTGCGGGCGTGGACGAACGAAGACCGGCGATCCTCTGCCTGCACGGCGGCGCGTGGGCGGGCTGGAAACCCGGAGCGGACTGGCGGACCTTCGACGGCAGCGTCTTCGCGGCGCATGCGCGCTATTTTGCTCAGCGTGGCCTGGTGGCGGCCACGATCAGTTACCGTCATGTCTTGCGGCCCAGGGAAGCCGGCTTCGAGCAGGGGCCGAGCCTGTTCGATCTGTTGGAGGACTGCCGTTCGGCGGTGCGTTACCTGCGTCAGCACGCGGCGGAGCTGGGCATCGATCCGCAGCGCATCGCGGTGATCGGCGATTCCGCCGGTGGCCATCTGGCCGCGTGCCTGGGCACCATCAACAGCTTCGATGCCGCGGATGAGGACCGCACGATAAGCGCGATGGCCAACCTGGTCATCGCCTGCAATCCGATCACCGACCTGACCGACCAGCCGTGGCTCGCCTATGTGCCGCAGTCACCGCGCGCGTGGGAAGCCGGCACGGCCCTGACTCGCGAGGACCGCGCCAAGACCATCTCGCCGCTCTGGCAGGCCGGCCCCGGCTCCGCGCGGATGCTGCTGATGCACGGTCTGGCCGACGTCGTCGTCGCGGCGCGCCATTCCGTTGAGATCCAGCGGGTTCTCACCGTGCTGGGTGTGCCCAGCGAGCTGTTCACGCCGCCCAAGGCCGGTCACGCCTTCATCCTGCTCGGCTACCGCTCGACCGGGGCGGAGTTCATCGCCTACCTGCAGCGCATCGATGCGTTCCTGGTAGCGGCCGGATTTCTGACGCGGCCATCCCGCATAGCCGCACCACCGCCACGCGTTCTGCTCACCGTCGTCGCCGGCGATCGCCTCGCCGATGGCGTCGCCGCCGGCACTAACGGCGTACAGGCACACGTCAGCGATGCCGGCACGGTCGCCGTGGTCAACGATGCCCAGCGTGGCCCGGTTCTGCGACTGAAGCCCAACCAGCACGGCATCGTCCTGCGCCACCTGCCGAACCTGGGGACGGCCACCACCGTCAGCCTGTGGCTGCGCCCCGCGCAGCAGCGCGGCGTGCTCGTCCGTCGTCACGCCTCCGCGGGCGACTCCGCAGGTTTCCGCCTAGCCTTCACGCCGACCGGCGCGTTGGCCCTGACCGTCGCCGGGACCACGCTGACCGGGGAGGCGCCGAGCGTGGACACCTGGAGCCACGTGACCGTCGCGATCGGTCCCCGACGCGCCGCGCTGTACCTCGACGGCCGACTGGTCGTCGACGGCGATCTCGACCAGGCGGTGCTGATCGGTTCACGCCTGACCGTCGGCGAGGGGTTCAACGGTGCGCTGAGCGACCTGCGTGTGTTCGACACGATGCTGGAGCGCGTTGCCCTGCAGCGGGAGGCCGGTGCGCCGTGAAGCGGGACGCACGGTTCAGGCAAACAGCCCAGGGATGTCTCCGGTGGAATCAGCGAACGCATCGACCTCGATCCCCAGGCAGCGCAGCAGCGAGACGTAGAGATTGGACAGCGGAGACTTCATCGGCTGCGAGACCACCCGCCCAGGTTTGAGCTGGCCGCCGCCGCGGCCGGCGAGCATGATCGGCAGGTTGGTGCTCTGGTGGGTGCCGCCGTCGTTGAGCGCGCCGGCCCAGAACACCACGCTGTTGTCCAGCAGTGTCGAACCACCTTCCTTGATCGTCGACATGCGGTTCAGCAGGTAGGCGATCTGATCGGTCTGCCAGAGGCAGATCTTGCGGTACATCGCCAGCTTCTCCGGCGAGGACGTGTGGTGCGAGGCCTCGTGATGGGTGGTGTTCACCCCGTCGATGAACGAGTAGTTCATGTCGTTGCGTTCATGAGCGAACATGAAGGTCGCCACGCGCGTGGCATCGGTCCAGAAGCCGAGCACGGCGATGTCGAGCATCAGCCGCAGACGCGCGGTGTGGTCCCGCCCGTCGAAGGCGGTGACCAGTCCACCGATCTGACCGACCGACTTGGTCGCCGCCGGATCGACTCGGCGTTGCTTCGACGCCTCCTTGATCTCGCGTTCGATCTGTTTTTCCACGTCGCGCACCGCGGTCAGGTACTCGTCCAGCTTGCGTCGATCAGCGGTGCTGGCCATGCGCCGCAGCGACTGCGCCTCACCCAGCACGTAGTCGAGCACGCTCTGCTGCTCGGTCTGCGACAGCGCCATCGCCACCGGACCACCACTGGCCGGACGTGCGGCAGGCTGTCGGAACAGACGGTTGAAGGCCCGTTTGGGATCAATTTCGTTCGGTACCGGCGTGGTCGGTGAACTCCACGACAGCTGGTTGTTGTACACCCGCGCCCATCCCGCATCGGTGCCGCCATAGGGCGATTCCATGCCCAGGTTGAGCGAGGGGAAACGGGTCACCGCTGCGGTGCAGCGTGCGGCGAGCTGATCAACCGAAACACCGCCGACATCCAGATCGGCACCGCCGGTCTTCTTCATCACGGTCGAGGTCCACAGGTTGCCCTCGTTGGCGTAGTGTCCGATCGCATGAGCGACGGCCGCCTTGTTCATCAGGTTATGCACTAGGGTGATGTCGGCCTGGTACGGCTGCAACGCGGCGAGCATGGGTTTGAACGCCGGCTTGCCCTCGACCTGCGTCAGACCCCACTCCTTGTAATAGGTGCCGCATGGCATGTTGAGCATGAACAGCCGCACCGGCTTGGCGGGTGGCTTGAACTTCGGTGTGGCGACCGCCGCCTCGTCAGCCCAGGCCGGCGTCATGATGTCGAGGAGGGGCAAGGCAATGGCGACGCCCAATCCACGCAGGCAGGTACGGCGGGAGATGGCCCAGGAGCGTGTGGTCATGGCGTGGTTCCGTGGTCGGGTTTACGAGGGATGACAGCGAAAGCTGCGGAGTCGCGTTGGTAGCGGAACGGCAGGCTGAGCGCGACTTCGCGGATGAGATTCTGCGCGCCGTACTGGTCGCTGCCCAAACGCGCGAGGATCTGGCGCACCGTAACACGGTCGTAGCGCGCGAGCTGTCGCCCCAGCGCGTACATCAGCATGCGCTCGACCACCGTCTGGATGATGCGCTCCTGACGTTGCTTCAGCAGTTTCTTCAACTGCTGCGGACCATCAAAGCTCTCACCACTGGGCATGATGCCGGTGGTGTCGAGCGTCTCGCCTTCATCACCGCGCACCCGCCAGCGACCGATCTGATCGAAATTTTCCAGGCCGAATCCCAGCGGATCGATGCGCTGGTGACAGCTGCGGCAGTTGGGATCGTCGCGGTGACGTTCCAGACGCTGGCGTAGTGGACCGACGTTCGCTTTGCCCTCGCCGCTTTCCGGCAATGGGGCCACGTTCGGCGGAGGTGGTGGCGGCGGATACGACAACAGTTCCTGCAGGATCCACTTGCCGCGCAGCACCGGACTGGTGCGTGCCGGTCGCGAGGTCATCGCCAACACTCCGGCCATGGTCACCAGTCCGCCGCGCCGACCATCACTGACCGCAATGCGCGTGAAGCGGTCGCCGGATGCGCCCGACAGTCCGTAGAGCTCGGCGAGGTCGTCATTCACATAGACGTAGTCGCAGTCGATCAGGTCGGTCAGCGGACCATTACGCGCAAGCAACTGGCGGAAGAACTCCGTCGGCTCCTGCATCATCGCCTGCTTCAGCGCGGTCGAATATCCGCGCACCAGCTTGGGATCAGGCCCCTGGCCATTGGCCAGGCCCTCGGTGCCGAGCCACTGGCCCATGAATAGGCGTGGCATGATCTCCGCCTTGGGATGGGCGAGCATGCGCGTGACCTGCGCGGTGAGGACCTCCGGTTTGACCAGCGAACCGTCGTCGGCCCGCGCGAACAGCTCATCATCCGGCATGGTCGACCACAGGAAGTATGACAGGCGGCTCGCCAGCTCATGCGGCGACAGCGCCTGGACCTCGTTGCCAGGGCGCAGCGGTTCGTGGCGGAAAAGGAAATGCGGCGCGGTCAGCGCCGCGGCATAGGTCAGGCGCAGCGCATCTTCGTGGGTGATGCTGCGTTTCACCGCGCGATCGTAGACCTTCAGCAGCGACTGGACCTCGGCCTTTGCGACCGGCCGGCGCCAGGCACGCGGCAGGAACGCAATCAGCGAGACCTCGCCGGCCTTGCGCTGGGTCTGCGCCGTGACCATGCCCTTCTTCTTGTCCGGCTCGGGGTCGCTCCAGTGCAGGCGCTCGCGCGGAGTCTTCTCCACCAGCGGCAGGGTGACTTCGAGCACTCGCTCCATTAGCAACGGAGAAACATAGAGCGTGTCCGCCTGGTTGTCGAACGAGCCGGATCCACCGGCGCTGTCGGGCGGAAACGACTCGGCGTGATCACCCGCGATGCCGAGCAGATCAGCGATGGTGCGGTTGAACTCCAGGCGCGTCAGGCGTCTGGTGGTGACCCACCCAGGGTCGCTGGGCGTATCCCCCGACGGACCATCGAGCACCCGATCGATCCAGGCGACCAGCGCATCCCGCTCGGACGGCGACGGTTGGGTTTTTTCATGCGGCGGCATGTCGCCTGACGCGAGCGCATTGCGGACATTGTCCCAGGCGTCGTGGCTCGTCGGATCGGTCTTGGCGACGAAGGCCAGTTCGAAATCACCCTTCTTCTTCTCGCTCGAATGGCATTCCAGGCACAGCCGATCGATAGTCGCGCGCATCGCCGCCTCGCCCGCCAGCGTTGGCGCCTCGACCGCGGTAATGTGCACCGCCAGTAGCGCCAGCACCAGACAGCGCCGGACACGCGGGCGATCCCATCCAGATAGGTGGCAAGCGGTCATACGCATGCGGCTCCAGCCACCGCTCGGTGGGTTACCCTGTACAAGTCCAGAGGGGCCCGACGAGTAACCAACTTTTTTGCCAAGAGTACCGTGGTGTAGCACCCATAGCTGGGAGCGCGGTCACCGACGGCGGGTGGTCAAGGTTTCGGGCGCGCCGACAGTAGGTGTCGGATTGAGCAGGCTCATGGGGCACCGCTGGTGTGGATGCGCCACGGAACCTGTCGTGTGCCGTGCATGTTCACGGCCGCTCGACCGTCAGGTGCGTCCGCACCTCGCCCGCGCGACGTGCGCAGCGGATGCGTTCGACCTGGCCATCGCCATGGTCGACGGTCAGCACGGTGCCGTCGGCATTCCACTGCGTCTGTGGCAGCGCGTCGCCCGCGCGGTGCGGCACCAGCAACACGATGAACCCTGGGTCGACCACGTCGCGGCGTTCGATCACCACCTGTTGTCCTGGAGCCGGACGGTCGTCGGGCAAACCGGCGAGGGCGGGATGGAGCGGCAGGAGACGCACCGGTGATTGTCCGACGGCCGGTGTGCGCGCCAGGTCGCGCACCAACAAACGTGGCTGGCCCGCACCGTCATCACGCGCGTGACGCAGCACCGCGTCGGTGGTGGTCGCCTCGCCGTCGAGCACCAGCGGCGCGCTGGTGGCCTCCGTCGACGGACCGTGGCTCATCACCCAGCGGTGGTTCCACGGTTGACCATCCTTGCGGAAATCGTCGACCACCAGCACGTAGGGCTGTTTGCCGCGCACCAACAGGATGCTGCGCAGCGCGTACTGCACCGCAGTTTCCGGCGAGGGCCGCAGGCCCATGCGGGGACCACCGTAGAGCTGGTCGAGGTTCTGCACGTAGAGCGCATGATTGAGCGGGTTGCGCGCCACCAGATCGTCGATCAGGCCGGGCGGCAGGTGACGCGACCAGTCGAGTCGCGTGCGCGTGAGGTTGCGCGGTCCATCGGTGCGGCCGTTGTAGGCGCTGCTGGCATCGCCAACCGCGAGCGACCACGAGCCATCGCTCGCCTCCTGCCACGCCACCAGCCGTCCGGATGGCGTGGATTGGCCGGGATCGCCGAAGGAGGGCGCATCGCCGCGCGGCACGTGGTTGGGATTCTGGCCAAGGAATCCCTGCGTGACCGGACACGCCGCCCAGGCCGGGTGTTGGACTTGGATGCCGGCCTGCACGTGACTGCTGCGTCCCTGGCCGTACGTGGCTCCGGACCACGTTCGTCCCAGTGCGACCAGGGTGAAGGCATTGCGCGTGCCCTGGCCGTGGATCGACGATCGCACACCCGCGTCGAGATCGATCTGCAGCGCGTCATCGCGCCAGTCGCTGCGCAGCACCACCGCGCCGGCCTCGGGATCGACCTTGGTCAGCGGCAGGCCCTTCGCCGTTGCGACTCCCGCCAGCGCGCCGCGTACTTCGGCGATCTGGGGATCGATGCCGAACAAACAGGTCCACAGCGTTGGCGCGCGTCCCAGATCCTCGGCCCAGCACGCCGCGAGGTAATCGACCGCTGGATCATCGGGGTACATGTACTTCAGCAGCAGGCGCAGGTGGGGTACCTGTTCGGCGAAGCTGATGCTCTCACGCCTGGGCACCAGACGTGGCGTGCCGGCGTCACCGCTCAGGCGCTGCTGATGCAGCAGGTGTGCGACCACGTGGTAGAAGTAACCGGTGACGAACTGGTTGTTGGCGCCCTGACGGGCGAACGCCAAGGCCGTCGGCCACTGCCATTGTGAGGCCATGGTGAATGACGAGATGCCATCGGTGAGCGTGCCCCATGGCGTGATCGCGAGATCCTGATGCCACCAGATCGAACGCTGGAGGTTGTCGACGTCGGCCTTGCGCGCGTAGGGCCAGGTTTCGCCCAGGCCGTAGGGACGGCTGGCGGGATGCGCGCGTCCACCGTCGTGGCTTGCCGGTCTGGTCCAATCGTAGGCGGTCGCCTGGTTCTTGGCGCCGCCGGGCAGCAGTGGTTCGAGGAACGCGCGCACCACCTTGGGATCGGCGCCGGATTCCTCGCCCGCCACTACCAGAGCCTTGATCACCTGTTCATCGGTGACGTTGAACGAGCCCAGTTGTTGTGTGCCGCGTGGCACGCCACGGAAACCCGTCGGGTCACCGGCTGCCCGTGCAAAACGCCGCCCACCGGTGATGCGTCCGGCGGCGGTGGCGATCAGGTAGTCGCGCACCGCCTGCTGTTGGCGATCGTCCATGCGCTGGGCCAGGAAATCGTAGGCGATGGCGAGGCCTGGGAGTTGGTGCGTCGTTGGCAGCGGATCCCCTGGGCGTTCGAAACCCGTTGGGAACAGAGGATGAGCGGTGGCGAAGGTGCTGTGCTCGCGGTCCCACCACGCGTTGAGCAGCGCCGTGCCCAGCCCGGCGAGCGCGCGAGCGAGTTGACGCTGGGATGACGTGACGCTGCCAACTGCCGCCGGCGCCAGCGGGTCGTGGGTCAGCCATTCGATCAGCGCAGCATCCGCCAGCAGCGTGCTGAAGCGGGCCAGGTCGGCGAGCGCGACGGCTGGTGTGCGTCCCCGCACCAAGTCCGGTGCGGAGGCCGTGCCGTCCGCATAGGCCCCCAGGCTATCGAGTAACTGGCGATCCGGGCCATTGCCTTCCAGCAGTGCATGGCTGCGCTCGCGCAGCGCGCGGAATGCTGCGCTGGCTAAGCGACCTTGACCGGCGACGCAGCGCTCATGCAGCTCCGGCCAATCGGCGACGGTGCAGAACAAGCGTGGATGATGGAACGGACCCGGATCCGGGCTCAGGTCGCGCACGCGTGGCGGCGGACGCAGCCCCGGCGCAACGGTCAGCGCGTCGGGAACACCGTCCATCAGCACCGGTGAACGCTGGCCCCAGACGTTCACCCAGGTGAGGCGTTCGCGCATGTGTCCGTGCTGGTCGCGCGCGCTGACCGCGATGGCATAGACCCCGCGGTCAGGGAATTCCGCGGTGATCTCCTCGCCGCTGGTGTGCGAGAAGCGCACGGCGTTGCCTGGCGTCAGCGCGACTGCCGTCGGGCTCATCGGATCGGCGACCTGACGCCACGTGTAGGTCAAGCGTGCGTCGTCGGCGAACCCCTGCGGACGAACGCGGATGCGCGTGCTGGGCGGACCTCCGGGCGGATCGCCGAGGCGCAAAATCGCGCGCTCGACCGTCAGCGCGAGTGTCGGTTGTGACGCGCTGACGCGCGCCGGCGTCAGTGGAGCGCTGATGGTCTGGTCGCTGGTGATCACCGGCGCGCGCGGTGTGACCAGGGCCCACGTCGCGGCGCCGAGCGACACCACCGCGGCGAGGGCTCCCGCCACCACGACCTTGCTCACTGCCGCACCGCCTCCGACCGCCGGTGCTGCACCCAGCGTCGCCGTGGCCGGCGAGGTCAGCAGCTTGTCGAGCGCCGCGACGTCCAGCCGTCCGCTGAGCGTCGGCAGCTCCAGCAGCAACGCTGGCACCGCCACCGAATGCAGCGCCGTGGCCGGCAACTGCTGACGCAGGCGCTCGATGCCACGGTAGACGCGCATCTTGGCGGCCGCGACGGTACAGCCGAAGGACGCGGCGAGGGTCGCGAAGTCGAGGCCTTCGACGACGTGCAGCACCACGGCGCTGCGCTGCTCCTCGGGCAGGCTGGCGAGCGACTGGCGGATTCCGCAAGCGACGTCGGTGTCCATCGGCACATCCTCCACCGGCGCCGCCGGATCGAGGGTTTCTGGAAAGTGCACTGTCTGCTGCCGGCGTTCACGCCGCTTCCATTTCAGGCAGGCGTTGGCAGTGACGCGCATGATCCAGCCCCACGCGCCGGCGTCCGGATCGTCACCCAGCGGCTGGAACCGCACCGCACCATCGCGGATCTGCAACCAAGCCTCCTGCAAGGCGTCCTGCGCCTCGTGCGTGTCACTGCACAACCGCCGCGCCAAACGTTCGGTGGCCGGTCCGCAACGTTCCATCAACACCGACCACGCCGCGCGGTCCTGGCTCCTGGCCAGCCGCTGCAACGCATGGGCGATTCCGTGTCGGTCTTCGTTCATGGCCAACCTTCAAGAATCCACGCTCGCGGAAAAAGTAACAGGACTTCGCCCAGGACTCGTCCAGACCTGTGCAGGGTGATCCATGCCCACGTCGCCTGCCACCACAAGCGTGTGCAGGCCGCACGCATACAGATAAATCCGCCAGGTCGCCGAGACGGTTGGCCTCGGCGCTGCCGGC
>JANPLC010000015.1:0-2195 GCA_031426335.1 Planctomycetota bacterium
CGGCCGCATTCCATACTGACAGCACACGCATTGCCTTGCTCCAAGTCGCAGCCCATTTCGATATGCTTCGTCGTAAAGGAATGCGGCCGAGGGCAGCCGCGCTCCCAGCGGTCTCTCTCGCGGATTTCGCTAAACGAGCCGCCTTAGGTAGCGGGCGGCAATGACGTGCCGGGCCATTGCAGGCATCTCTTCCTGGGCGGTGACAACCACCTTACCCATTCGCATCGAGCGGCCGTGGCCACAGCCATGCCGCCAGCCAGCGCGGCAGGCGCGGGATGATGGTCAGCCGCGCCACGCTCGGATCGTGGTCGCTGATCTGGTCGGTGAACTCGCTGTTGCTGTGCACGATGTCGAACGACGGGCAGAGCGAGGCGAGCGCGGGCGAGGTCAACATGTGGTCGAGCGTCTGGCTGTTGCCCTGGAAGACGTAGGAGTAGCGCGCCGCGGTCGGCAGCAATTCGTCGAGCTGCTTCATGCCGACGGCGGTCAATTGCTCGACCGGGCTGCTCCACGAGAAGTCGTTGAGGTCGCCCACCACCGCCACCAGCGCCTGCGGATCGGCGTCGAGGATGCGGTCGAGGAAACCGGCCACCACCTGCGCCTGCGCCAAGCGTTGGATTTCACTCACCAGGGTCGGCGGCTGGTAACGACCGGACAACGGTTGGTCGCCGCCCTTCGAGTTCCAGTGATTGGCGATGACGATCAGGTCGCGGCCATGGATGCGGAAGGTCGCGGCCAACGGTTTGCGGCTGTTGGTGAACGCCGGGTTGGTCGGATCGATGCGCCCAGGATTCAGGCTCAGCGTGCCGTCGGCCAGCACCTGCGTCGGCGTCAACGCATCACCGGCGACTCCGGCCTTCAGCGTCACTGGCGCACGGTAGAGGAACGCTTGGCGGATGTTGCCACCGGGCTGGCCACCATCGGTGCCATTGGTCGGAGCGATCTCCAGGTACTGGTAGGCAGGCCCTCCCAGCGCAGTGATGGCGGCGATCAACGCTGTGCCGGTGGGAGTGCCGTCGACGGTGCCGTCATTGGTCGGGCCGGAGGCGTCCTGGATTTCTTCCAGCGCGATGATCGCTGGTGAGTCCAGGCGTTCGACGATGGCACGCGCGTGGTCGGTCACGCGTGGATCGGCGGCGAAGAGGTTCTCCACATTGATGGTGGCGATGCGCAGCAGTCGCAGTGGTGCGTGCAACGGATGGTTCGGCAACGTGGTGATCTCCTTCTCCAAACCGCCAGCCCTCAGCGCCGGCAACGCTTCGCTGTTGTAGAGCCGGAAGTTATCGAAGTTGTAGTGCAGCACACCGACGATGCGGCCTGGGAATAAATCGCCGACGTTGGCGAGGGGTTCGCCATCCACGAGGTAGTCCTCGATCTGGAGACGTTCGGGATTGGTGTCGCTGGCGGTCAGCCGTGATCCGCCACGCGTGGTGCGCGAGGTCGCGCCGGCACCGGCATCGGGCAGGACCCACACTTCGCCGAAGCGATTGGTCGGACCCACCACCAATGCGTCATCGACGGCCACGCGCATGCCTTCGAGGCTTTCATAGAAGTCGATGCCATCATTCGACGGGTCGAACGTACCCAGCGCATCATCATCAATGGTGGTGGTCGGCGGCAGGCGACCGGCTGCGCCAATCACCACCGGCGTCGGTAACGACTGACCCGTGGCCAGGATTACCACCGTCACCGTGCTGAGCTCGGTGAACGCTAGGCCATCGCCACTCACGCCATCCGGGTAGAATTCCACCACCCGGCCACGCACCGCCACCAGATCACCGACTGCCGCCGTCGGCGCCCCACTGGTGAAAACGTAGATGCCTTCCGAGGTCGCCGCGTCGGCGTCGCTCTCGGCGTCGGGCTCCTGCATCCAGAAACCGCGCGCATCGCGGGCGATCACCACCGCATCGGCCACCTGCACCACCAGCCCCGCCAACGGCGAGGCATGGGCCGCGCCCTGGATGTCGTGGATGGCGACCGTGGGCGTATCGTCGTCGATCACGGTGACGGCGAGATTCGCCGCCTGGTAGCTATCCGCGCTGACGGTGAGCGTCACGACCTGGTCGGGTTCCTGGACGGCATCATCGCTGACGCTGAGGAACACCATCGCATCGCTCTGACCAACCACGAACTCGATGGTGGCGCCGGCGATGGTACCGGCTGGTGCTGCGGCCAGGGTGACGCTCGCCGCCGCC
>JANPLC010000016.1:0-4200 GCA_031426335.1 Planctomycetota bacterium
ATGTCATGGGCACGCCGACTATACCCACTAACCGCAATTACCACTATAATTCCGGAGCTCCGCACTACCGCACTTCCGGACCAGTAAAGCGAACCGAATAAAGTGCTCCACACACATGGACTTCGTCCGTAAGAGTTCGCTCCCGCTTTCCTCACCCAGGCCAAACTCCGTTCCCATGACCGACCCGTTGCCAACTGATAGTTCCTCACCCCTCATCGATCGCCGCCGTTTTGTCGTCGGCGCCGGGTCACTTGCCGCGCTCGGCCTGTTCTTCGGCGGCGGCAACCTCTACGCCGAAGAGTTCACGCCCGCGCCGACCGTCGGCGGCTATAATGTCGCGCCGGTCGGTTGCGCCGTCATCGGTCTCGGTGAACAAGGTCGCGCCATTCTGACCTCGCTCAGCCACGCGGCGGGGGCCAACGTCGTGCGCATTTGCGACACCTACGAAGGCATCCACAACCGTGCATCAGAACTTGCGCCGAAGGCCAAGGTCGGCACCGATGCCGCCGAGGTCTTTGCCGACCCTGCCGTGCAGGCGGTGTGGATCTGCACCCCGACGCATCAGCACAAAGAGCTGGTGCTCGCCGCGCTGAAGGCCGGCAAGAACGTCTACTGCGAAACTCCGCTCGCCCACACCGTCGACGATGCCCGCGCCATTGCGCAGGCGGCGCAGGCAGCCAAGGGCCAGATCTTCCACAGCGGTCTGCAGAGCCGCACCAATCCGCAGCACCTGCACGTACTGAAGTTCATCCGCACCGGCGCGCTCGGTACGGTGGCGATGGGCCGCGCACACTGGCACAAACGCACCTCGTGGCGGCGCGCCGCGGCCAACGACGAACGCGCGCGCGCACTCAACTGGCGCTTGAAGAAAGAGACTTCGCTCGGCCTGGTCGGCGAGATCGGCATCCACCAGCTCGACGTCGCTGCGTGGTTCCTCAAGGCGCTGCCCACCGCCGTCAGCGGCAACGGCGCTGTGCGCGCATGGAAGGACGGCCGCGATGTGCCCGACACCGTGCAAGCGCTGCTGGAGTTTCCCGAAGGCCTCAACGTCAGCTACGACGCGACCCTCGCCAACTCCTTCGACGGCTTTGCTGAAACCTTCCTGGGTACCGAGGCCGCCGTGATGCTGCGCGACCACCGCGCGTGGATGTTCAAAGAAGCCGACGCCACCGCGCTCGGCTGGGAAGTGTACGCCTACCGCGACAAGATCGGCGACGACACCGGCATCGCGCTGGTGGCAGACGCAACCAAGATCCTCGCCGCCGGCAAGAAGCCGGGCGAGAATCGCGAGGTCGATCCCAGCCGCACCGCCCTCGTCACCGCCGCCGAAGCGTTCCTGGAATCCATCCGCGCGAAGAAGGGCGAAAGCACCTGCGACGCGCTCACCGGCTTCCAGGCCACCGTGGTGGCCATCACCGCCAATCAGGCGATCACCGACGGCAAACGCATCGCGTTTACGCCTGAAATGTTTGCGCTGTAATCCACTCTCTCCCTCCTCGAAGAACAAGGACTACCCACATGGCCAAGCCTCCGAAAATCCCGTCCGTCTCACGTCGCTCGCTGATCAAAGGCGCGGCGGCGGCCTTCGCCCTCACCGGCCTCGGCTGCACCAGTGCGAACCGTGCCGGTGCCGCTGATGCGGCTCCGGTCGCGGGCGCCGTGCCCACCAGCGGTGGCCTGGACATGAAGCCGTTCACCGCGCCGCCGATCAAGCCGAGCACGGTGATCAATGCCGGTCGTGTGATCGGTGCCAACGATCGCATCCGCATCGCGGTGCTCGGCGTCGGCGGTCAGGGTTTCGGCGCGCACCTCAAGGGGCTGAAAGACAAGGCCGCGGAGAACAACATCGAGGTCATCGGCGCCTCGGACGTCTACACCCCGCGCCTGGAACGCGCCAAGGCCGAGATGCTCAAGGGCGTCGAACCGGCACCCACGGTGTTCACCGAGAAGGACTACCGCCGCATCCTCGACAACAAGGACATCGACGCGGTGGTGGTCGCCTCACCGGAACACTGGCATGCGCCGATGTGCTTGCACGCGATGGACGCGGGCAAACACGTCTACTGCGAGAAGCCGATGACCCGGCACCTCAACGAGGCCTTCGCCCTGGTCGATGCGCAGAAGCGCACCGGCAAGATCTTCCAGCTCGGCATCCAGTTCACTTCCGATCCCAAGATGCACGCCATCGGCAAGTACATCCGCGACGGCAAGATCGGTCCGCTGATCAGCGGTCAGAGCAGCTATTGCCGCAACGCCGGCCCCAAGGGTGAATGGAACTACGGCATCGATGCTGGTGCCGGCCCCGACAACCTCGACTGGGATATGTGGCTGGGCAGCGCGCCGAAACGCCCGTGGAACGATGACTCCAAGGAACGTTTCTTCCGCTACCGCAAGTACTGGGACTACAGCGCCGGCATCCTGGGCGACCTCATGCCGCACCGCATGGGCCCCTTCCTGATCGCTTCGGGCAATCCGGAATTCCCCATGCGCGTCTCCAGTTTCGGCACGCGCAACATCTCAAAGGATCGTGAAGTCGACGACAACGTCCAAGTAATGGCTGAGTTCCCCAGCGGCTGGACCATGCTCTTCAACGGCTCGACGGTGAACGAGAACGGCCTGACCGACACCTTCCGTGGTTTCAAGGCCACCGTGCACTTCGCTGGTGAAGGCGCCGTGGCCAAACCCGAACGTCCGTTCGCGGAAGAGATGGAAGAAACCGTCATCACCAAGCAGGGTGGCCACAGCATCCAGACCCACCACAAGAACTGGATTGAAGCCATCCGCACCGGCAGTGCCGTGAACTGTTCGGTCGAACTCGGCGCCAAGATCCAGACTATTCTCGCCCTGGCGGAGATGTCCTCGCGTTCCAGCCGCATGATGTTGTTCGATGAGAAGACCCGGGCGATCAAGGCGGGATAAATTTCCACTGTCCGGAAGTCCGGAGGTCCGGAGGTCCGGAAGTCTTTTGCTTTCCTGAGTCGCTCCTGGGATGAAGGTCCCAGGAGCGTTCGTTTAACCACCATGATCGACGACCCACAGGACTTCCGGTCCTCCGGACTTCCGGACTACCGGACTGGGCCGCGCTTGGCGCGGCTTGCCATGCGCACACGTTTCGAGGTCGTCATCGCCGATGCCGGTGATCCTGCCGCCCTGCGTGCCGCTGGCGAAGAAGCACTCGACGAGATCACCGCCGCCGAAGCGTTGCTGAGCGCCTTTCAAGACGGCGCAGAACTACGCCGACTCAACCAACTCGCCGGCCACACCGTGGTCGCGCCCAGCCCGTTGATGCTGCAATTCCTGCGTCGCTGCTGCGCCTTGGTCGAGGCGACTGACGGCACCTTCGATCTGGCGATCGGCGCGTTGCTTGATTGCTGGCGCATCCAGGGCGATGGCAGTGACCAGGGTGAGCCTGCACCGACCGCCATCGCTGAAGCGCTCGCCGCGTGCGACCTTCGCCGGCAGTTGTTGTTCGATGCGAACGAGCGTCACCTGCGGTTCGCCCATCCGACGACGCGCCTCGATCCTGGTGCGGTCGGCAAGGGCTGGGCACTCGATCGAGCGGAGATGCGCCTGCGCGATGCCGGCATCCGCCATGCGCTGATCCACGGCGGAACCTCCACCGCGTGCGCGTTGGGCGATGAAGCGGGCCGCGACGGCTGGACCATCGCCATCCGCGATCCGCGCACGCCCGATGCCGTGCTGGCACATGCACGACTGCACGACACCTCGCTGTCGGTGTCTGGGCAACACGGCCGTACCATAGTCGCAGGTGGGCAGCGCCTCGGCCACATCCTTGATCCCCGCAACGGGCGACCGGTCGAGCACACGCTACTCGCCGCGGTCATCCATCCGTCAGCGCTGGTGAGCGATGCGCTGTCGACGGCGCTGCTGGTGCTCGGCCACGCCGGCATCTCGATGCTCGCCGAACGATTCCCTTACGCACAATTCCTGCTGGTTGCCAATGACGGCAGCAGACGCACGCACGGCCAGGCGTTCCAGTAGCAAAGCATGACTGAAGTACGCCAGTCGTCCGTGGCACGGGCGTCTCGCCCGTGATCAAAGCCTTCAGACCACGGGCGAGACGCCCGTGCCACGGACGACTGGCGTACTTCAGTCATGCTTTGCTACTGGAACGCCTGGCCGTGCGTGCGTCTGCTGCCGTCATTGGCAACCAGCAGGAATTGTGCGTAAGGGAATCGT
>JANPLC010000017.1:0-25435 GCA_031426335.1 Planctomycetota bacterium
AGACGGGCACGCAGTTCCGTCAGGCGTTTGAGCGCGGCGTCGTACAGCCCAGCCCAGCGCACGACCTCGGCATCGGTGGGCGACGACAGGCGACGCGCGTCGGCCAAGGCCGGACGTAAGCGGTCGAGCAAATCTTTCGGCACCACCTCGCTGCGATCGAGTGCGGCAAGCGCCGTACGGGCCTCACGCACGGTGCGTTGCGCTGCCTCCAGCCGAGCGCGCCAGTCTACCACCAACGCTTCACTGGTGCCGCACAACTGTTGATAGGCGCTCAGCGCGGCCTGGGCATCGACCACCTGTGCCTGGTCGAGATCGCCAGCCGGAAATGCACTCAGACGCGTGCGGAGACGCTCCACCTCGGCCAGTTTGTTCGTCCAACGTAGGACCTGCGCATCGCGTTCTCCGACCAGACCGCTCAGCCGCTGGAGCTCCGCCGCCGCTGCCACCGCGATCGCCTGCGGCGCGTCGAGCGCGGCCAGGCGCGTACGCAGCGCTTCGGCCTGCGCGCGGCTGGCGAGCAGCCACCACACCGACAGCGCGACCACCAACACCAACGTGGCGACGCCGGCGAGCGCGTGTTTCCACCACCGCCGCCAGCCACCACCATGGCGCGCCAGTGCTTCGTCGGCACCGGTGGTGATGCGGTTCTTGGGGAAGAACGCGACCTCCGGGGCACAGCCGCCTTTCAGCAGGTTGAGGTCGCGGATGAGTTGCACCGCGTCCGCGTACCGCCGGTCGGGATACTTCTGCAGGCACTTGAACACCACCGCTTGCAGGCCGGCATCGCAGGTCGGCACCCGCTCGGTGATGAGTTTCGGTTCGACGAAGTGGTGCTGATAGATCAGCGCATCCGCGGTGGCCTCTTCGAACGGCTGTTTGAGCGTCAGCAGTTCGTAGAGCACCACGCCCAGTGAGTAGATGTCCGCGCGCGCATCGACGCTGTCACCGCGACCCTGCTCGGGACTCATGTACGACGGCGTGCCGAGCGCGGTACCGGCCATGGTCAGCGCTTCTTCGCCGATCACTTTCACGATGCCGAAGTCGGCGATCTTGAGCACGCCCGACTGGGTGCGCATGAGGTTGCCAGGTTTGATGTCGCGGTGCACCAGGTGGTGTTTGGCGGCCTCCTGCAGGCCGTCCGCAGCCTGCAGCGCCAGATCGATGACCTCGTCGCTGGTGAAGGGTTTGTCCGCGGCTTCACGTCGGCGCTTGAGGTCGTCGCCCAAACTGGTGCCGTCGACGTATTCCATTTCCAGGTAACACAGCGGGCCGTAACGACCGGCGCTCCAAACTTTCACCACATGACGGTTGTCGATCGCCTGGGCGATCTGGGCTTCACGTTCAAAACGTTTGCGCGAGGCCGCATCGTCAGCGTAACGCGCCGGCAGGACCTTGAGCGCGACCAGGCGGCCGTTGTCGCGCCGACGCGCAAGGTACACCGCCGCCATACCGCCTTCACCAAGCAGGTCACCGATCTCATGCGCTGGCCACTGGGCACCAGACACTGGGCCCTTGCGGCCCTTTTCGCTCAATACCGCGCGCAGGTTGATCGCCGGACGTTCGTCCTCGCGCCCTTCCCAGCGCGCACGTTCCTCGGGCGACACCATGTCGGTCTCATCATCGAGCTTGAAAACGAAACGCGTCGAGCCTGACGACGACGGCGTATTGGCCGGACGGTAACGTGTGCTGTCGTCATCCGAGCGCGGCAGCGACGTATCATCAGCGGGTTGGTGCGTGGACATGACGCGGGTTCCTCAGCGGATCGACGGCGGAGCGCCGCTGAAACGGTAGACGATGCCGAGAAATGCCGTCGGTCCGGATTGTTCGAGAGCGACCTCCAGTCCATCACCGCTGAGATCGGCTTCCGCCACCTGCCAGCCGACGCGCGCACCGACCAGCCAGGAGCGCGACAGGGCGTAGGTCACTCCCAGGTGTGCACCGTAGTCGAACACCGTGCCCGCGACGTCGTGATCATCGCTGACACCGCCGCCAGGAATGTGCAGCCGCCCAAAGCCGTAGCCGATCCAGGGCGAGACCTCCACCGTCCATTGGTCGTTGAACGCATAGGCATAACCGCCAACGGCACGCGCCATGCCGACGGCATAGGTGCCGTCCTCGTCATAGGTGTAGCCACCGAGTGCGAGCGACCCGCCGAGAAAGAATGCTCCAGGTGCACCTGGGGAGGAGAACGCATACACCATGCGACCACCCAGACCGAATCCGTAGTCGAACTCGCTGTCACCGGTGGTCGAACTGGCGCCGTCGCGGATGGTAAAATCAAAGGCGGTTGGCAGCGACTCGATGCCGAGATTGACATCCGTCATCACTAGTTCGCTGGCGTCGAGTGACACCAGCGCCGCAGCCATTGGCAACGCCAGCAGCACGCGGCGTGGCCAGGGCTGCAATCGCAAAGTAATAAGGGGCGTGGGCGTGGGCACGGAGTTGTGGTGTGCGAATGGTGGGTGTTCACAGGCAAGGTACCACACAACCACGTCGCCCACCAGCGACAGGCGCATCTGCAATGGTGTCCCGTGGTGGTCACAGACACCGATGGCCATGGCGGTTGCCGGATTCTCCCGGCTGACGACGACCTTTTCCGGTCACCTGCTGGGGACCGGGCTTTTATGCAACGTTGGGCGCATTTTTGCCAACCAAGCGACTCGTTTGCCAGATTGCGCCGGGACGATTTTCGGCCTACCTTCCCTGTCACATGGCCGTCGCATTCATCGACTTCTACTTGGTGACCAGCGACGACCGGGTCATCCAGCTCCTGCCCCAGCGGACCTATATCTTCGGTCGCGGCGAGGACGCTGACATCCAGGTGCAGGACACCCTGACCTCGCGCCACCACTGTGAACTGCGTTGGGACGACGCGACGTTCTGGACCCTGGTCGATCTGGGAGCGCGCAACGGTACGTACTGCAACAACCAGCGCTTGAGCGATCCCTATGTGCTCGGTGATCGCGATACCCTGCAAGTCGGCGGCCAACGTTTCACTTACCGCCTGCTGCCACCGGGAAGCGATCCCACGTCCTTGACCAAGGACCAGGCCAGCGCCATTGGCAGCCTGGAGACCTTCGAGGTCAGCGCGCAGGAGTTGATGGGCGATGGCGCCAAACCGGCTTTCACTGGCGAGGTGCCAGATGGCGATCTCAAAAAGCTGCTGCGTTTCTTCTCGCTCACCAACAAGAGCGGACGGCTGGATCTGGCGGCACCACCCACGCGCCGGGTGTGGCTGGTCGACGGCGTACCGCGGCGGGCGCAATGCGGCGACGAACACGGCATGGCAGCACTGGAAGCGCTGATCGAAGAACCGGGTGCGACGTTCTCCTTCCACGAAGGCGACCGCGTCGCGCGCGAGGAGTGGTCGATCACCGGTGAGCGCCAGCACCTGCTGCGCGATGTGCTGGGTGCGACCGACCTCACGGATCTCGGCATCGACGCTGCCGACCTGGCCAAAGCCGAGCGCATGCAGCGCCACTTGATGGCCCGTCTGCCCGAGATCCCCGGCTACGAGCTGGGCGTCTACTACGAGGGCAAGTCCGGCGTCAGCGGCGATTTCTACGACGTCGGCGTGATGCCGAACGGCAACGTACTGGTGATGCTCGGCGATGTGGCAGGCCACGGTGTGCAGGCGGCCATGGCGGTCGCCGGCATGCTCAAGACGTTGCGTTCCTTGCGGCAACACGACAGCACCTTGCCGGACCTGCTCGCCGCGCTGAACGACGATCTGCGTCAAGACTTGTTGCCAGGACAGTTCATCACCCTCTTCGCCGCCCTGCTGACTCCCACCAGCGGCGCGCTGACGGTGGCGCTGGCCGGACATCATCCTGGGCTGCACCTGCGCCTCGGCGAACGGGTGACGACCGAGTCGCTGGGCTCGACCGGAACCGCGCTCGGACTGTTCGACAGCACACGGTTCCTCAGCCTGCTCAAACCGATCGAGCTGAACCTCGGCATCGGCGAAGGCCTGCTGCAATACACCGACGGCATCCTCGAAGCGATGGATGCAGAGCGTCAGGAATACGGCGACGAACGCCTGGCACAGGCGGTGGTGCGCCAGAGCGCGACCGTCAGCGCGCAGCACCTGGTCGACGGCATCGTCGCGGACACCAAAGCCTTCGCCGCGACCATCGAGGACGACCTCACGCTGTTGACGCTCATCCGCCGCTCCGCCTCGGCCGAGCCGGCGATCAACCACGCCGGGTCGACCGCCCAGGCGCGCGCGGCATCGACCGCCCGACGTCTGAGTGACACCGACACCGACCTCAAACCGGTACGGGCCAGCACGCCATCAGCAGCGCTGACTGCCGCGGTAGCGGCACGCGATCAGGCGCGTGATCAGCAGGTGGAAAAACCAGCGCCAGCAACAGCGACACCGGCTCCGGCCAAAGGCCGCGACGGCGATCCGTGGCTCGGCATCCGTCTGGGCCAGGTCGAAACCGTCTGCCGCATTTCGCAGGGCAGCATGGGCATGGTCTATCGTGGTCATCACCGTCTGCTGCAGACCGACGTGGCGGTGAAGATCATGAGCACGCGCGACGAGGCCAAGGCCGAGTTGCACCGCCAGCGCTTCCTGCGCGAAGCGCGCGCCGCCGCGCGCATCCGCCATCCCAACGTGGTGCAGGTGATGGATGTCGGCGAGACCGACGATCACACCATCTACTTGATCATGGAACTGGTCGAAGGTCCGAACCTCGCACGGCGCCTCGATGATCATGGACGCATGGCTGATCAAGAGCTGCTGACGGTGGCACGTGGCATCGCCGAAGGACTCGCGGCCATCCATCAACTCGGCATCATCCACCGCGACATCAAACCGGACAACATCCTGATCGATCCACTGGGCATGGCGAAGATCAGCGACCTTGGACTGGCGCGCATGGTCGATGACGCCGATGCGCAGGGCCTGACCGCCACCGGCATGGTGCTGGGCACGCCGACGTACATTTCCCCGGAAGCGATCCGTGACAGCAGCAGCGCCGATGCCAAGTCGGACATCTACTCGCTCGGCGTGACGCTCTACCACCTGTTGGCCGGTCGTGCGCCGTTCATTGGCAAGACCATCAGCGAGCTGATGCGTTCGCACCTGTCGGGCGAGCACACGCCGCTGCGCGAACTCGCGCCGCAAGCCGATGCCCGCTTATGCGCTCTGATCGAACGCTGCCTGGATCTCGATCCGAAGGCCCGTCCGACCGCGGGTGAGCTGGCGATGGAGCTTGGCGCGACGCAACAAGCCCGCGTAGCGGCCCCGGCGTTCGTCGCTTCGCAGGCCAATGCCGTTCCGGCAATGTTCCGTCGTCAGCAACAGCGTGCGGCCACGCCGGTCTACGCCCGGGCGGGCGTATGGATCGCCGTCGGCATCGTCGTGAGCGTGGTGACCCTGGTGACGGTGCTGGTGATCAACCGGCATTGGTTCATCTGAGGGAACCTCGGTGGCCTCGCCAACTGGTTAGGGCGTGATCGCCTTGACCCACTTCTCCACCGGCGTTCCCGCCAACCCACGCACCAGGGCGAGGTCGCCGGTGATGAGTGGCTCTTTCAGGTGTTCGGCCAAGGCGACGAAGATGCCGTCGTAGGGGTGGCGGTTCCAGGCCAGAGCGATGTCGGTGGCGCGGCTGACCAGATCGGTGCTGGGATGCCAGGTGACGCGCAGGTTGCGCACGAATGTCATGCGCGGTTGTACTTGGTCAGCTGACATCCGGCCGCGCCGGGCGGCTTTGACCAAGGCGTTGGCGGCCTCAACCACCAGCAGATCGGGAGCGTGCATACCATCACTCGCCAGCAGCGCGCGAGCAGCATCCGCTTCCCCCTCGGCCAACAGGAAGGTCATGACGATACTGGTATCAATGACCGGCACTCAGTGGTCTCCAGTACGGTTGAAACCGCGTTCTTCCTCGCGGCCTTCGCGTACCAGTTCGACGGCAGTGGGCATGCCGGGTTTCCACGGCGACAGTTCAGCGCGCAGACGATCAGCCTCTTTGAGCCATTCCGCCATGGTCGGCTTGGTGGCTTCGCGTTCGAGCAGCGCACGCACTTCGCCTTCCAGACTACGGTGGTTGGCTTTGGCCCGTTCCTTCAGTCGGCGGACCACCGCCGGTTTCACATCGCGGATGGTGAGGGTGCTCATAGGTCCTCCGATGACAGCAAAACGCTAGCACAGGGTAGACCCTCGGCAACGCCGGGATCAAGCCACACCGCACACGCCCTGCCGACTCCAGATTCGTCAGTGAAGCAATATCCGGCAGACGAACCGATTTTTCAACACGAAGGCACAAAGACACAAAGGGATGCAGACAAACAGGGTTCACCAGTTTGGTGACTCGCAGGTGACGCTCGAACTCTACTGGATACCTGCTGTTCTTCGTGTCTTCGTGCATTCGTGTTGAAAATTCCCTGTTTCGATCGCCGGATCTAGGGTGAAGCCGCGTTCTCGTTTTTGCGCTTCCGCGCTCACCCCGCTCAGCCCGCGTTGGCGAAGGCCAACACATCCTGGTCGGTATCGAGGTTGCGCAGCTCCGCACCGCTGACGGTGCGCGTGATCATGCCGCACAGGGTCTTGCCCGGGCCGAGTTCCCAGAAGGCATCGATGCCGGCGGCTTTCATCGCCACCACGGAATCGGCCCAGCGTACGGGTTTGGTCAGCTGCGCTTCGAGCAGCGCGGGGATCTCGCTGGCCTTGGTCACCGGACCGGCGTGGACGTTGGTGTAGACCGGGACTTTGGGGTCTTTGAACGGCGCCTTGGCCAGGGCCGCACGCAGGCGTTCGGCGGCTGGCGCCATCAGCGCGCTGTGGAACGCACCGGCGACCGGCAGAGCGATGGCCTTGCGGATGCCGTGATCCTTGGCCATCGCCGCGGCACGTTCGCACGCAGTCTTGGTGCCAGAGATCACTACTTGGCCTGGGCTGTTGAGATTGGCGACCTGCAGCACCTCGCCGTTCGCGGCAGCTTCGCACAGTTTGCCCGCGGACGCCTCGTCCGCACCGATCAACGCGACCATGCCTGAGGGCACTGCTTCGGCGGCAGCCTGCATCGCTTGACCACGCAGACGCACCAGCTTGACGGCGTCGCGGAAGGGCAGCGCCTCGGCCGCCACTAGCGCGGTATATTCGCCGAGGCTGAGCCCGGCGACGGCGTCGAAGATCAGCGGCTTGACCACGGTCTTCAGCACCGCGAGCGACATGACGCTGACCACCAGGATGGCCGGCTGGCTGAGGTCAGTGCGGGTGAGTTCCGCTTCGGGGCCGTTGGCGATCACGTCCGACAAGGCGAAGCCCAGCGCGTCGTCCGCCTGATCGAGCAGGTCACGCGCGACCGGATGACGCTGGGCGAGTTCCATGCCCATACCGACGTACTGGGCACCTTGTCCTGGGAACACCAACGCACGCCGCATCGAATTTTCTCCTGAGAGTGGGACTGAAAGTGACAAATGGCGAGTAGAGGCAAGAAAAGGGAAAAAGCGGAAGGGCACGTATCTAGCTCGTTCCCAGGGCATATCCAGACACCTGACGCCGAGCTTACGTGGTGTTCCTCGACAGCGTTGGCAAGCATTTGTGGGGTTTGGCGGCGCAAGGAGAGCCCACACCCCCATCTCAAGGCCTTGCATGCTGGCACGGCCGGTGCGTCCAGCAGTCATCCACGGAGGCCGCGCCATGTCCGCCCGTCTGCCGCGCATCTGCGCCGCCCTGCTTGTTCCTGGCTTGGTCCTGCTGATCGGCTGTGCCCGTTCGGACGCCCCCGCCACCACCACCAAGGCCCCCGCCGCGCCCGCGACGCGCACGCCCGCCAGCGCCACGGTGGTGACCATTTCCGCCGCCAAGGATGTGATCCTGGCCGAGCTGCCCATCGGCTCGGCGCAGGGCCTGGAGCCTGGGGCCTTCCTGCGGGTCTATGCCGCGGGCGACGGCCACGTGCTCAAGGGCATGCTCCAGGTCACCGAGGTGCTTGGACCGCAACGCGCGGTGGCGCGGCAGATCACTCTGGCCGACCGCCAGAATCCGTTCATCCCTGGCGACGTGGTGCGCGAAGTGCTCGACCTCGCGGGACTTGCCGATCCCAAGGCCATCGAACAAGCGGCACGCACCGCCACGGTTGCTGCCGATCAGCGCGACAGCGTCGACCAGGCGCGCCACGCTGTGCTGCGCGAGCAGTACCAGAAGGAGCTGACCGCGGCCAAGGCGCGTTTCGACCACGATCTGGGGGACATCCGCCGCCAATACGAGGCCCAGCTCAGCGCCGCTGACGCCGTGCATGCGCTCGATGTGCAACGGCGCGAACAGGAGCTGCGCGCCGATCTCGCCGCGCTCAAGACCACCTACGCCGAACAAGTCGCCGCCGGCATCGCGGTGCAGCGCCAGGCCAGCGATGCGCGCATCGCCACGCTCGAAAGCGAAAAGGACAACCTCAGCAAGCAGGTCCAGGGCCTGTTGACCCGCAGCGACGAGCAGAGCACGCGGATCACCGAGCTGGTCACCAAGCTCGCGGAGAAAGATCGCGAACACGCCGCCAACCTGCGCGCCGAGGTCGAGACCCGCGAACAACTCGCGGCCAAGATCGGCGAACTGGAATCACGCCTGGCGGGCAAACCGACCTCCTCGCTCGCGGTGCTCAGCGCCGAACCGGGCCAGGGTGAAACCGTGCTCGCCCGCCTCACTCGCTTGACCAACGAACTGGCGGCAGAGCACGACAAGACCAAGGGCCTAGAGGCCACGCTCGCCACCACGCGTGGCGCCTTGACGCGTGCCGGTGAGGCCAACACCACGCTGAGCAAGCAGCTCGAACACCTGGGCGGTTCCGACACCAAGGCCACGGACTTGGCGAAACAACTGGCCAGCACCAGTGAAAAACTCGCGACCGCCGAACAGCAGCGCGCGGAACTGGAACTGGCCCGTCTGGAAGCCGAACGCCAGCTCTTCGATCTCGCCGCCCGCGTCCTGCGCTTGGCCGGCAGCTCACCCGAGACCATGGCGCTGCAGGCACGTTTGCGCGACGTGCTCAGCCACGACGCGGCGGAGCAGAAACAATGAAACCAGCCCACGCCATCCTTGCCTTGTTCGCCGGTGCCGCCCTGGGCATGGCCGGGTGTTCACCCGAACCACGCAGCCAGACCGCACTGCCGCCGGCCGATCCGATCCTGCTGTCACCGGATCAGCTCGCCATCATCGCCCACCTTGCTGAGCTCGAACGCAAGATCGTCGAGATGGAGAAACGCCTTGGTCACGGCCGCGGGGCACTCAAAGGCGGCCCGACGCTGGTGGTCTCTGGCAACGGCCAGGAAACCGTACTCGAACGTTTGCGCCGCCTGGAACGGGAACTAGCGCAGGCCAAGGCCGCCTATGCGGTGAAATCCGATGAGACCGATTTGCTACGCGATCGCTTGACCATCGCCAACACCCGCGGCGACGGCTTGGCCGCGCAGGCCGATTCGCTGTCGCGCGTGCGCGACGATCTGATCACCGCGCAACAGGAACTGGCGGAGCGCAAGGCGCTCATCACCACGCTCGACGAACAACTCGCCAGCGTCGAACTCCAGCGTCTGCGCATTGAACAGCGCTACTACACCGTCGCCGCCAGCGTTTTGCGCCTGCCGCCGGGACAATCGCAGGAGCTCATCGACCTGCAGGCGCAGGTGCGCAAGCAGGTCAAGGAGATCGAGCAATGATTCTTCATTGCCCCGGTCCGGAGGTCCGGAAGTCCGGAGGTCCGGAAGTCGGACAGCCCTTAGCAAACCCCCAATTGACCCGCGCCCAATGGACTTCCGGACTTCCGGACCTCCGGACTTCCGGACTGGTGCTGCTGTTCCTGCTGTCCGCCATCCTGATGGCCGGCTGCCGCGTACCGTTCATCGGCGCCCGGCCGGAACCGGTGCAGCGCGAGATCCTGTCGTTCCATACCACCATGGAAGCCGCCGAGCTGCGCCGCGTCGCCGTGCTGCCGTTCCACCGCGCTGACGGCATCGGTCGCTCGGCCATGGCGATGGATGAGAACATGACCGCCGCCCTGCGCGAACTCGGCCTGCATGAAGTCCTGACCGTCAACACGACGGAGCGCGATGCCCTGCTCAAACACGATGTCATCCGCGCCAACCGCATCACCACCGACGAACTGCTGGCCCTGCGCGATGCGCTCAAATGCGATGGCGTGCTGATCGGCCGCGTCGAACAGTTCTCTAGCTTCGATCCCATCGCCATCGGGGTGACCGCCGATCTGGTGTCATGCCTCGACGGCTCAGTGGTGTGGAGTGCGACGGGCCATTTCGACGGCAGCCGCAGCGACGTGCAGAAAGAAGTGGAGTCCTGGTACCGGCGCGCGATCACCTCGGGCAACATCGCCGGCTGGAAACAGACGCTGGAAAGCCCGAAACTGTTCACCCGCTATGTGGCGGAACGTCTGGCGCTGTCGATCCCGGTGCCGGTGGCCAAGAAATAGCTACGAGCTGCGGGAGCTCGGTGACCTCGACGTACCAGTGATGTACTCGAAGCTCGAAGCTCCCCTACCGCATCGTCGCGCTGATCGCTAGACGGAAGCCGACGCCAACCGCACCGTCGCCCGTCTGGTTTCCCGCGCGACGTGCCGCGCGACAATCTTCGGCGGCATCAGCGAAACCGCCGCCACGGAAGACGAAGGCATGGGTGGTTACCGGCAGACCGTCCGCATCTGGCGGATAACTGCGCGCGGCGTCTTGGCACCATTCCCAGACATTGCCGTGCACATCGTAGAGACCGTACGCATTGGGCTGGCGACTGGCGACCGCCGCTAGGCGATCACCCGCGGTGGCGCGGTACCAGGCGAGCTTGCGCAGTTCGATCCCACCGGTGTACGGACCCCGTGAACCAGCGCGGCAGGCCGCCTCCCATTCGATTTCGCTGGGCAGACGCACGCTGGCGCCTGGGCGCTGGTCCGACAGGACGCGCAGAAATTCATGCACCTGTTGGAAGGACACCCGATCGACCGGCATTTGATCGCCTGCCACGCTGCTGGGGTTCTTGCCCATCACCGTGCGCCAGAGGCCCTGGGTGCATTCGCTGTCGGCCAGCCAGTAAGGTTGGGCGATGATGGCGCGGTGGGCGCTCTCGTCATTGGCGCGACCTGGCTCGTTCGGCGGACTGCCGATTAGCACGCCACCCGCCGGGCACAGGCGAAAGCGCTGCACCACCGTGCCGACCGTCAGATCGGCCCAGGAACCATAACGATCGGAGCCCGCCGCCGAAGACCACGTCGGCGAGGTCTGGACCGTCGGCAGTCCGGGAACGTCCTCCACCGCGACTGGAGTGGGCTTGGCCAGGACTTGTTCCAGCGGTTGTTCAATCAACGACGGCGTGGTCGACGCGGGTGCGGTTGCTGGCGGAACGGCGGCCACCGGGGTCGTGGGTGCCACCAGCAGTTTGGTCGGAACACTCGCGGCAACCGGGGGTTTAGCCGGCTCACCAACGGTCGGCCCAAGATGGTTGCGCACCACCGGAGCCGGCGCAGGCGGCACTACGGGAACCGGCGGCGTGATCGGCGGTACAACCGGCGCGCTGCCATCCAGCGGCACCCGCACCACCGCTTCGCGCACGACGCGCAGGGCCGCGGCGTCATCGACCTGAGTGGGAATCGGCGGCTCGACCTCGATCACCGCTGCGGGCAAGGTCGGCGCGGGCGCAGCTGGTTCGCTGGCGACTGCGCTGGCGACCACCGGCACCGGCGGCGGTGGACTCGGCGGTTTAGCCGCGACCGGCTCAGGTGCACGCACGGGAGCCGCTTGCGCCGGCGGACGCGGGGCGGGCTGCACGTGGCGCGTCGGTTGGGTCGGCTGCGGCCGTTCCGCCGGTTCATTGGCGGCGAGAAAGTCCGTGCTCGGTGCTTCTTCGATTTGCGCCGGCAGATCTGCTGGCGGAAAGGCCAGCGGGGTGACGGTGTTGGCGTTGGGGAAGGCGACCGTCGGCAGCTTGGGCGGCGGCTCGGCATTGCGTGTCGCCAAGCCCAGACCAACGGCGAGAGCCACCGCCACACCGACCAGCATGCCGGCGCCGACCGCCACCGGCAGGAACGAACGAGCGGGTGCGCGATCGTCCTGACGCAGCGACGACCTGGCCAGCGAACCGGTCTGCGACGCGCGGCGTTCGTCATCCATCACCGTCACGCGGGCAAAACGCGGGAGCTTGCCGCTGCGCACCAGTTCGACATCGACCAGCAATTCCTCCGCACTCTGGTAGCGGTAGGCGCGGTCTTTGTTCATCGCGTGGTGGATGATTGCCGCGACTACCGGTGACATCGCGCGGTTGAGTTCGCGCGGATCCTGCGGCACCTCGGCGATCACCTGATGACCGATGAGGAATGGTGAACTGCCCTGGAACGGCGGCCGGCCGGTGAGCAGGTGGTAGAGGCTGGTGCCGAGCGAATAGATGTCGGCGCGGTGATCGATGTCCTGCGAACCCTTGGCCTGTTCCGGCGCCATGTACGACGGCGTACCGACCAGGTCTCCGGCAAAGGTCAGCTTTTCATCATCGATGATGTTGCGTGCCAAACCCAGGTCACCGATCTTCGGCGTACCATCGCTGGTGAGGAAGATGTTGCTCGGCTTGATGTCACGGTGGACCAGGCCGGCGGCATGGATGGCGATCAGCCCACGGGCACAGCCGGCGATGATCCGCAGCGCCTCGTCTTCAGGCAATTTGCCGTCGCGTTTGACGCGAGTGCCCAGGTCGCCGCCGGGCACGAACTGGAGCGCCATGTACAGGTGGCCGTCGGCCTCGCCGGTGTCGTAGATGGTGACGACGTTGGGATGATCGATCCGCGCGGCGACCTTGGCTTCACGCAGGAAGCGTCCGACGAAGACTTCTTTGCGCGCCAGATCTCCGCGCACGACCTTCAGTGCGACGATGCGCTCAAGCGACAGTTGCACCGCTTGGTAGACCACGCCCATGCCACCTTCCCCAAGCACGCCGGTAATGCGGTAGGCACCGATGCGTTCCGGCATCTTGGCCGGCGGAGCGATGCGTGAACGCAGATCGTCGAGCGACACTTGGCCATCGGTGGTCGGGCGATAGCCGGCCGCCGTGGGTGCGGCATGCGGTGGTACGGAAGCGTCAGGAACAGGAGTGGTCATCGTGCATCCGCCTGGGACGTGAGGACCGGCCGGATGTTTTCCTTCCCGGTGTGATCAGCAACGGGAAAAACCGCGACGCTCGCAATTGAATCGTCAAAATGCAGTCCGAGGTGCGAGGTGCGCGGCTCTATGCAGCGCTACCGTCCGATCGCTCGCACTCGTTCCTTGTTCGCCGGATCTTCTGGCGCGTCGTCAGCGCGGGCGTCCTCATCGGGATCCAGGCTGGTGCGCACCGATTCCGGCGTGAAGCCATGTTCGGCCAGCACTTCGCGCAGGCGACGTTCGCTCAATCCTTCGGCCAGCACCACCGCGGCATGGTCGCCGCGCACGAAGCGCACACGCCGGCTCTTCGCCAGGGTCGCCACTGCTAATAGCAGGCGAAGCTTGTCCTGTTTGCCCAATGGACGGGCGAAGTCGACATCAAGGCGCATGGACATGGGCACAGGCTGCGACTGGTCCGGAAGTCCGGAAGTCCGGAAGTCCGGACGTCGGACACGCTCACGCCGCATGCGTCACTTGACGCGCCTGAACACCAGACTTCCGGACTTCCGGACCTCCGGACCTCCGGACTTCCAAACCGGCCAGTGCCACACCCCTAAGCGACGTTCCGCCCCTGGCTTGCCTGCCCTGAGGTGGATTCCAAGGTGCGCCCTTCCCTGGAGTCCCGCGATGATCCTGCGACTGCAGCACCAGCGCCCCGATGGCGAGATCGATTCGTACTACCTGAAGCCCGGCCGGCGTTACCACATTGGTCGCGGTTCGGCCTGCGAGGTACGCATCCTCGACCTCAAGCTCAGCCGCAAACATTGCGCGCTGGAATTCGCTGACCGGGGTTGGCAAGCGGTCGACCTGATGAGCACCAACGGCTGCACGCTCAATGGCGAGCAGATCGTCGGCAATATCCCAGTGCAGCCAGGCGCGGTGCTCGAGGCCGGCCAGACCAGGCTCACCATCGCGGCGATCTTTGACGCCCAGGCTGGCGAGCCACCAGCGGCGGGATCGACCACCCCGTCCAATCGTGCGCGCAAGGAAATCGACGCCGACCACGACCACACCGAGACCACCGCGCCAGAACCAGAACTGGAGCAGGAACCCCTGCCCGAGGGTCCGGCCAACCATCCGGCCAAGGCCGCGAATTCCGGCAATGATTGGGAGCCGGAACCCAACTCCGATGCGCTCAACAAGACCGATGCGCTGATCCCCAATCCGGGTGCTGACGACTCGCCGATCCCTGGCGTCGCGGCGCTGAAATCGTCTCGCCCCACCACCCGTCCGCCGACCGGTGAAGTACGCCGTCCGACCGCAGTGTTTCGCGCCGAGGATCTGCGTACTGATGAGGAGCAGGACAACCTCGCGACGCGTCTGCACGCGCAAGAAGCCTACCAGGCCCCGCCCGCACCGCCCAAGCCCAGCGCCACGACCACCCCAGGCACCGACAGCCAGGAGCGCACGTTCTATATCACCGTGCTCGGCCGCCGCGTCGGCCCCCTGACCCGTGCTGCCGCCCGTGAATTGAAGGCGCGCGAGCTGAAGGGCACGTTGACCACCACCGATCTGGAACAGTACCCGCTCGGGTGATGGATTGCCCGAGCGTGTTGGCGACCGCCCAGGGCCAGTTCCGGAGCGCATCGCCCCTAGCCTCGCGCGTGGTGGGATGCACCATGCCGGCCTCGATGACCACCGCCCGCCGCGCGTCACTGTCCGCCTGTCTGCCGCTGGTCGGCACGCTTGCGGCTCTCACTGCCGCCGAGCCGGTACTCGTCATCCCCAAGCCCAAGACGCCGCCGCGCATCGAAGCGCCCAACCTGGAGTTCGACACCGATGGGTCGGTGATCGCACCGCGCGGCTTCGTTGCGCACATGGGCGACAAGCTGCTGCTGGGCGACGCGCTGCGCTTCCACCAGAAACACGATGACCTCTATGCCAACGGCAAAGTGGTGCTGGTGCTGCCCGGCGTGCGTCTGCATGCCGCGCGCCTGGGACTGCATCCGCAGGCCGAGACCGGTGAGGCCTGGGACATCGAAGCCTTCGTCGAACACGCCGGCCGGCGCATCGTCATCACTGCCGAACACGTGCACATCGACCGTACGGTGTTGCGCTTCGATGGCGTGCGCGGCATCGCCGGGCATGGTGGCTTGGTCGGCATGGGGGCGTCCTCGGCGCGCGTCTACCTGCGCGAGACACCCGCCAAAGACAGAGAAGGCTTCGAGCGCCAGGTCGAAGGCATCGAACTGATCGGGCCAATCGTGCGCGCCGCCGGTGTGCCGGTGTTCTGGCTGCCCTATCTCTACCGCGACTTTTATTACGACTATCCATGGACGCGTTACGAGGTCGGCAAGACCCGTCGCCTCGGTTACTACGTGCGCGCCTGGCTCGGCACCAGCCTGCCGGAGGCCTTCGGCTGGCACGCGCACCTGGAAGCGCGCGGCGACATGTATTCGCACAACGGTGAAGGCTGGGGTGTGCGGGCGGCGTGGCGCAACGCCGACTACGGCAAGGGCGAGATCACCTGGTTCACCATGCCCAACGAGATCGTCAAGGGCGGCCCAGATGATCTGCAGAACATCGTCACGCGCCAAGCGTCTGTGCTGGATGCCGAGCAACAGCTGCATGCCGCGGGTGGCGCGCTGTATGCCCGCTGGGTCGAGCTGCCCGATGCCGATCCGCCCTACCCAGGCGATCCCGCCCAGCCGTGGGATGAACGCTTTCGTGCTGATTACCTGCGCAACGACCTGGAACACCGGCCGTTCGCCCGCCGTGGCATCACCGCCACCTGGGGCACCAGCCTGGGCACGCTCACCCTCGACACCGAACGGCGGGCGCATCCCGACCAGCCGCTCACCGATCGCCTGTGGGGTGTGCAGGCGCAACTGCCGCGCCTCCACGTCGTCGGACCGCTGCACCTCGGCGGCAGCGCTTGGAGCGAAAGCCTGGAGAACCACCTGAGCGACGATGCTGCGGTGCGTACCTCGTACAGCGGCAGCGTGTCGGCGATGCGCTGGTTCGGCCCGCTCGGCCTCGATCTGAGCGGCGGCGTCAACGGCTTGTCCTACCAGGACGCCGAACTCGGCGGCGTGACGGTTGAAGACGAGATGCGCGTGGTGCCGTTCGCCGGCGCCGGTCTGCGCCTGCGTTTCGTCGGTGATCTGGGCAATGGTCTGAGCCACGTGTTCAGCCCGCGCTTTGGCGTCGAGCTCTACCAGCCGGGTGAGGGCGACGACTTGTCTGCCTGGGCCTTCGGCGATCCACGTGACCACCTGGAAGAAGACCTCCATCTCTTCACCACCGGCTTCGACACCAGCCTGGCAGGTGCCCGCTCGCTGTTTCGCGCCACGGCGGTGGCGCGTTGGGCGATGCGTGAACGCGATCGTCTGTACGACGACGCGCTGCTCGGCGAACAGCAAGCCGACAGCGCGTTGTACGATGTCATCGCCTCGTTCGAGGGGCAGCCGATCGCCACCTGGACGCTGTTCGGCGCCATGGCCTACGACGCGCAGCGCGAATCCTGGCGCTCATTCGATGTCGGGACCTCGTGGGTGGCGACTCGCTGGATGGCCCTGCGTTATACCGGCACCATCATCCCCGCGACCGCCACCGCCGGTGATGAATGGCAGAATCGCCCTGGTTTCACCGCCATCTCGAATCGCTACCGCTTCGATGGCGATGTGACCTTCCGTCCCGGTGGCGACGCCATCGATCAGTGGATGGCGCAACTCACCCGCAAGATGGTCGATGGCGACCTCTCGCTGACCTATGAACTGGTGCGTGACGAGGACGGTCGCATCTACGATCGCCGCTTCGGCGTCAGCTTCGCCATGACCATCGGTGGTGCACCTGGGGCCTCTGCCGCCAATGCCGGGGCACGCTGAGCACATGGGCTGGGGCAATCTCATCCGGCTGGTCGTGGTGGTTGGCTGGCTCGCCTTGTTCGTGCCGCACCTCGTCCGCCACGTGGCCCCCGGCCTGGGACTGAGCGCGCGCGACAACGCCAGTGGCATGCTGGCGGCGAATCTGGGGAAAGAGTACCTCTACGATCTGGTGCGCTCGACTGGTGGACGTCTCGGCACGTGCCGGTTGTCCTTCCAACAGGTCGAGCAGGGCTTCGAACTGGAGACTGAACTGCGGCTCGATGACCTCGGCAAACTCGCTCCTGGCCTGGGACTGCTGCCCCAACTGCGAGAGGCCACCTCGCGTGAGGTGCGCCTGCTGCTGAGCGAGATGCTCGACCCCTCACAGCGCCTGGTAACGCTCACCGCCAGCGGCCGCGCCTTGGGCATGGAACTGGTCGCCGACGGCCGGATCGGTGCCGATGGCCTGCGCGGCACCTACACCATGGCCGAGAACGCTCCGGCTCCCTACCATCTGCCCGATATCGGCGCCGATGCCGGCCAGGGCAGCGACCTCGCGCTCAACCTGCCGCCCGGACTCGAACCCGGCGAACGTTTCACCACCCGGCTGCTGAGTCCCGACTATGCGCGGATGCGCTTGAGCGCGACCACCGCGGTGTTCACCGCCTTGGAGCATGAATCCGTGTCCACCATCGCCGGCTCACGCGCCCTGCTGAAAGTCGAGATGCAGGTCGAGGCGCGAGTGATGTCGTACTTGTGGTGTGATGACCAGGGCACGGTCTACCGCAGCCGGCAGCAGGACGGCGGCATGGAATTGCGCCTGATGCAGATCCGCGAAGTCGGCGGCAAGATCCTGTGGCCACCAGGAGCGGCGACGCAATGACCGTGGAAGCTGATCGCCAGTTCTGTGCCGGGATGCTGCCGCAGGTGTCGCGCACCTTCGCCGCCTGCATCCGCCTGCTGCCGCCCAAGGTCGAGAACGCGGTGCTGCTCGCGTATCTGTTGTGCCGCATCGCCGACACCATCGAGGACACCGCCGACCTGCCGGTGGCGGACAAGGAACGTCTGCTGGCGCATTTCCGCACGTGCCTGGAGGAGGGCGGCCCCGACGCCGGTCCCCTCGTGCCAGCTTTCGCCGCGCAGCGCACGCCCGACGAGCAACTGACCGCGCGCGCCGACATCACGCTGCGTGAATTTCGTCGCCTGGATGCCGACCAGCGCCAAGCGATCCGCCCCTGGGTGCAGGAAATGTGCGACGGCATGGCGGAGTTCGCGCGCATCCATGCACGCGCCCGCCCCGATCATCTGGAAGCGTTGGCCAGCATCGAGGAACTCGATCGTTACTGCTACTACGTCGCCGGCACCGTCGGTCACCTGCTGACCGAGCTTTTCCGCCTGCACCATCCACGCCTGACACAGCGGCACTACGCGCGACTGAAGGCGTTGTCGACCAGCTTCGGCTTGGGCCTGCAACTGACCAACATCATCAAGGATGTCGCTGACGACCGTCAACGCGGCTGGAGTTTCGTGCCGCGCCAGCTCTGCCAGCTCGCCGGCACCACGCCCGAAGCGTTGCTCACGCCAGAAGCGTCGCGCCAGAGCCAACTGGTGATGCAACTGCTCATCGCCAAGGCCAAACATCACCTGCGCGACGCGCTCGACTATTGCTGCACGTTGCCGCGCAGCGCCTACCGCCTCCGCCTGTTCTGCCTTACGCCGTTGTTTTTCGCCGTGCGCACGCTGCACAAAGCAGAACGCGACCCGCGGCTGCTCGATCCCGGCCACAAGGTCAAGATCACCCGCGGCGAGGTCTACCGCATCCTCTGCACCACCTATGTGCTGGCACCAAACAACCATCTGGTGCGCGCGTACTGCCGACAATTGGCGGGCAAGAAACGTTGATCACACCGACAGCGCTTGCCGGCGACAGGCACGCATGAGCAACCCTCTTCACGGTTGCCCACGAGGCGGAGACAGCTTGTAGGCTTGCTGGTAAAATCATGAGGCGAAGCCGAGATTGCCTCCATAATCCCAAAACGTGGACATCATACTTTAAGGAGCCGTTCCTCCTCATTGTGCCCTGTCTGCCCGCCACGCCGGAAGCCATCATGTCCCACTCGACTGCTCCCATGATCGACGCCCGCCAATACCGGATCTGGGATCCGCGTGCTTGGCTCATCTGCGCACCCGGTGAAGTGCCGACGCTCCTGTGGGTCATCGGCCTGCATGTCGCCCTGGTGGTCGGCCTGGTGTTGCTGCCCCTGCCGCCGGTCTCGGCCATGATCGCTGCCGTTGGGCTGCTGTTCCTGGGCGGACTCGGCACCACGGTGGCCTACCACCGCGCCTTGGCCCACCGTGCTGTCACCCTCAATCCGGTGGTCGAACAGATCCTGATCTTCTTCGCCTTGTGCAATGGTTCCGGCTCACCGCGCAACTGGGTGACGATGCACCGTTTCCATCACCAGCAGAGCGACAAGCCGGACGATATCTCATCTCCGCACTTCGGTGGATTCTGGTGGTCGCACCTGCGTTGGCTGTGGCAGGCGGAGCAACCTGACAAGGATCGCTTGGTCAAAGATATGACCGCCCTGCGTTACCGCATCTGGACCACCATCCAGGTGCCGATGCTCGCGTTCGCTGTCGGGGTTGGCGCGGTGTATTTCTTCTTCGTCCCATGGCAGGAAGCCTTGGCCGCCATGTTGTGGATCGGTCCCGTGCGCTTGGTGTGGGCGCTGCACACCCAATGCACGGTCAACAGCATCTGCCACCTCGGAGCCATCGCCGATCACGGCGGTTCCAGCCGCAACGTCGCTTGGTTGAGCATCGCCCACATGGGTCAGGGTGAAAACTGGCACGCCAACCATCACCGCGCGCCAGCGAATCCGCGCATCGGCCAAGGGCTGCAACTCGACCTCGGCTGGTTGAGCATTCTCGCGCTCGGTGTGGTCGGTCTGGCGAAATTGAAGAACACCAAGGCGAAGCCCGCCAAGGAAGAAACTCCCGTTGAACAGGAAGAAGCTGTCAGCCAGGTGTGAGTGGACGAAGTTCATGCGCGTCGACACTGACGCACATGGCCAGTGATCAGACAGGAGGCTTGGCATCTGCGATGCCAAGCCTCTGTTCGTTAAGGAGTGGCCGATTTCACACAGCGGAAGCCAATGTGCGGCGAACCGGTGTCGTAAGCGCTGCCCCGCCGTGCCGCTGGACGATAACTTTCGCAGTAGGTCACGTGGCAGAGAAACGAACCGCCGCGGGTGACGCGTTTGAGCGCCTCAGGTTCCTGCGGATCCCAGCAGCGATCAGGGCCCTTGGGATCGGTCGCCACACCGGCACGTGCCGCGATGGCGTAAGCATCCGCACGGTACCAGTCGCTACACCATTCCCACACGTTGCCGGCCATGTCGTGCAGTCCGAAAGAATTGGCCGGGTAATGACCGACCGGTGAGGTGGCGGTGAAACCATCAACCGCTCGGTTCTGATCGGGGAAACGCCCCTGCCAGATATTGGCCAGCTTGTCGTCTTGGTCGGTTGGCATCTGGTCGCCCCAGGGGAAACGTTTGCCCGTCACCCCACCACGGCAGGCAAACTCCCATTCGGCCTCAGTCGGCAGGCGTTTGCCCGCCCAGGTCGCATAAGCGACCGCATCGTCCCAACCCACCTGGACCACCGGATGATCGTCCTTGCCCGCGATCGAACTGTCGGGGCCGTACGGATGACGCCAATCGGCGCCGTGGATCCACGTCCACCATTGGGTGTAATCGTTGAGATCCTGCACCGCACCCTTCGGCGGCGTGAACACCAACGCACCAGGCGCCAGCACCGCGTCATCCGGCTTGGGCGTACCGGGCGGGACTTGCTTCTTCATCTCCTCCCAATCGACCGGTTTTTCCGCCGTGGTCTTGAAACCGGTGGCTTTGACGAAGGCCGCGAACTGCGCGTTGGTGACCTCGGTGCGATCCATGAAGAACCCGCTCACGCGCACTCCGTGCACCGGACGTTCATTGTTGTTGGTATTGGGCAGATCGCTGCCCATGGCGAATTCACCCGCAGGGATCCACACCATGCCAGGGGGAGCGGGCTTCGGCTCCGCAGCGACACCGACAGCTGCCAGCAGCGACAGGGCGAGGACTCGGCGGAAAAACGTGCGCGGCATGGCGGGCTTCCTGACGGTATGGCAGGAATATGCCCAGGTCGGCGTGGGCTTACAGGGCCGTGTTCCGGCCTTGGACACAAAGTGACACTGGGCTGTCGCAGGCTGGTCGTCCTCAGAGCTTGCCGACCAGCCCTTTGAATTCGGTATACGCCGCACTGACCTCGTTGCCGCGTTTCTGTGGGAAGTCCTTCTCGACCTTGGCGAGCGCTTGGCGAACCACCGTGAGCTGGAACTTGGGATTGGTGGCGGCGAATTCCTTCGACGCCGTCACCACGTAGTCGACCAGCGGCAGGATCAGGCTGCCTTCCTTGGCGTTGTCGGTGCAGGTTTGCAGGGCGATGTTGAGCGCCTCGGGTTGTTGGCTGGCCGCGACCAGTTCGCTGCACTGCAACAGCCGCAAACGGATCTGCAGATCCGGGCGCTTGGCGTAGAGCGCATAGGCGTTGCGGAAAATCTTCTGGCGTGCCGCGGTGTCTTTCTGATCGATGGCGGCCATGAAACGTTGGAGGCATTCCATCGTTAAATCAGGATGATTGGCGAGGTCCTTCATCAGGCGCGCGACCAGCAGGTTACCTTCCTTCTGGTCGATTGCGCCGGTCGACACGCCGTAGGCCAGCAGGCGCCACGCGTTGGGGTTGAAGGTATTGCGCTCCATCGCCTGGCGCGCCAGTGTCATCGCCGTTGCGGGATCAGATCCGATCACGTGCACCGCCGCACGCGACAACGCCGCGCTGTCGCGGTATTTGAAGTACGACAACGAGATGCCGTCGTAGAGCATCGCCACTTCACGGTCGAGGATCATCGTGCGGGTCTGCGGATCGAAGATGTCGCCGGTGTAGTAGTAATCGCCCTGGTAACGCCCGGTGAATTCCAGTTGTGCCCGACCGCCGGCATTGACCAGGAAGCCGGCCCAGGCGTGCAGGCTCGATGCGCCATAGCGTCCCTCGCCAGCGACTTTCATCGATGGCACGCCAAAAGCCTTGGCCACCCGCGTGGTGTAGTGCGCCTGGTCGACACACACGCCGCCCAGTTTGCGCAGGTTCTCTAGCACATAGCTGTTCGAGCCGAGCTTGGGCGTCTTGCCACCGAGTTTGTCGTTGTCGTAGGGCACCGTCTGGTAGAGGCTGGCGATGTCTTTGCGCGCCGCGTCGCAATTCTTCCACGCCCAATCGATCTCGTTGTCGGCGATGTCGAAATCGACCAGGTGGACCAGGATGGGCCACGGCAGTTGATCCGGTTTGAAGGTGAAGCGCGCCTGGTTCTTCTTGTCGCTGAAATAGTCGAAGGTCGCAATCAACGGACGCTGCGGCGAGAACTGCGTATCCGTGACCGCCCACAGGTAATTGAGGCGCGAGGTCACCAACGCATCCGGCGTGTCGAAGACCACGGCCATGGCGATGGCGAGGTGCGCGAACTGTTCGACGCGCTTCTCGTCGTGTTTGCGCAGTTCATCCATCACCGCGATCGCCTGCTTGGCTTCGTCGAATTGCGGCGAGAGCGCGAGCCAGAAGTCGCGCCGGATCTCGGCATGCGCTTTGAGCCAGGTGGCGAGCTCATCGCTCAGCGACGCCGCATGACGCTGTTCGATGGCGTCGACGTAGGCGTCGGTGAAGACGGTCATCGCCTTGGCCTCGATGCCTTTTTTGCCGACCTCGGGGAGGGCTGGGGGCGTGATCGGGTCACTGAACCCATTGGGCGGCGGCTTGCGCCAGTAGCGCCCGCTGGCGTCGATGGTTACTTTCACCGGTTCATCATTCTTGATGATGTCGTCCTTGAGCGTGAATGCCTCGCCCGCCGGGAGCGTGGCCGATCCCAGCAGTCCGCTTACCAAGCTTCCCATCACCATCGTTAGAACGCGCATGAAACCTCCCAGGTTGGCTGACGGACGATCGTTCGCGGTCAACACCAAAGGTCAACCTGCACGCCGTCTGGCTGTCCTATGAACATACCATGTCTGCGAGACGATTGTTCACCCCCAGCTGTCGCGAAATCCAATTCGCGGATCAGAAGTCCGTATTCGGCTCCACGATGGTCAGTTCCTTGATCCAGATGTTGCGGTAGCGCACATCGTGGCCTTCGCATTGCAGCTTGAGGCCACCGGGCACATCCGTGAGGCCTTTGCCGCCGTCATTGCCGCCGTCGAGGCCGGACTTCGGGCCGCCCCACACTTGATTGATACGCACGTTGGTGTGCGCCTTCTTGCCGTTGAAATACATGCTGACCAAGGGCTTCTCGGTCAGTTTGCCGTCGGTGAAACGCGCGGCGCGGAAGGTGATGTCGTAGGCGTTCCACTTGCCCAGGCCGTTATAGAGGTCGTACGGCGAGTCGCTCTCGTTGATCACGGCGGCCATGCCGTGTTTGGTTTTATCGCCATCGAGCACCTGGATCTCAAAACGGTTTTGCAGGTACACGCCGCTGTTGCCGCCCGGCTTGGCGATGTTGAATTCGATGTGCAGGCGGAAGTCGCGGTAGGTTTTCTTGGTCACCACGTCCGCCGTGCCGTACTTGCCACCGGCTGCGACAGGGTCGTCGGTCATCAGCACGGTTTTTCCCGTGTCGACCGGATCAGGCACGATCTGCCATTTGATCGGCAATGCAGATTTGAAGCCGGGACCTTCCCAGTAGGTCCACTTGTCATCGAGCATCGCGCGCGTGCCGTCGAAGACGACCTCGGCCCCGTCGATCGGTTTGGCGCCGACACCGATGGCCGGTTCGGCTGCGGACGAGCGCGCGCAGGCCACGAGCGTAACGAGGGTGAAGGACAAGGCGCCGAGGTGACGGAGGGACATGGGTGGTTCCTGGTGCGGGCAGCGTGGTGAGCGTTGGCGAATGGATACCAGGCAGCTGCGTCGCGGTTGAGCACCCGCTGAATCACCGCGCCACGCTGAGATCGTTCGGCTGGTGTGATCGCCGCACGCGCAATGCTTGGTTGGTTGCGCCCGCACTCGCCACGATTGGGGGATTCCCACCCGGCTCACCCCCACAAGCTTCCCGTCCTCACATGCCTGTTCCCGATTCAGCCGCTTCTTCTGCCAAGGTGCGAGCGCCGCTGCCGGCGACCGTGCGGCGATTGGGCTGGCTACATGCGGCCAATGATTTCACCCTCGACTTCATCACTCCTCTGCTGCCTGCCGGTGTACCGGTCGCGTGGTTGGGCCTGATGGAGGGCGTCGCCGATGCAGTGGCGCAGGTGCTTAAGCTGGTCACCGGTCGGCGCAGCGATGCGACCGGTCGGCGCGCCGTGTGGGTGCGCGCGGGTTACGGCACCAATGCGGTGGCACGTCCGCTCGCGGCGATCGGGATGCTGTTCGCCTGGCCGGCGTGGATCGTCGGTTGCCGCATCGCGGATCGCGTCGGCAAAGGGCTGCGTGGCGCGGCCAGTGACGCGTTGGTCGCGGATTGGATCGACGCTGGCGGACGTGCGCGGGCCTACGCGCACATGCGCACCATGGATCATTTGGGTGCGACTGCCGGAGCACTGTGTGCTGCCGCGGTAGCGTGGGGCCTGACGCTCAATTACGCACATCCGGAACGTCTGGCCTGGGTGGTGGCATCGCTCGCCGTGCCAATGGTGGTGATGTTGTGGTTATGCCGTGGCCTGAGCGATCACCCGGAAGCCAAAGCGAATTCATCCGTCGTCAGCGGTTGGTGGCCACGCACGCCGACGCTACGATTGCCGCTCGTCGCCATCGGCATCGCCAGCCTCGGTGCCAAACTCGCGCCGCTGCTGATTCTGGTGCAGGTCGCTGGTATTCCGCTGACCCCGGAGCAAGCCGCCGCCGGCACGGCGTGGCCGCTCTGGTTGGTGTGCGTGGCTTGGGGTGTCATCGCGTTGGTGCAGTCCGTGGCAGCGATGCTCGCTGGCATGCTGACCGAGCGCATGGGCGCGCGTGGATTCCTGATGCTTAGTTGGCTGCTCACCGCCACCTTGTTCGCCGTGCTGACGTTCGCCCAAGGCCCGTGGCTGATCGCCGCCGGTCTGGGCTGGGCGGTGATCGCCGGTCTCAGCGACGGCGCGGAGAAGACCTGGCTCGCCGACCTCGCGCCGAAGGAGGAACGCGCGTTGGCGTTCGGCGCGCTCGGCGTCGTCATCGCTGCGGCGATGATAACTGGTGGCGCGGTGGTTGGTTTCGGCCTGCTCGCGTATGGACCGCTGATCTTCTGGCTGCCGGCAGCGGGGCTGGTGATCGGCGTGCTGCTCATCGCCAGCCGCCGATCCCACTGAGCGCCCCTGGGAGAGGCGAGCCCCAGCTCGCCTGGGCGGCATCCACAGCCACCGGAAATCCATCTGCTGGAATGAAGGCGGAATGGAGAATCGAATAAAGGCAAGGCGAGCTGGGGC
>JANPLC010000018.1:0-2788 GCA_031426335.1 Planctomycetota bacterium
CTCTCTTTTCCGGTGACGCGCGTGCTCGCCGGACTTCCGGACTTCCGGACTTCCGGACTTCCGGACTCGTCGCTGCCCTCCTGCTCCTCGGTTCCGCACTTGCCGCTGCTGATCCCTCCCGCGGCCAAACCGTCTTCACCACTTACTGCTCCGCCTGCCACGGTCCGGAGGGCGCTGGCCTCGTCGGGCCGAACCTCACCGACACGGTGTTCCTGCACGGCGACAAGAAGGCCGACATCGTCCGCGTGCTGATGAACGGCGTGGGCGACAAGGGCATGCCCGCCTGGGGCGCGATCCTGCCGCCGGCGGATGTCGACGCGGTCGCGGACTTCGCGGTGTCGCTGATCGGCAAGAATCTGAAAAGCCCATTCGCTCCGGGCGTATCGAGTGTTACCGCCTTCCCCAAAGGCAGCGTCGCCTTTCCGCTGCTGATGCGCACCTTCATGCCGACGCTCGGCATCGATGCGGCGGTGTTCGCCCACCACGACCACGGCAAGGTGATCGCGAAATACAGCCCGGAAAAAGGCGGTGACGTCAAAGGCGAGCAGAAGCCCATCGACGGCGTGCCGTCGGCGATCACCGTCAGTTTCGGCGACGGCTTGTCGTATTGCTTCGATACCACCGAATGCCGCCTGCTCTATACGTGGAGCGGTCCCTTCATGGACATGACGCAGTACTGGGGAGCTGCCGCCGGTGGGGGGCGCAAGAGTTTTGACTACGTGCCCATCGTCATCGGTCCGGTGTGGTGGCGCACGTCCGGCGCTGATCCGATGCAAGTGCCAGGGGCGACCTCGGCCAAGCCGACGTTCACCGGGTATCGCAAAACCCAGAGCGTGCCCGAGCTGCAATGGCGCGTCGGTGACGCGCAGATCGCGCTGCGCATAACCCCAGGTGCGAAACCCGGCGAAGCGGTGTGCCGCTATACCACCACCGGTGCGACCAAAGGCTTGGTGTTCACCTTGCCAGCCGACAGCGCCGAGCGCATGACCAGCGACAAGGGCACGCGCGCCGGCAGCACGTTGACGCTCAGTGCCGCCGATGCAGCGCAGTTCACGCTGACGATCGCGCCGGGCGACAAGCCAGTGGTCGAAGCGCCCAAGCCGCCCAAGCCGTCGGAGCCGAAAAAACCAGGCAAGGACGACAAGAAGCCCGTGGTGGAGGAAAAGGAATGAGCATGCACCTGCTGACTCGTGGTTTGGCCCTGTTGATCGGAGCGCTGATTCCGGCATCCACCGCGCTCACAGCCGGCGAGGCCTACAAAGTCGACACCATCAATTTTCCGCACCACATCGCGCCGGAAGTCGGCGGCCTCGGTTTCACGCCGGAGGGCGAGTTGGTCGTCGCGCTGCGCCGCTACGGCATCCTCATCGCCAAGCCGGAAGCCGATGCGACCAAGTTTGCGTGGCGTTCGTTCAGTGACGACATCCTGCACAACACCTGTGGACTCCAGGTCATTTCCAAGGGCGAGATGATCATCTCGAGCATGGATGACCTGATGCGGGTGAAGGACACCGACAACGACGGCATCGCCGACAGCTACCAAGTCGTCTGCGACGACTGGGGCATCACCGGCAACTACCACGAAACCAACATGCTCGCGCCGGATGGTCCGAACGCGAAGAATGGCTGGTGGCTGGCGATCGGCACCGCGTCGCACAACGGACCGGTGTTCACCAACGTGCGCGGCACCTATTCCGCGATAGGTCAGCGCGGGCGCAACTTCTCCGGCGCGAACTGGAAAGGTTGGGTCGTCCACATCGATCCGCAGGGTAAGTTGGAGCCGTACGCGAAAGGCTTCCGTGCCAACAACGGCATCGCCGTCGGTCCCGACAACAAACTGTGGGTGACCGATAATCAGGGCGACTGGCGCGGCACCTCGCCGCTTTATCACGTCACCAAGGACGGTTTCTACGGCCACCCGTCGAGCTTGGTGTGGGACAAGAATTTCAAATCGGACGTCGACAACGACCCGCTCAAGCACCCGTTGGAAAAACTCGCGGCGCTGCGCACGCCGGCCGCGGTCGAGTTTCCCCAGGGCTTCATGTGCAACTCGCCGAGCGAGCCGATCTTCGACACCAAGGGCACGTTCGGGCCCTTTGCCGGGCAGATGTTCGTCGGCGACGTCGCCGGTGGTCGTATCCTGCGCGTGATGTTGGAAGAGGTCGACGGCGTGATGCAGGGCGCCTGCGTCAAGTTCGTCGACAAGGATCTGCGCGCGGGCAACAACCGCTTGGTGTTTTCACCTGACGGAACGCAGCTCTATACCGGGCAGACCATGCGTGGTTGGGGTACGCCGGCCGAAGGCCTGCAACGCATCAGCTTTACCGGAGAAATGCCGTTCGATGTGAAGACCATCTCGCTGACGAAGGAGGGCTTCGTGCTCACCTTCACCAAACCAGTGGAGGCCGCCGGCGGTGCCCGTCCAGCATCGTACAAGGCGAAGCGCTTCTATTACCGCTACGGTCCGGCTTACGGCAGCCCGCAGTTGGAAGAGACCGACTTGAAAGTCGGAGCCGCGACGCTCAGCGCCGACGGCCTGACCGCCACGCTCGCGGTGGATGGCTTGCAGACCAACCGCATCGTGCAGTTCGACCTCGACCTCAAAGCCGCCGACGGCACCAAACTGCGCCAGCCGCAACTCTGCTACACGGTCAATCGCCTGCGGAAGTGAAGTCGAGTGGTTTAGTCAGCGGAAGGCCCCCGCCGCAGCGGTACCTCCGCTACGGCAACGCCAGCCCCACGCCGGTTGGCAGGTAAGACCGACCCCCGGGACCGCCGGTTTTCAACC
>JANPLC010000019.1:0-3469 GCA_031426335.1 Planctomycetota bacterium
AACGCTACATGGGATTGCCGAGCGACAACGCCGAGAATTACCGACTCGGCTCACCGCTCACCCATGCGAAAAATTTCCGCGGTAACCTGCTGCTGATCCATGGTACCGGGGATGACAACTGTCATTACCAGGGCACGGAAAAACTGATGAACGAGTTGATCCGCCTGGACAAAGACTTCAGCGTCATGCCTTACCCGATGCGCTCACATGCCGTCGCCGAGGGCGACAACACCGTGCCGCACCTCTATCGACTGATGACTAAGTACTTGGCTACGCACCTGCCGGTGCAGTGAACGTGTGTTGACCGGTCGGCGAACGGCGTACGGCGTACGGCTTGATGACCCGCCACGCCAACGGCTGATCTTGGCCGATGGCCGATTACTTCGCCGGCACCAGCTCGTTCCAGCTGCGAATCCTCACCTATGGTCGCGGAGGCCCGCACGATATCGTCGATGATCGCCACGTGGTGCAGCTGATGGACCTCTGCGAAGCGCAGCCACTGACGTCGCGTCAACCCGCCGAACGCCGGATGAGCGAACCGGGTGGTGGAATCGTGCAAGGCCGACATCTGCTCGTTGAGGCGGGAAAATCCCTCGGCCACGGCAGCCAATCCGACCTGCAGGTGAGTGACCTCCACTTGCACCGGCAGGAAGCGCTCGGGCGATTTCCCGCGACCACGTGGGATGTGGCCAGTGAACAACACGATCCGTCCAACGAGCGAGATGCCGGACACGCTGGTATCGCCAACCGGCGGCTCCGCGAAATAGGCGAGGATGCCGGCATGCACCTTGACCACGTGGTCAAGGTGCTCGCCCACCGACCAGCGCGACACCGCGGGTGCCGCCAGGTTGGTCTTCTCCGCCAAGGCGGTCAGACGTGGAAAACCGGCGCGAATGGCGGCGAGGGCACGCATGACGGACTCCGCTGGAAACCTCCTAGCAGGCTGCCGCTCCATGAGCCAGATGCTGGACGGCAACCTTCCATGACCGAGAGGCTGTCCGGTTGCCCCCGGAGTTCACAAAAGGCAGGCGCGACGTGCGGCTCCCTCACCCAGGTAAAATTCCTGCTTCCTTGCTGGGCATGTCGCGGCCGCGGCGTATATCCCACCCATTCCCAATCCGCTGATTTCTGCGGAACAGCCCCAGCGGCTCGACCCTTAGCTCCCACGCACCGGAGGCTCCCATGCCAATCGCTCGTCTCGCCGCTCTGATCGTCAGCCTGACGTTCATGGCTCTTCCCCTCGCCGCCGCCCAGCAGGTGGAAGTCCACCTCCGCAGTGGCGTGGTGGTGGTCGGCGAAGTGGTCACCGATGACCCCGACAAACTGGTGATAAAATCCACCTCGGTGACCAAGAGCGGCAAGGCCATGTCCATCACCCTGCCGTATAAACGCGCGGACATCGCCAAGGTGGTCAAGCTGGCGGATCCCGAAGAGCAGTATCTTAGCAAAAGCGTCGCGGCCATGAGCGCGGCGGAGCACCTTGCGCTCGCGCTGTGGTGCCGCGAACAGAACCTCAACGACCAAGCCATCGTCCATGCGAAGAAGGCCGTCGAACTCGATGCCACGCAGGACGTCGCGATCAAGATGCTCAGCGATCTGGATCTGGCGCTGGTCGACGGCACATGGGTGAAAGAATCCGAAGCGCTCACCGCGCAAGGCAAAGTCCGCTACCAAGGCAAGGTCATGACCATCGCCGAAGCCGATGCGCTCAAGGCCGCCGCTCAGAAAGACGCTGCGGCCGCCGGCGCACAGAAAGCCGCGGACGACAAGGAAAATTCCATCGCGGCCATCGACAAACAAATTGCCGAGTTGAAAAAACGTCCGGCGGAAATCGATGCCGGTCTGCAAAAAGCGAATAGCGATCTAGCTGCCGCACAGGGTCTGGCGCAGAAGGTTCCCGCGGCCAAAGCGGCGCTGGATTCCGCCCAGCAAAACCTGGATCAGGCACGGGCCGCCAATCAGAATCAGCCGCCAGGCGCCGGCGTGAACGCCGGTACCAATCTGCAACCTTTGATCCAAGCAGTTGAGAATGCGCAAAAAGCGCTGACGGCCGCAAAACGTGAAGCGGGCGGTGCCGATGGTCAGGCTGCACAGGCCAAGGCCAAGATCACGGCACTGACCAACGAGAAGAAGACGTTGGAGAAAAAACTGGAGAGCCTTACCGCCCGACGTGAAGCGGCGGTCAAGGCGTTGGAACAGGCGAAGGCGGCGGCCGCGAAACCGGCGCCGTAGTTCACCGCGTCCAGCTAAGCTAAAACGCCGAAGTCGGGATAATATGCAGCGAGCGGGCTGCGTTTTTCAGCAGCCTGCTAGACTGAAACCCAGACGAACTCTCTGATCCGATCGTGTTCGACGTAGACGCAGGCATGATCCGGATGCAATGGCAACCGCGCATGCATGGTCAGCCGACGGGCATTGATGATCGCCTCGGCGAGATCGCTGTGCTCCGATAGACGATCGTTGACCACAGATCGGTGATCGTGTGGCAAATAGCGTGCGACATAGAACGGTCCATGAAGCTGGGTCGTCATGCTATCCTCCTTCACTACTGAGGTTTCTCAATCAGGTTGACGACCGACCGACATCCAACGCCAAGACGCCAAGAAGATTCAAAACGACGGTTTTCTCCATCTTGGCGACTTGGCGTCTTGGCGTTGGATGTCCAGGTGGATCCACCTCATCAGCAATGAACGGTTCGGGGTTTATTACTCCGGTGCGGTCGCAGCAGCGGAGCCCGAGGACGATGCCGCGCCGCCAGAAGATGGCGTCCCCTCTGATGGCGATTTTTTCTGCTCACCCGGCCCCGGACCTTTTTCCGTCTCGGATATCACGCAGCCAGTCAGCAACATGGTGGAAGCTAGGAGAGCGACGAGAGCTGTGCGCATGGTGACCTCGGTGATTCGCAGGGCGACTAGGGTTTGGCGGACGAGCGCATGCGCACGACCACGGTACGTGTCTTGATCACCACCCCGCGCGCAGTTTTGATCGTCCGTTTCCTGCGTATCGCGATGACCTTAGCCATAGAACCTCCGAAAGGATGGAGCAGAGAGCGGAATACACCCAGCCGCAGGCAGGTCCCGCGCAGCGAAAAACGGAAGGCGACCGACAGGGGATACCGTAGCCGATCATCCGTAAGGAGTCTCGCTCGGCAGTGCCGGGTGCATCGCATCGCGATCTTCATTCCGCCGTGACGGTGGACTTCTGATCGCACTTGCCGCACAAGAGGTCGCGTCGCCTTCCGATGGAGGAGAGCGAGTGGTATGCCAACCCGTAATGCGCGTTGGCGGGCGTGGCGGGCGACCTGAGCGAAATGACCACGCAGAATCGCGATTGGGGTGGCGAGAGTCCTTGCGATCTGCAATGCACGCCGAACGCCGAATGCCGAATGCCGAATGCTGAATGCCGAACGCCGAACGCCATCTCAAGCCGCCAACGGCGGCGACGCCCCGCCAGCCAGGGGCTTCAGCCC
>JANPLC010000020.1:0-2854 GCA_031426335.1 Planctomycetota bacterium
GCCAGCGCCGGGTCGGTGTCCTTGAGCAGCGTGGCGCCAATCATGCCTTCCAGGATCCACGGCGTGGTCTGCTGGCCAACGATCATCGGCATCCAGAAGTTGCCGCCCCAGCGCAGCGCGCGTTTTGACGGCGTGTCGATCGCAGCGGCGCGGATGGTGGCGAGCACCGGGGCCCGCAGACGTTCGACCAAGGACGGATCGGCCTTGCCCGCACTGATGCTGCCGGGCAACGCGCCGAGCAAGTAGATCCACGGGCCGTACGCACTGTTCTGCCAGAGCTGATCGGCCGATTTCATCTGTGCGGTGTCGCGATCGAGGCTCAGCTGATACTGCGCATCGCCGGTGAGGCGGAACAACGCGGCCGCCGCATAGGTGCGGTGATCGCGCAGATCGTGTTTCTTCTCGTCACCGTCTTTCAGGTTTGTCATCGCCCACGCCCACGCCTCGGTCGCCTCCTTGGTCCAGTCGACGCCCTGCGGATCGGCGACCTTCGCCACTTTCAGACACCACGCGAGGTGCGCGGCGACGGCGGCATAACGCAAGGTCGACCACGGATCTTCGCCACTCACCACCCACGTACGCTTGACGTCTTCGTACGACGGCACGCCTTCGCCGTCGCTGCCGAACGCATCGCCGCTGACCCGCAGGCCGATGCCGCCGGTGCCCCATTTTTTGGCCTGCAGCTCTTTGCGTAAGCGATAGCAGAAACGCGGCAGCCACGCGGCTTCATCAAGGATGTCAGGTACGCCGTTGCCGCTCTCGGGAATGTTCAGCTCTTTGTCGGAGAAATTGCGCGGCGCACATTCGTAGGCGAACAACAGGCACGAGGCGACATTCAGGTGCGAGTCGTAACTGTCCCAGTCGCCAGCGTCCTGATACCAACCCCAGGCGTCATCAAGCGGACCAGCGACGGCTTTTTCGAGCGCTGCTTTGTCGCCGCCTTCGCTGCCCCAGTCCTGCCAGCGCACGCGGGTGTACTGCAACTTGCCGGCGAATCCCGGCGTCAGTTTCGGATGGTGCGGAGCCGGACGCTCGAACTCGGTGAACGGCTTCACCAAGGCGATGCCACTGCGGTTGTGGTACAGACCACGCGTGACGCTGGCGAAGGCTTCGCGGTAAACGTCCGGACCGATCGCAAAGGGGAATGAACAACCGACGCCATCGACGGCAATGACATACCGGCCAGGCGTGATGAACGCGCTGAAGTCGCACTCCCACACCTCGGCGGCAAGATAGTTGCCCTTCGGCGTGTCCTTCACCTGGCCGGTCTCGGCCTGATCAGCCGCCGCGCGAAAGCGCACCGTGCCGGTGAACGCCGACTTGTTCGTTGCCTGATCGATCAGGCGGAATTGGCAATCTTTGAGCCACGCCAGATCGAGCGAGCCCAAGTCCCCCTGCCAATGATGCACATACGCGAATTTCACCGGTGAATCGGTGACATAGCCCATCAGGTTCACATGCACCGCTTCTGAGCGTGTCGCATCCGGCGCGAAGCGCAGTGTCAACGGCGTCACGCCGGGCACCGTCGACATGATGGCGTATTCTTTGCCCGGCTGCATCGGCGACGACAGCACTAGGTACAGCCAATGCTCCTTGGCGTGATCGATGCTTTTGTTGACCGTGATGTTCTTCGCGTTGTCCCAGCCTTCGACCAGCCACGCGAAGTCAGTGCCCTTGCTCTTGCGCCCAACTCGCTGCGGCTTCGCTCCAGCGGCGAATGCCGGATCACCAGCACAGGTGATGATCCACGACGCCGCAGCGGTCGCCGCAGCGACATCGAGCGGAGTCGCGATGACTTTCTCCTCATTCCGCTGCTGCCCTTTGACGTGGTGTTCGACGTGGCCCTCATCGAGGTGGACCATGATCACCCGCTCGGTCAGCGGTAGGGCTTCGACCAGGTCCATGGCCTGGGCCTGGACCTGGGCAACAGTGGTCAGGAACAACAGCAGTAGGGCATGGCGCATGGGAAGGGATCCTCGTCTGGCATCCCCGGCAAGCAGCCAGCAACTGTACAAACATTTCGGCCTGACCGACGTGCACGGCCAGGTGGTGCAGGCGTTGCTCGCCTACATCTCAGCGCGCGTCCGCGGCAGAGATCTTCAGTTTGGTAACCGACCCGGCAGTGATGGTCACCGGCCACTGGCGCTCGACGCCGTTGGCGAAGCGCACCGTCAGCTGGTAGGCGCCGGGTTCTCGTACGGCCAAGCTGACCGCCAAGGGAGCGGCACATCCGGTCAGCACCTGGATGCCGAGTTGGCGGCGATGCAGGCGCCGACCGGTGGCATCAGTGAGCGTCAGCGATGCGCCGAGCGCGCCGGGACCATGCGCGGAAAGCGCGACGATGCCGGTCTGGGCCAGCGTGCGGGCCTGCGCGATCGCGTCCTCGCCGGCTGGACGGTGGGTCAGCACATCGTTCAGTAACAACCGCACCTGACCATCCAGGCTGGTCATCACCAGATCTGGCGCGCCGTCACCATCAACATCGCCAGCAGCAATGCCCCACGCGCCGGTGTCGTAGGCCTTGCCCGGTATCACCTCGTGTTTGGCGTACAGGTCATCGACCAGGTACGAGCCGTAGCCGCGGTTGGTGTGCAAAACATTACGACCATCACGGCGACGGGTGACGGTGAACAGATCGACGTTGCCATCAAGATTGAGATCTTCGGCGAGAGTCGCGATCTGCGCAGAGCGCGAAATTTGGCTTTCGTTGCCCCAACCGGCGACGTTCTCGATTTTACCGGCGCGGTTGCTGCTCAGCACCAGCCCGGTGTCGAGCGGGATGGCGAGGTCGACACTGTCGCCACGCCACAGCGGCGCCATACACGCAGCACCGGTGACGCCGGCGCCGTCATCA
>JANPLC010000021.1:0-1513 GCA_031426335.1 Planctomycetota bacterium
GGAGCGGCATCACCCTACCCTTTGGCGGTGATGATCACTGTCCAGAACGGCTTTCCCGCGCCGCTGACTGGCGACAGTCTACCTGCGTAGTGTCGGCCATTTTCGGGGTGGAGCATTCCACCGTGAGCGGCACGGTGCCACGCGACCATGATATCCTCGTTACGCACGCTACGCCTGCTCTGCATCATCGAAGGCATCTCGCTGCTCCTGCTGCTGGGTGTGGCGATGCCACTCAAGTACGTAGCCGACCTACCGCTGGCGGTGCGCTACGTCGGAATAGCGCACGGACTGCTGTGGCTCGCGCTTTGTGTGGTGTTGGCGGCAGTCGCGTGGCGACTGCGGTGGAGCCTTGGCCGCAGTGCTGGGGTGTTTGTCAGTTCGCTGCTGCCGTTCGGGTTCCTAGTGATGGACCGCCGGATGGCAGGGTGGGAACCTCAGTCAGATCCACCCGCGATTTAACCGGTAATGAACGCCCGCGGACGCCGTACTACTCAACACCTCCCGCCTCAGGATCACCTATGCGCCCGTTGCTGCTCCTCGCCTTCTGCTGCGCCCTCCCCCTCACTGCGGCGGACAACTTTGGAACTCTGGTCTTCAACGACGAGTTCGAGCGCAACGAGTCGCAGGAAACCAAGGACGAGCCGGGCAACGGCTGGAACACCAGCAGTTCGTGGAGTGCCAAGGGCAACAAGGAGGTCGACCTGCGCGATGGCACGCTGCACATTTATATTCACGCCGAAGCAAACCACGCGGTCGATGTCGGCCATGCCTTCGAGTTTATCGATGGCACCGCAACCATGCGCTTCAAGTTTCACGACGCCAAGGATACCCTGAACCTCAACTTCGCTGATACGACCTACAAGGAAGTCCACGCCGGCCACATCTGCCAGACGGTCTTCGGCACCAACCGAACGACACTCGTGGACTACAAGACCGGCGGGATGCTGCTGAAATACCGCGAGGCGCGCAAAGCCGGGACGCTCTCCAAGGAAGACGAGGCTCTGCTCAAGACCAAGCAGAAGTCCGTCCCCTATGACATCAGCCTCAACGAATGGCACGCGCTGGCCGTCACCATCGCCGGCGACACCATGACTGCGAGTGTCGACGGCAAGGTCATCGGCAGCTTCAGTTCGCCCGGCATCGCGCACGAGACCAAGCGCACCCTGCGCCTGTTGGTCTCGAACAAGGTCACGCTCGATGACGTGAAATACTATAAGAAGAAGTGACCGTTGGAGCGCCGGCTTCTCGCCTACAAGGGGCAATCCGGAGTCGACTCTGAGCACTTCCAGTGTCTGTGCGGCTAGTAGCCAGCGCTCCAGTGCCCATCTGGACGTGCGCACGGCGGCACCACGCTGCGCGGCATGCTGATCAAACCCATCACCGTTCGCCTGATCGCTTATGGTGAGAAAGCCAATCTCGCCGCTATCCGCACCCGTGCAGTGGATCTGCTCAAGGAAGAACACGGTAAACTTGATCCCGCGCTGATCGTCGAGGTGCCGGGCACCGAGGTCCA
>JANPLC010000022.1:0-12544 GCA_031426335.1 Planctomycetota bacterium
CTGCTCGGCGCCCTGAACGCCCTACAAAACATAGCCCGGGGCTACAGCCCCGGTACCCAGGGTGGCGTTTTGCCCAAGGCGCGATGCGACGACGCCCGGTGGAGGGAACGAGAGTCCCCGATTCTGTTGCGTCATTCCAGGCCCGACGGCGTCGGCGTTGAAACGCCGCCGAACCGGGCGTCGTCGCTTCGCGACATTGATTATTGGTGGCATATCACCAGGGGCTGAAGCCCCTGGCTGGCGTTACGTCGCCCCCGTTGGGGGCTTGAGATGCCGTTCGACGTTCGATGTTCAATTCAAGATCAGCGTCTTCGTCTTATTCGCCAACATCCGGCGATTCAGCATCGCCAGGAACTTGTTGTCCAGGTTGGTGGTGTTGCCAGCCAACAGGCTGATGATGCCCTGATAGATCGACGGTTCGCGGTTCTCGCTGAAGAACAGGTTGTCGATGAAGTGGCCGTCGTACCACAGGCGGATGAAGCTGAAGAAGGTTGCCAGGTCGTGGTCGGTCTGGCCCTTCCACTCGCTGAGGTCACCGTCGGGACCGAGTTTGTGCAGGGCGTTGCCCAAGCGCCAACCGGCGCGCGTTGCTAGCAGCACGCCGCTGGAGAAAATCGGATCGATGAAGCCGCCGGCATCGCCGATCAGCGCCCAACGCTGGCCGACACGTTCGCGCACGCGGTAGCTGATGTTCGGCGTCGAGCGCACCGGCTCAGGAATCTGGCCGTTGAGGCGGCCCTTCAACTCGGGGAAGTGCGAGAGGTTGGCGCGGAAGACGTCGGCCGGTGTGCCGCCCTTGATCACCGCATCGCGTTTGAGCACCAGGCCGACCGACCAGCGTTTGTCGCTGAGCGGAATCTGCCACGACCAGCCGGCGGGACATTTGCTGATGACGATGTCACCACGCTGGGCACCAGGGACGAGCGGCAGTTCGGCGACGTGGCCGTAGACCGCGGCGCGCATCAGATCGCCTTCGCGATCGACCAGGTCGAGTTGTTTGCCGAGGAAGGTCTCGCGGCCCGAGGCGTCGACCACGTAATCGACTTCGAACGACACGTCATGTCCTGGGGTTCCGCCATCGTGATGGATCACCGGGCACACGCCGGCTTTTTCCGGCAGATCGACTTTCACGACGCGCACCGGGCAATTGAGCGTGGCGCCGAGGCTGACCGCGTGTTTGAGCAGCACGTGATCGAAGTGCGAACGTTCGACCTGGAAGATCGACGGTGGATCGCCGGGCAGGCTGTCGGCGAACGGGAAGCGGCAGACCTTGTTGTGATTCACCAGTTCGAAGAACGCCGCGAGCTTGGGCATGTAACCCTGCGCGGCCAAGGCGGACGCGGGCAGACCGATGCCTTCATAGATCGGCAGATTGCACGGCAGCAGGCTCTCACCGATGTGAAAACGCGGGAACACCTCTGCTTCGAAGAGGTGGACCTCATGACCAAGCCGCCGAAACGTCGCCGCGGCGACCGATCCGCCTGGTCCGCCGCCGATGATGCCGATACGCATGCTGCTGGTGACTCCGTACGAGGCACTGTCGAGCTGCATTGGTTCAATCAAGCGCGCAACGGTTGTGCCTGCGCGTGGTCAGACGGTCAGCAACCACATTCCGGCGCCGGGTGTCTGATATTCCAGGTGCCGTGCGGCCGTTTGCCCGCGTCATTCGTTGGCGAAGGGATTCAGCACCACCGCCGGCCGGCTGACGGTGCCACGCACGACCACGCGGGCGACGCGGCTGCTGGCGAGGGCCAGGGCGGCGCCGAACCACTTGCCGACAAACCACACTTCGCTGAGCAGGCCGCCGCCGATCCTGGGGACGACCAACAGGCGCAGATCGCCATCGAAACTGATGTTCCCGGTGATCAGCACGATGCCCTTGGGCACGGTGATGCGCGCCGAGGACAGGCGGACGATGCTGTCGCGCGGGCGGCCTTCGCCCTGATCCACTGGGCGGTGGAACTCGGCGGTGATCTCGGCGTTGTCCTGATTGCGGACATTGCCGACGTTGCCTACCAGCAGGTTGGCCAGGAAGGACAGTTCGACCAGATTGCCGTCGGTGATCGTCACGCGCGCGCGACCTTCGACCTTGCGCACATCGTCGGTGGGGAAGCTCACGTCGATGCGGCCATCGACGCGTCCGGTGTAGCTGTCGCTGGTCGATCCCAGGCCGGCGAGCAACGACGCGAGGTCGACTCCTTCGAACACCGCGACCACATGCGTACGGTTGTTGACCAAATCGAGTGCGATGCTGCCGCGCACCAGTCCACCGTAACACGCCGCTTGGCAGTCGTTGAAGCGCAGGACACGTTCGGCCAGCTGCGGCCGGGTGGCAACGTCGTTGAGCACCAACGGGCCGATGGTCAATTCGTTGAGGTGGATGGTATCACCATCGATGGTCGCCACCAGATCGCTGGAAGGGGCCTCGCCAGCCCGCAGCGCGCAGGTGACCAGCAGCAACAGGAGCAGACGTCGGCTCATGCGCGCGCTTCCAACGCCTGACGTTCCGCGGCGTCGAGCGCGCCGAGGTGGGCGGCACCAACCGCACGCACGGTCGCGTCTGGGTTGTTCACCAGCAGGGTCTGCCAGGCCGCACGTCCGGCCCCGGCGAGCAGGTGGATGCCGACCTTCACGTCCGAGACCAGGTAGGGATTGCAGGTGGGGATGAATGCCGCGAGTCCAGCGGCATGCAGCGCACAGGCGGCGAGCAGATCCGCGGGCACCTGCGCGGCACGTTGTTCTGCCACGGCAATCGCGGTGGCATCTTTGCTTTTGCGCGCCGCGCCGACCGCGGCGTAGGCCTCAGCATCGGCGTCACCCAGGCGGGCGCATTCGCGTGCGGCTTGCGTCAGTACGTCACCGAAACGTTGGGCATCTGCTTCCACGGCGGTGAATTTGGGACCAGCCGTGTAACGGGTCGCCATCGCTCCGGCAGCGCAACCGAGCGCGGCGGCAATGGCTGCCGCTGCGCCGCCACCCGGTGTGGGAGTGCGGGTCGCGAGGGCGGCGACCAGATCGTCGACCACGGTGGCGCCAAGCGGCATGCGCAGGATCCCTTTCAACCAGCCGCAGCAGCGGCGACTTCATCACCGCCACTCGACAGCCGGGTGATCTTCGCGCCGAGTTTACGCAGACGCTCTTCGATGCGCTCGTAACCGCGATCGATGTGGTAGACGCGGCTGATGCGGGTTTCGCCTTCGGCGGCGAGGCCGGCAATCACCAGTGCGGCGCTGGCGCGCAGGTCGCTCGCCATGACTTCGGCGCCGGAGAGTTTCTCCACGCCCTGCACCACCGCGGTGCCGTTGGCGACGCTGATCTTCGCGCCCATGCGTTTCAGCTCCGCCGCGGCCATGAAGCGCTCGGGATAGATGCGCTCGGTGATGGTCGAGGTGCCGTCAGCGATCGCCATCAGCGCCATGCTCTGCGCTTGGCAGTCGGTAGCGAACGCTGGATAGGGCAGCGTGACGAAGTCGGTGGCTTTCGGACGCGCGCCTGGGACGACCTTGAGCGTCGTGCCCTTGCGTTCGACCACCACGCCGCTTTGACGCAGCACGTCGAGGAACGCCAGCAGGTGATCCGGACGGCAGCCGGTGACGCTGATCGGCGACTGGGTGATCGCGCCGGCGACGACGAAGGTCGCGGCTTCGATGCGGTCGGGAATGACGTTCCAGTCAGCGGCTTTGAGCTTCTTCACGCCAGTGATGGTGATGCGTGGGCTGCCCGCGCCTTCAATCTTGGCACCCATGGCGATCAGGCAGTTGGCGAGGTCGACCACTTCCGGCTCGCACGCCGCACATTCGATCACCGTGGTGCCCTTGGCCATCACGGCGGCGCACATCACGTTGTCGGTGGCGAGCACCGACGAACCGAACTTGCCGCCGAGGTAGATCTCTGCGCCCTTGAGTCCGCCCTTGGGTGTCTTGGCAATGATGTTGCCGTGGTCGAGCGTGATGATCGCGCCGAGCGCTTCGAGCCCCTTCAAATGCAGATCGATCGGACGTTCGCCGATGACGCAACCGCCGGGCAACGAGACGATCGCCTCACCGCGCGCGGCGAGCAGCGGACCGAGCACGCACACGCCGGCGCGCATTTGCTTCACCAGTTCGTACGGTGCGGTGCTGTTGTAGGTGTCCTTCACCTGCGTGCGGATTTCGCGGCCCTTCCACACGCTCTCGACGCCGAGGGTGTTGAGGATTTTCACCTGCGTCTGGATGTCGCGCAGCAGTGGGATGTTCCCGAAGCGGCAGGCCTCGCCGGTCATGATCGACACTGCCAGGATCGGCAGCGCGCTGTTTTTCGAGCCTGATACCGCGATCGAACCGGAAAGACGTTGGCGGCCCTGGATGACGAAGGTGTCCATGGGTTAGCACACTAGGCCGTCAGGAACGGGTGCCAGGGGCAGGCGACACCCGGAACGGGATTGCCAGCCAATCGCACTTGAGAGGGCAGCGATCGCGCCCACAACCTCCACGATGCGCACGTTGCTGGTGAACCCGCCGGTTGTCATCGGCCAGATGCTGGTCGAAGAGGACGAGGCGCACCACGGCCGGTCGGTGTTGCGTCTTCGCCCCGGAGACGAAATCCGCGTGGCCGACGGAGCGGGTGGCGCCGGCGTCGGCACCGTCCAGACGGTCGAACGCCATGCCATCCTGGTGCAGGTCGCTGCGCTTGAACCGGTCGCCGTGTTGCCGGCCGAGCTGCTGACCGTCGCCGTGGCCCCACCCAAGGGCGACCGGCTGGGTGATCTGGTGCGTGGCCTGACCGAGCTGGGGGTCGGTTCCATCCGCTTTTTGACCTGTGAACGAGGGGAACGCCTGCCTGGGAACCTCGATCGGCTGCAGCGCATCGCCGGCGAGGCGCTCAAGCAGTGCCGCCGGGGGCGGCTGCCGCAGATCGGGCCGCTGGTCGACATTCCCGGCTTGGCAGTCCTTGGCGGCCGTCTTATTGTCCTCGACCGTTCGGGCGCCGCGCCTGATACCGGTTTGCCGCAACCAACGACCTTGGTGATTGGCCCCGAAGGGGGCCTGACCACGGATGAGCTGGCCGCGTTGAACGCCATGGGTGCGGCGAGCGTACGTCTTGCAGGACCGATCCTGCGTATCGAAACCGCCGCCCTGGCCGCCACCGCGGTGTGGGCCAGTGCCTGGGAGCATCACCGATCGTGAGCGACGCCGTGACCACTTCAGCCGCACCGAATCCTGCCGCAGCGGCAGAGCCGGCAAAACCGCAGGCTTCGGCGTTCTGTTTCACCGATCCCGGCTGTCGTACCGAAGTGCGCCTTGGAGCCCTCATCATCCTGGGCGCGGTCTTCCTCTGGCTGTTCTTTGGCCCGACGTTTTGCAGCCGGCTCTACTTGGTTGGTGCGCCGCTGCTGCTGATCGGCATTCCCATCCAGGCCATCCAGGCGCGACGCGACGGTCGGCCGGGTTATCCCTGGAAGTTGGGCTTGGCCCTGACCATCGGTGGCGCCCTGATGTGGCCCGACCTGCGTTACCGTGAAATCATCGGCGGCCCGGTGCAGGTGCAGGAGATCGCTCCGCTGCTGCTGGCCGCTGGCGTGTGGATCATGGTCTGGTGGCCGATCGCCCGCAGCCGTGTCGCATCCGCCCAAACTCTCGCCACCACCGAGCAGAAAGTCTCCGCATGACGCCTGACCAACGAATCCTGGCGATTTGGGGCGGCGGCCTCGCTGCCGGCCTGCTCATCGGCTGGATCGCCCTCGATGTCGTGCGCGGTGCGACCATGGAAGAGAGCGCCACCCTCGCGGCAAACCTCGGCAAAGAGTACCAGGAGCTCTACCCCGAAAACGGCATGGCCATCGAAGAGGCCACCGGCACCTGGAAGCGCCTGATGGAACATCAGCAGGCGTCACTGCAGGACGCCGAGAAGAGCATGGTGCCGGAGCTGCCGCGCGAATACCTGGAGACCGACCTCAACAGCGGCGCCGCGCGCGTCCATGCCGACCTGCAGTACCTCAAGCAGAAGGCTCAACGCCAACAGGTGCGCATGCCGGCGACCCTGCCGTTCGAAGAAGGCCTGAGCGACAACGCCAACCAGCGCCTGCTCCAGCTCGCCCAGCTGTACCTGTATCGCAACCTGCTCGACACCTGCATGGAAGCCGGCGTCACCAAGATCAACACCATCAAGACCGAGAGCGGTCCCTGTGATCCGCAGGGCAAATACGCGCTGATGTTGTGCACCATCGACCTCGACATGCCGTGGGATCGCACCAGCCAACTGCTCGCCGATCTCAACCAGACGCAGAACCGCAAGGGATATGGCGTCCGCAACGTGAGCATCGAACACGATCGTTCGGGCAATGAAAAGGTCAGCCTCGTGGTGAGCTTGATGACCGCCAACAATCCTGCCTGGAACCTGCGTCCGGACAGTGCGCCGACTTCGCTGCCGCCCGGCAAGAACGCCCCGATTCCACCTGCCGGCGGTACGCGCACCAATCGTTTTGGCGGAGGCTGAGCCTTATTTATGAAGATGACTCCCCACCTGATGATCTCGCTCGCGGCGGTCGCGCTGACCTTGCTGCTGACCATCGGCACCATCCTGTCCTCGTCCTCGTCGATCGACATTCCCCGTGTTGCGCTGCTGGTCGCCCCCAAACAGGGCGACTTCGTCGTGGTCCCATCCGACGTCGCGATCAAACCGTTGGTCGCCGAGTTTGGTGGCCAACCACAATTCAATCCCTTCACGCTCAAGCCGGTCGGACCGCCCAAGTCGACCCTACCGGCGCCGCCGCCCCCGCCGCTCGACATGCCGTTGCCGCCGATCCTGCCTTTGCCGGAGAAATGATCATGGCTACTTCCGTCCTGCGTCGCGGCTTCCGTCATCTGCGTCACGGCCTGCTGGTCGCCGGCCTGATCGCCGTGCTCGGCCAGGCGCAGGCGGAGGAGAACCCGGCCACTGGTCCGTACGTCGACCGTCAGGACAAACCGTACGATACGGTCTTTCTCAAGGTCGGTGGCACCGACATCGGCAACATCATCGAAATCGATGGCGACGGCAACGTGGTGCTCGAAGGCACGTCCGGCCGCCGCCGCATCGAGGCCAAGAACATCTCGCGCATCGAGACCCGCCGCACGGTCGAACAGGTGGTCGAACAACGTGGCGCTCAGGCGCTCGCGCGCGGCGACGTCGAAGACGCGCTCAAGACCATCCGCTGGGCCGCCCGTGAAAAGAAACAGCCGGAACCGGCGCTCAAGCTGGCCGAAGCCGCCATCGCCAAGAAACCTGATCATCAGGTGCTCGGCGCGCTCACCATCGAACTGTACAAGGAACTCGGCCAATCAGCGAAGGTCGAAGCGCTCGCGCGCAAGATGCTCAAGGCCGACCCGCATTGGAGCGTAGGCTACGAAATCGTGTCGCAGGTGCTCCAGGCCGATGCGGCCCGCGAGTCCGACCTGCGCGATTGGCTCAACGACTGGAACCGCGCCCAGCCGACCGCCTTCCTGCCGAACAAGTACCTCGCGCAGATGTTTGAGAAAACCGGCGACTTGAAGCTCGCGCAGGAGGCCTACCGCAAGTGCTGGACCCTGCATAAAGATCAAGACTCGGGTCTGGGGTTTGCGCGTGTGGCGCTCAAACGCGGCGACACGGCCAAGGCGCTGGAGGCGGCCAAGACCCTGACCAGCGATCCGAAATATGCGGATGAAGCCAAGGCCATCACCGGCTCGGCCAAACTCGCGATGGGTCAACTCGACGAGGCCGAGGCTTTGCTCAAGGAAGCCGTCGCCGGAACGCTGAGCGATGACTCCAAACAGTACGCGATCTACAACCTCGGCTTCATCCACCTGCACAACAACCGTGCTGCCGAAGCACGTGAGCAGTGGAAGCAGTTGACCACGCCGGTGGCGGATCTGGCCCTGGCGTGCCTCGAACGCCGGCCGTTCGACGGTGTCGAATCGCTGCCGTCTGTTGGCCTAAAGCAGCTGGCCAAGGAACTGAACGCCGCGGTCGGCCTGGAACACGGACAGTTTGCGGTCGCCGGTGCGCTCGATCCTACCAGTAGCCGCCGGGCGCTGTTCTTGACGCAGGTGGCCAAGGTGCTGCAGAGCGTCGGCTCAGAAGCGAGCATCCGCGAACTCGCCGGCACCAACACCGTCGAGTCGCTGCGCTGGCAGGCCTACGGCCACATGCTCGCCGGGCGTTACCGTGAATGCGAACAGCTCCTCACCGCCCTGCCGGAAAACGACGGTTATGCCCTGGCGTACCGCCTGCTGATCGCCGACGCGCGCAAGGACCAGAACAAGGCGCTCGACGCCTACAAACAACTCGCTGCCAGCCCCAACGCGCCGCGTGAATGGGTGGCCCGCACCGCCGCGATCTTCGAGTCCGCCAACGACGAATTCAAAGACGAGCAGTTCGACTGGCCTGCCGGCGACACGCCCCAGAGCGGTTGGCAGTACAAGATGCCGGGCACCGGCATCCGCATCCATGCCAAGGACGGCAAGCTGTGGTTCGAAGGCACCCAGGCGGTGACCGCCGATCCCGTCAGCCACGCGTTCTTCCTGGTGCGCCAGGAACGTCTGCGCTCGGTCAAGTTGATGCTGGACCTCAGTGCAGTCGGTACCGGCACGGGGGGCCTCGAAGTGCTCGACGAATCGCGCACTACGGGCGTACACTTGGCGGTGCGCGGCGACAGCCGACTGGCGTGGCGCGCGGTCAAAGGCGCCGGCGCCTACGGTGCGTGGGAACCCCTCGACCTGCAGATCCAGGGCACCAACGCGACCTTGGGCATCGAATATGTCAACGGCCGCGTGCTGGCGTTCGTCGGCGACGACGCGGCGAAGAAATATCCGCTGGGCCAGACCACCTTCCAATCAACCATGCTGACGGTCGGCATCTTCGGCGAAGCCGAACCCGGCGACGCGTGGAAGCTGGCGGCGGACTCGATGCAGATCCAACTGCGTCCGGTCGGCGCTCCGAACACGGGTAATGCTGGGCGATTCGGGCAGTAACGCGCGTTTGCGCTCCTGGCGTCATTGCCACAGTGCCGGCCCATGCGTTGCCACTGTTACCACGTTGACCAACCGTCACTGCTGACCGCTTTGACCGATGAGGCGTTCATCGCCAAGTATCAGAGCGCCATCGGTGACGAACTGCCGTCGCTCGCTGATCGCGGGCTGGTGCGCTTTCTGCGCAAACAAACCACCCTGGCCACGCGCGCTTTGACGGACGGCTTCGACCGTCTCGCAGAACAAGACACCGCGGCCGCCGATGGCCTGCTGACCGATCTGTTCGCCGTCGCCACCTGGCATGGTTGGGAGCTGCCGATCGAGTCCCTTGGCGAACGCGATCTGCCGGTGGAGGAAATACCGCGCGGTTTGCTTGGCGCCGACACCGCGACTGACGGCGCGAAGTTGTGGGTCATCGATCACGAGACCATCGCGCTGTCACGTGATCGCGAAGCGGATGATGTGCCGCACATGGAAGGCCATCACCGCTTTTGAGCGGTGACTGCCTCGCGGTCATCAACCCGCCGTCATCCGCCAACACTGATGGATCTTCCGATTGCGGAAGTCCTCCGGCACACTCGCTTCGCTGATGTCTTCGATGCGAAGTGGTGGCAACTTGTCCGTGGTCAGACGGAAGCCGCGGAAGTTGGTGCTGAAGTACAACACCCCACCCGGCGACAACAGCTTGGCGCATTGCCCGATCATCCACGGATGATCCAGGTCGACGCGAAACGGGGCCTTCATCGCCTTGGAGTTCGAGAACGTCGGCGGATCGCAGATGATCAGGTCGTATTTCTCACCGCGTCCAGGCGCGCCTTCTAACCATTTCATGCAGTCGGCTTTTTCGATGCGGTGCTTGGGCTCATCGGCGAAGCCGTTGAGCGCCAGATTTCGCATCGCCCAGTCGAGGTAGGTGTTGCTCAGGTCCACCGTGGTGGTGCTCGCCGCACGGCCGGCACGCGCGTGGACGGTGAACGCTCCGGTGTAGGCGAACAGATTGAGCACACGTTTGCCGAGCGCCTCCTCGCCCACGCGCTTACGCGTCGGACGGTGGTCGAGGAACAATCCCGTGTCGACGTAGTCGCTGAGGTTGACCTCCAGCAGAAGTCCATGCTCGGAAATGGTCTTCGACACGCTGCGGCTTTCGAGCTTATGGTACTGCCCGTCGCCTTCTTGGCGATCTTGCTGACGGAAGCGGCGTTTGAGGAACACTTGTTCCGACGGCAGGCTGAGCCCTTCGCGGATCGCTTCAGTGACTTTGACCAGCCACGCCTCTTCATCGGCGGGCGTCTCGTTGCGCGTCCGTTCAAAGGCCCAACACACCGCCGCGCCGTCGTACCAGTCGACGATCAGCGGCTGGTCGGGGATGTCCTTCTCGTAAAGCCGATAACACGTCACGCCGGTACGCTTCGCCCACTTGCGCAGGTGCTTGTGCACGCGCTTCAGACGGTTGGCCAATTGTTCGTAGGCGGTTTCCACGGCGGGGCGCAGGATGGGGCCGATTAGCCGCCTGCCAACACCGTAGCGTCGCCACCCAACAGTCGCGGTAACAGCGGCGGCAGGGAGTCGCCCGCAGCGATCCGTTCACGGGCACGTTGATGTGCGACCTGCAAGAGATCGAGATCGCGAGGTAATTCCGCGACTTTCAGCGCCAGTGACCCGTGTTGGCCAGTGCCGAGCAGTTGCCCAGGCCCACGCGTGGCGAGGTCGGCCTCGGCGATGGCGAGGCCGTCGTCGTGTTCAACCAACACGCGGAGCCGCTCCGGCGAGTCGTCCTGGCGGTGGAACAGCAGGCAGTGCCCTGGTCGGTCGCCGCGGCCGATACGTCCACGCAACTGGTGGAGTTGGGCAAGGCCGAAACGTTCGGCGTCGAGCACGATCAGCAAGGTCGCCGCCGGCACATCGATGCCGACCTCCACCACCGTAGTGCTGACCAGCACGCGCGTGCGGCCATCAGAGAAATCGCCCATCAGCGCCAACTTCTGCGCTTCGGCCATCGCGCCGTGCAACAGGCCGACCACCACTGGCGCGAGCGCTTTGGTGAGGTGGGCGTGGACACGTTCCGCGTCGGCAGCGGTGATGCGTTCACTCGCTTCACGCAGTGGGCAGATGACGAACACCTGTCCACCATCAGCGAGCGCCTGACGGATCGGCTGATCAAGTTGCGATAAGGCCGAGAACGTGTCGAGGCTGGTGGTCACCGGAGCACGCCCAGGTGGACGACCAGCGATGCGTGATACCGCCAGATCACCGAACGCGGTCAACGCCAACGTGCGCGGGATGGGCGTCGCGGTCATCAGCAGCAGGTCCGGACGCCAGCCTTGTGCGGTTTCCGCGCGACTGATCAAGGCACCGCGTTGTTCGACGCCGAACTTGTGTTGTTCATCGATCACCAGCAGGCCGAGCGCTTTCAGTTGGACGGTGTCTTCCAGCAACGCATGTGTTCCGATGAGGATTCCGAGCGAACCATCCGCTGCGCCGGCCAGGATATAGGAACGTTCCTCTGCCGACGTGCCGCCGGTCATCAGCGCCGTACGTACGCGGGATCCAGCGAGGCTGCGATTGATGAACGTCGTATGCTGGCTGGCCAACACCGCGGTCGGTGCCAACAACACGGCTTGCCCACCATCGGCCACCACCGCCAACATCGCCAGCAGCGCGACCGCAGTTTTTCCGCTGCCGACATCGCCATTGAGCAAACGGTACATCGGCGTCGACGCCTGAAGATCAGCACGGATTTCTGCCACCGCCTGACGTTGGCCATCCGTCAGCGCGAACGGCAGACGCGCCAGCGCGCGGTCGTGGATCTGATCGTTCCATGCCCATGATCGTCCGCTTGCGCCAGTCAAACGCGCACGGCGTTCCTGCATGCGCCACGCCAACGCCAACAGTTCTCGGGCGGACAATAGCCGTCGCGCTGCTGCGTGCGCTGCCGCATCTGGCGGGCGATGCAGATCACGAATCGCCGTCTGCCACGTCGCATCCGGAACCTCGCCCGCTGGATCCGCGACACTGCTGAGGTGCTCCAGACAACTTTCAGCCAACTCACGCATGGTGCGTTCGCTGACGCCTTCCGGCGCACGGTACGCGACGCGCACCGGTGGTTCCTCCGGCAATGGCTGTGTTGCGCCTCCTGCAAGGTGGACGAAAGCCGGATGCAGCAGCAGCCCAACCTTGGCGTCGTCCGAGCGGCCCTCCCACAAGAACCATTCGCCTGGGATCAAATGTCGGCGCAGGTAACCAGCGTTGAAGAAGCGCGCGGCCAACGCCATACCGTCGGCACGTTCAAGCTTCGCCTCGACGCCCATGCCCTTTCCACGCCCGAACGATGGCCGCGCCGACACCACCCGCGCCCGCACACGTACGTCGCACGCCAGCGGCATCGGCCCACGCTCACACAACATCGGTGGCGGCCCAAGTAGCTTCGGCACCGCATGCAGCACGTCCCACACCGTCTCCAACCCCATCGCCGCCAACGCCGCCGCCCGCGCCGGCCCGATGCCACGCAGAAAGCGCAGTGATTGCTCATGAGCGGGAAGGGGGGCGGTCATCGTTGAGGATGGTTGAAGAACCGACGA
>JANPLC010000023.1:0-2119 GCA_031426335.1 Planctomycetota bacterium
CAGGCGCAGCAGGAAGTCGCTTTCCGCCAGGCTCTGACGGGCATGGACCGCGATCGAACCGTCGAGGCCGGCCTTCTTCAGCAACGGGGCGAGGTCGTTCGGCAGGAAGTCACGCCGGATCGGCCCATCGGGTTGTATCCACGGATAATCCGAGGCGTTGTAGCGCCAGAAGTGCTGATGGGCGTCGAGGCGCATGTTAGTCGATGGAAATCACGGCCTTGATCACACCGGTCTCTGGTTTGGCCAACGAAGGGAAGTCGGCCACCACGTTGGCGAACGGTACCTGATGGGTGATCCATGGAGTCGTGTCGATTTTCCCTTCTTCGATAAGTTTGATGATGCGATCGAAGTCCTTGGGCAACGCGTTGCGGCTGGCGCGGATGTCGAGTTCGCGGCGATGCAGCGCCGTCACATGCGGGATGGTGAGATCGGAGTGGGCAATACCGACGTAGACGAGGCGGGCTTTGTAGGCGCAGTAATTCAGCGCGGCGACCATCGACTTGTTATTTCCGGTGGCATCGACCACCACATCGGCGAGTTGGCCGTTGGTCAGTGCAGCTAGGCGTTCGAGTTCCTTGCCGTCACCCACCTGAATGGTGTCCGCAATCCCCATGCGTTCGCGCACAAAGGCCAGGCGTTGCTCGTTGACGTCCATCACCACGGTCTTCGCCCCCGACAACTTCGCGAACACCATCGCGCTCAAACCGATGGGGCCGGCACCGATCACCAACACGGTCTCTGTCGTCTTGGGTTCACCGCGATCGATCGCATGACAACCGATGGCGAGGGTTTCCACCAACGCGAGTTGATCGAACGTCAGCTTGGTCGAGGTGTGCAGCTTGTTCGCTGGCAGGATGATGCGCTCGGTCAAACCACCGTCGCACATGACCCCCAAGGTCAGGTTGTGTTCACAGCAGTTGGTGTAGCCGCGTTTGCACGTGTAGCACTTGCCGCAGTTGATGTACGGCTGCACCGAGCAGCGATCACCGACCTTGACGTTGGTCACCCCAGGACCGACCGCGAGCACCGACACACCCAGTTCGTGCCCTGGGATGCGCGGGTAGCTAAACATCGGCATCTTGCCGAGGAATCCGCCAATGTCCGTGCCGCACACTGCGACGGTGTGTACCTTCAGCAGCGCTTCGCCTGGGCCCGGAGCCTTGGGCTCCGCGACTTCGATCTGGCGGAAGGATTCGGGCTTTTCGAGTTGAATGGCTTTCATGGGATTCCTTGGGAGGCGGAAGAGGGACAACCAGCAGAGGGACAACCAACCGCAGAGACGCAGAGGCACGAAGAGGGCCGCAGAGCAGACAGACCTAAATGATTCATCTCTGCGGCCCTCCTCTCACCTCTGCGTCTCTGCGGTTACCGTGCTCATGCGCTGTGATTAGATTTCTCAGTTGTTCTCGGGCAGGCCTTCGCGGTGGCCGAGGTTTTTCACTGGGGCGAAGATGGCATGGACCTCATTGAGCAACTGCTGGTCGATGGGCTCCGCGGCCCACGTCGCCCAGTTGCGGATGTTGGCGGGGTTCGCACTGCCGCTGATGGTGGTGGCGACATCTGGATGTGCGAGGCTGAATTGCAGTGCGAGCTTGGCGATGTCTACGCCCTTGGCAGCGCAATGGGCGGCGGCCTTGCGCGCGGCGGCTTTGACTTCTTCCGGTTCCTTCAGCCACGCTGGCAGGGGGGCGTTGGTCAACAGACGTGCGCTGAACGGACCGGCGTTCATCACACCGATGCCCTTGGCCTTGAGGTACGGCACGGACTCGTCGACGAAACGGGTGTTCTGCAGGGTGTACTGGTTGTAGCTCAGCACGCAGTCGATGCCGATCTGCTCGGCGACGAACTTGAAGATCTTCTGCGGATAGCCGCTGATGCCGATGAACTTCACCTTGCCGGCAGCCTTGGCCTTCTCCAGCGCGGGGATGGTCACATCGACGATCTGCTGCATCGGCACGAACTCGATGTCGTGGCAGAGGATGATGTCGAGGTGATCCGTGCCGAGCCGGTGCAACGACACATCCACACTTTCCGCCACGCGCTTCGCGGAGAAATCGAAGTGTTCGAGATCGTAGCGACCGAGTTTGGTGCAAAGCATGTAGCTTTCGCGAGGCACGCC
>JANPLC010000024.1:0-4606 GCA_031426335.1 Planctomycetota bacterium
CCCACCACCCCCCCCCCGCGCCCCCCCCCCCCCCCGCCCCCGGGACCATCAGACGTCGTCTGTGGGTGGGGCTTCGCCACGCCAGCGAGCGAGGCGGTCGAACAACGAGCGACGCGAAATGCCGAGGGCATCGGCGGCGGCCTGCTTGTTGCCGACGTGTTTGTCGAGCACTGTCAAGACGTGGCGTTTCTCCACCTCGTCGAGTGTCAACGCGGTATCGGCTGGGTGTGGCTCGACCCCGGACCCCGGACCCCGGACCTCGGACGCGGCAAGTTCCGGCAGGCAACGCCGCACCGACCCCGCATCGAGGGTGTCGCCGCCATTCAGCACCACCAAACGTTCGACGATGTTCACCAGTTCACGCACGTTGCCCGGCCAGCGGTACGAGGTCAGCACGGCCAAGCCATCGTCGGCGAGCTTGGGCTTCACGCCGAGTTCCTTGCCGAACAGCGTCAGGTAATGCTGGATGATTCCTGGCAGATCGCCGTCGCGTTCACGCAGCGACGGTAGGATGATGGGGATGACGTTCAGTCGGTAGTAGAGGTCTTCGCGGAACCGTCCACGTTTGACTTCGCCGAGCAGATCGCGGTTGGTGGTAGCGATGATGCGCACATCGACCTTGATCGGTTTGCTGCTGCCGACGCGTTCGAACTCGCGCTCTTCGAGTACACGCAGCATCTTCGCCTGCAGGTCCGGGCTGATCTCGCTGATTTCATCGAGAAACAACGTGCCGCCATCGGCCAGCTCGAAGCGGCCCTGGTGTTGTTCGGTGGCACCGGTGAAGGAGCCCTTCTCGTGACCGAAGAGCTCGCTAGTCAGCAAGGTCTCGGTCAGCGCCGCGCAGTTCACCTTGACGAACGGGCCGCTCGCACGCAGCGATTGTTCATGCAGCGCGCGCGCGACCAGTTCTTTGCCGGTGCCGCTTTCGCCTTGCACCAACACGGTCGATGACGACTTCGACGCACGACTGATGGTGGCGAGCACTGCGCTCATTGACGGGCTGTTACCGAGCAACGTGCGCGCCTGATGACGGTTGTGCGATTCCTTTTCCAAGGTGCGCAGGACCTTCACTTCGCGCACCAACGACTGGCGTTCGTTCAGGCGCAGCAGCAACGCTTCGACCTGTTCGACGCCAAAGGGTTTCATCAGGTAGTCGTAGGCGCCCTGACGCATCGATTCGACCGCGCTTTCGACCGAGGCGAACGCTGTCATCATCACCACCGGCATCTCGGGCCATTTCTCTTTGGCTTTGAGCAGCAGTTTCAGCCCACCCATCCCAGGCATGCGGATGTCGGTGATCAGCAGGTCGGCGGGCTCGGCCTCCATCGCCTTGAGCGCATGGACGCCGTCCTTGGCGGTGCGCACGCTGATGCCGAAACGCGGCAGCATCTCGGCCAGCAGTTCGCGATTGAGGATCTCATCATCGGCAACCACCGCTGAGGTGATCGAAGACTTGGTCGGCATGGAGGCACTCCACGCACCGTCCTACTTGGCGGTCTCCACCCAGACAACCACATCCAGGTTCGGCGGCGGTACCGCGACCTCGAGCGTACCGTCGGCGCCGGCCTTCACTTCACGGCGGGAACGCTCCTCGCCGCTGAGCATGTCGAGCCAGTGCAGGCGGTAGGTCGCACCGGCCTTCATGCCGCCCACGCGGCCCTGCAACTCGCGCGTCAACTGCGGGCGGCCCTTGCCCTCGACCAGGTGGGCGTGCCAGGTGTCGGCGCGCAGTTGCGGCCACAGCAGGGCCTGGGTCGAGCTCTGCCAGCCGATGATACGCAGGGCCGAATCGCGATTGGGAATGAGCGGAGCCAACTCCTGGTCACGCCAGTTGAGCTTGGGCAGTACCCGCGACAGGCCGCGGTAACTCGACCACAGGTTTTTCGGCGTCATATAGACATCCCACCACCAGTTCATGCCGCTGCCGTAGCCGCCGAGCATGAAACCGGCCCACGCCTGCTGACGCAGCAGCAGACCCTGGGTGTCGAGGTCGTTGCCTTTGTTGTCTTCGTTGGTGCCTTGGTAACCGACCTCGCTGAAACAGTAGGGTTTCCCCAGGGTCATCCCGCGTTCAGCAGCGGACAAAAGCATGCCGACGCCGTCGCGGGTGGCCGCTTTGCGCAGACCGAGCTTGTCGCTCCATTCGACCACGTAGCTGTGCACCTGCCCCAGGTCGATGGCTGGCAGCTTGGCCAGCGGATCCCAGTCATCGCCGGCCCAACTGATGGTCAGCAGGCGGTTGTCGCTATCGAGCGACTTGAACAACGTCGAGGCCGCACCGGCCCAACGCAGCGCCGCATCACGCACGGGCTGCGCGAGGTCGAGTTCGTTGAACAGCTCCCAGGCCGCGACGGTGTCGTCAGCGCCCCAGCGCGCGAGCACGTAGCGCAGGCGCCGACGGTGCTGATCCCCTGGTGTGGTGAGGAACTTCTGAACGCGTTCCTGGTACGTCGCGCCGTAGGGGAAGAACTTGCCGAGGCCCATGTCGTGGTGGTTGTCGAGCACGATGGTCACCATCAGCCCGTGTTCCCGCGCGAGCGCGAGGATGCGATCCATCAGCCACCCTTGTTCCAGCCGATAGACATCCGGCTGCTCGCCTTCGATCTGACCGCACCAACTGGCGCACCACAGGCGCACATGGGTGCCGCCTTCTTTGGCCAGGTCGGCGAAATGTCTGGCGAACTTGCCCAGCTGATCCGGCGCCACCGTCCAACAAACATTCGGACCGATGGGAATGAAAATGGTGCCATCACGAAACGACAGCAGTCGCGGATTATCCCGGCTGACCTGAAGCATGCCGATCGGACGTTTGCCGCGAGCTGCAGTGGCCGTGAGCGACCCGCGCGCCAATTCCTGATTGTCCGGACCACGCAGCACCCAGGCGTGATTGCCGGCCACCCGTGCGGTGTGACGGATGTGCAGCACCGGTTCACCAAGCGGTTTCGCTGCCGCGTCAGCGACCGGCGGTTCACAAGCGTGGTAGAGGAACGCGCGCCGTTCCCACTGTTTGCCACTTGGCGAGGTGATGGTCAGCACCGGCGTGCGTTCGACGTTGGTCACCAGCCACTCGGCCGGCGCGCCGCGGACCTCCCACTCTACCAGATCATCGGCCGCCGGAGCGTTGGTCAGCTGGACCAATTCTATGGCATCCTGGGCAGCGAGCACGGCCCGGCCCAGCATCAGCACACTCACCAGGAGTAGGAGTCGTAGCGGCATCCGCATTACCCTGTCTTTACCACAGAACGGACTCCGGCGCTGATCGTGCCAGTGAGGTTGCAGTAGAGCGCCGCGTAAGCCGGCGCAAGACGCCCTGGCGTCAGGTGTTCAGCCACGCGTCCGGCGACCGCGAGACGCTTCTGACGAGTTGGACCGGCAGCGAGCAGACGAAGGCAGGCATCAGCCAAGGCGGAATCACTGCGCGCGGCCCCCTCCACCACGCCCCAGCGGATGAGGTCCGCCAGACCGCCGACCGCCGGCGCGACCACCGGCACACCACAGGAGGCGGCCTCCACCGCCACCAACGGCAGACCTTCGTTGCGACTGGTCATGAGCAGAACGTCCATCGCCGCAAAAGCCTCTCCCGCCGGAACGGGGCCGGTGAAATGCACCGATAGGCCGAGCGTGCGCGCGACCGTCTCCAACCGTGCGCGTTCCTGTCCGTCGCCACACACCAAGCCTTGCACTGGCTGCCGACGACGAAGCGCGGCGAGCGTTGCGAGCCACAGATCAACGTCCTTCACCGCGGTCAGGCGGCCGAGGAAACCGATGACCGGAATACCTGGGGTGAGATCGCGGTGCCAAGGCGCGGCGGTGGGCACCACCGGCGCCACCGGGACCGGCAACACATGCCAGCGACGCCGACGACCGATGCCGTGGTGATCGCGCAGGTCGATCAGTTGCGAGGTGGTCAGTGCGTGGTGATGGCAATCACCGGCCAGCAACCGTTCAGCGGTGTGCAGCGCGAGATTTACCGGCGCGCTGAAATACCCGTCGAGCACATGGCCATGGTAGGTGTGCAGACACGGCACGCCGAGCAGGCGGCAGGCGATGCGCCCGAGTGCGCCGGCCTTGGCGGTGTGCGTGTGGACAAGCGCCGGACGCCGCGAACGGATCAGGCGCACGACGGCGGCGAGCGCGCGCAGGTCGCGTATCGGTGACGGCGCACGGCCCAGCTCCGGCACTTCAATCAGCGACAGGCCCTCAGCACGAAGTCGTGGCGCCAGATCGCCTTCATCGGGTGCACAGTGCCCGGCGGCGATCTCCACCGAGATGCCGTGCGCTGGCAGGGTGCGCGCCAGTTGTGCAATGACACGCGCCGGACCGCCATCATTGAGACGCGCGATGAGGTGCAGGACGCGCATGGCGGAAGGTAACCAACCGTCCGGAGGTCCGGAAGCACGGAACTGCGGGAGTCCGGGGCCCCCCGCTTCGGGCGATTCACTTGCGCCACCGACCGCCTAGTGTCCCGTCCGAGAAATTCACTGCAGATGCCGCTGGCCCCGTCGGTCAGCCGCAAGGCGCGGAAAGTGAAGGGCTAGCAGCGCTAGCTCGAACTTTTCGCAACGCCGCGGATGGCCGGCGCGGCCAAGGCAGGTGCAGTGAATTT
>JANPLC010000025.1:0-7631 GCA_031426335.1 Planctomycetota bacterium
GTCAGGTACGTGAGGTTGGGTCATCAGAATTCGCAGGGCGGGTACCCATAAGACCTCGCCGGATTGAAAGCAAACACGGAAGGCCTGCTTTGCAGGACGGTGGCAACGCGGTCAGGCAAGTATCACCCGTCGCCGAACAACGCCGCGCGCTCCGACGGACTCACACCACTGGCGGGAATATCCGCCCATGCCACGGGCAGCTTGGCTCGCATCAGTTGCCGGCGCAGCGTCGGTGACGCGCCGCTGACCGCCAGGTGCGGACGTGCACGAAACCACGCGTAGCTCCAGGTGCCGAGCGCCGTGACCCCCGTCAGGTCGATGATCGCGGCTTCTTCGAGTTCGACCGGGAACAACAGCTCACCCGACCAGCGGGCAACGGTCGGACCTCCAGCTACGGGCGTATCAACCATGGGCACACTCCACCACCGCACCGCTGGGGATCCAGGTGCAGGCGCGCGCGAGGTGCTCAATCACCTGTTGGCGGTCGGCGTGAACGTGCCACGTCACCGGCGCCTGCAGCCAGGCGGACCAGCCGTCTCCCAGCAGGTTCACCGCCAGCGAGCCGTTGTCGGAGGCTTGCAGCAGTTCGGCGGCGATCTGGCGCGTGGTGATGTTGGGCAGCAGATCGGTGAGCTCGGCGAAACGCTGGCGCGCCTGCGCCGCATCGCTCCACGTGACAGTGCGGTGACGCAGCTCGCCTTCGGCAACCGAGCCGCCGCGTACGCGCGCCAGACGCGCGCCCTTGGCATCCACCGCCATCACCTGCGCCCCGGAGGTCGAACGGCTGGGAACCTTCTCCAATGCACGGCAGATATCCTTGATCGGCGCTGGCTTGGTGAAGAAGTCGAGGCAACCGAGTCGCAGTGCCCGCACCGCGTCATCGAACGTGCCGTAGCCGGTCATCAGGACGAACGGGACTTTCAGTTCCGCCGCCAGGTCCAGGCCGTTGCCGTCCGGCAATTTCAGGTCGCTGACCAGGGCCTCGGGGGCGAACTGCGTGACCAGTGCGCGCGCGTCCGCCAGGCAGGCGGCAGCCTGGACCTCGTGGCCGCGGGCGGTCAGGCCACGCGTCAGCGCCGAGCGGATCGCGTCTTCGTCTTCCATCAGCAGGATACGCATGGCCGGCACGATAGGCCCCAACGGTGCTGGCGTCCACCGCCGACGAGGGCGTAACCGTGCGTGGGAGCGGCGGTACTCCAGTGGAGCGCCAGGGCCTGGGATTCTTCTAATCGCCTGGTGGCGCCGCCCGTGGACCAGCAGGCAATCTTCATTTGACTCTGCCCGTCGATTTCAAACTGCTGCTTCAAACACCTGTTTGAATCTATGACACCTAAGCCCGACCGCACTTCCGACCGCACCCCTGACCTCGCGGCCACCCGCCAACGGTTGCTCGATGCCGCGGGTGAGGTCTTTGCCGAGGTCGGCTACCGCGCCGCCACTATCCGCGAGATCTGCACCCGGGCCGAGGCCAACGTCGCGGCGGTGAACTACCACTTCCGCGACAAGGACGGGCTCTACCAGGAGGTGGTCGCCTATGCCCATGGCTGCGCCATGGCCAGCCATCCCCCACCTGGGGATCTGGCGCGTATGACGCCAGCCGAACAATTGCAGGGATTCGTGCGCAGTTTCCTCGCCCGTCTGCTCGATAGCGGCCGACCGGCGTGGCACGGCCGGTTGATGGCGCGGGAACTGGTCGAGCCGACGGCGGCACTCGATCGCATCGTGCGTGACTCAATCCGCGCCCAGTCGGAGATGTTGATGGGCATCGTGCGCGCGGTTGCCGGCGTAGCGCTGCCGCTCGCCACCGTGCGGCGGGCGGCCATGAGTGTGGTCGGTCAGTGCCTGTTCTATGAACATGCACGACCGGTGATCGGCCGGTTGTTTCCCGACCTGGGATTCACCCGCAGCGAAGTCGAGGCCTTGGCCGACCACATCAGCGCGTTCTCGCTCGCCGGCATCGCTTCGCTGGTCGGCGTCGCCGCGCTCACGCGGCCAGCTGAGCGGAAGGGGAAATCCGTTGCCGCTACCAAACGCAGCCCGTCCCACAGCAAACGCCGGAGTCGCTCATGAACCGCGTCGCGTTGCGCATGCTGACCGGCGACCGCGCCAAGTACCTTGGCATCCTGGTCGGCATCACCTTCGCCTCGTTGCTGATCACCCAGCAGTCGGCGATTTATGACGGTCTGATGGAACGCAGTTACGGCGCGGTGGTCGACCAGGGCCTCTCCGACATCTGGGTGATGGATCCCAAGGTGCAGCAGGTCGACGACTACAAATACATGCAGAACACCGTGCTTTATCGCGTGCGTGGCGTCGAAGGGGTGGCCTGGGCGATGCCGATGTACCGCGGACAGATCAAGGCCCGCCTGACTGATGGGGCGCAGCAGGCCTGCACCGTCATCGGCATCGACGACACCACCCTGATCGGCGGTCCACCGGTGATGGTGCAGGGCCGCATCGCCGATCTGCGGCGGGCCGATGGCGTGATCATCGACGAACGCGACGCCAAGGGCAAACTCGCCAAGATCCAGCCGGACGGCAGCAAGGTGCCGCTCCAGATCGGTGACACGTTGGAGATCAACGACCACCGCACGGTGGTGGTGGGACTGTGCCAGACCAGCCGGACGTTCATGTGGTTTCCCATGGTCTTCACCACCTACAGTCGTGCGCTTACTATTGCTCCGGGTGAACGGCGGCAGTTGTCCTACGTGCTGGTGAAGGTCGCCCCGGGCGCCGATCGCGCGCAGGTGTGCGAGCGCATCCAGCAGACCACCGGGATGGCGGCGCTGACGGCGGAGGGCTTCAAAGCCAAGACCCTCGACTTCATCCTGCGCGAGACCGGCATCCCGATCAATTTCAAGATCTCGATGTTTCTCGGTTTTCTGGTCGGTGCGGTGATTGCGGGGCAGACCTTTTATAACTTCACGCTCGACAACCTGCGCCACTTCGGCGCGCTCAAGGCGATGGGCGCCAGCAACGGTCTGTTGATGCGCATGGTGCTGATCCAGGCGTTGCTGGTCGGCGCCATCGGCTACGGACTCGGCGTCGGCTTGGCATCGTTGTTCGGCATGTTGGTGAGCAGCACCGAGTTGGCGTTCCGGCTCTCGGGTGATCGCCTGGTCTTCTCGGCAGTCGTGGTGTTGGTGATCTGCGCGTTCTCAGCGCTCATCAGCGTCCGCAAAGTGATGAAGTTGGAACCCGCTGTGGTGTTCAGGAGCTGATGATGAAGAACGAAACGAGCAAAGTGCGAGGTGCGAAGTGCGAGGTGTCGCGCAGGGAGGTTGGCCGTGTCTATGATGCCGTTCTGGATGACCAGAGTGCAGTAGCGCTCGACAACCTCGCACCAGCAAGCGTAGCGAGCGACCGCACCTCGCACCTCGCACCGCGTCGGATCCGTCGTCTGCGCGTCGGTCGCGACGGGATCTTCCCATGGTGACCACCGCAACCGCCGAAGCCGTCGTCGCGCGCGGCGTGACTAAGGCCTTTGGTCCGGCAGAAAACCGCGTCACCGCGCTGCGCGGCGTCGACCTCGACGTGCACACCGGCGAACTGCTGATGCTGGTCGGGCCGTCGGGCTGCGGCAAAACCACGCTGATCTCGGTGGCGGCCGGGATCCTCGATCACGATGCCGGTGAATGCCGGGTGTTTGGTCAGGACCTCAAGGCCATGGGCGCGTCGGCGCGCACGCGCTTTCGCGGCACCAACCTCGGCTTCGTCTTCCAAGCGTTCAACTTGCTGCCGACCCTGACCGCGGTCGAAAACATCGCCATCCCCTTGCTCATTCTAGGGAAGTCGCGCCGTGAGGCGTTGCCGAAGGCGCAGGCGTTGTTGGAGCGCGTGGGCCTGGGCGATCGTGCCACGGCCTTCCCGTCGCAGTTGTCGGGTGGTCAGCAGCAACGGGTCGCCATCGCCCGTGCGTTGGTGCATGAACCGCGGCTGATCGTCTGCGATGAGCCGACCAGCGCGCTCGACCACACCACCGGCATGAACGTGATGGAACTGCTGCGCGAGGTCGCCCTCGGGCCTGACCGCGCGCTCATCATCGTCACCCATGATCAGCGCATCTTTCCCTTCGCCGACCGCATCGCCTACATGGATGACGGTCGCATCGATCGCATCGAAGCCGGCAAAGGCCGGGCTCCCACTGACGCTCTGAGGATTTCACCATGACCCGCATCATCCTGCTGCCCGTGTTGGCCCTCTGCGGCGTGTTGTTCGCCGCCTGGACCGTGGCCAAGAGCAATCGTCCGGTGCCGATCGCCCAACCGGTGGCGCAACCAGCCACGGCGAAGTTCTCCAGCTTCATCGCCGGTGCCGGGCTGGTGGAGCCGAGTTCAGAACTGATCGCCATCGGCACGCCAATCGCCGGCATCGTGGTCGAGGTACCGGTTACGGTCGGCGCGCAGGTGAAAGCCGGCGACGTGTTGTTCCGCCTGGACGACCGGGCGCTCCAAGCGCAACTCGCCGGTGATGAGGCCGCGGTCGCAGCGGCGCAGGCGCAGCTCGATCGCTTGGTCGCCGCTCCTCGCGCCGAGGACCTGCCGGTGACGCAGGCACGGGTGATCGAGGCCGCGGCCGTCGTCGCGGACGCCAAGCAGCAACTGACCCTCGCAGAAAGCATCACCGTTCCCGGTGCCATCAGTGTTGATGACCTGGGTCGTCGGAAGTTCGCCCTGCAGGCGGCCGAGGCCCGTGCGGCGCAGGCGCAGGCGGAATTCAGCCGGCTGAAAGCGGGAACCTGGACGCCGGATCTGGCGGTGTCCAAGGCCCAGCTGGCGCAGGCGCAGGCCAAGACCGCGGCGACTCGCGTTGAGCTGCAACGGGCGGTCATCAGGGCCCCGCGTGCGGCCGAGGTCATGCAGATCCGCATCCGCGCCGGCGAATTCGCCCCGGCGGGCGTGACCGCGACGCCGCTGCTGTTGCTCGGCGACACCAGCACGCTGCACGTGCGCATCGACATCGATGAAAACGACGCGTGGCGCCTGAAGCCCGGCGCGGCGGCGGAATGTTACGTGCGCGGCAACAATCGCCTGCATACCGCCCTGACCTTCGTGCGCATCGAACCCTATGTGGTGCCGAAACGCTCACTGACCGGCGATAGTGCGGAACGCGTCGACACGCGCGTGTTGCAAGTGGTCTACGCCTTCAATCCCACGGGCCTGCCGGCGTATGTCGGCCAGCAGGTCGATGCCTTCATCGAAGCCTTGCCACTCGACATCAGCACGCCGCAGGTGACGCCGTGATCCGCCCAGCGCTGATCGTCGCGACGCTCGTGGCGCTGTCGGGGTGTGCCGTCGGACCGGATTACCGTACGCCCGCAGCGAATGCGCCGGCGGGGTGGGATGCCGCGGCGCCGATGGGCACGATCGCGCTGGAACGCTGGTGGTTGGCCTTGGGCGACAACCAGCTGGATCAGGTGGTGCACGACGCGCTCGCGGCCAATCACGATCTGCGCATCGCCACCGTCCGAGTGCGCGAAGCCCGTGCGGCCCTGGGCCTCGCGGTGTCGGCCGCGTTGCCGCAGGTGGACGCGGCCGGCAGCATCGACCGTTCCCGCGCGAGCGAGTACCGTTCGCAGGGTTTCGGCGACACCTACCAGACGCTCTACCGCGCGGGCTTCGACGCCGGCTGGGAGATCGATCTCTTCGGTGGCACGCGTCGCGGAATCGAAGCGGCGTTCGCCGATCTGCAGGCGCAGGGCGCGGCGCTACGCGACGTGCAGGTCAGCATCGTGGCGGAAGTCGTGGTCGCCTGGCTCGATCTGTCGGCGGCGAACGAACGCCTGGAACTGGCACGCGCCACGGTCGCCACCCAGCAGCAGACGCAGGAGCTGGCCGCTGCCCGCTATGCTGCCGGCTTGGTGAATTCCGCCGATCTCGCGGAAGCCGAGGCGCAGATCGCGCAAGCCCAGGCGCAGATCCCGGCACTCGAAGCGGCCAAGGCCCAGGCCTTGGTGCGTCTGGGTGTGCTCACCGGTCGGCGGATCGATGCGATGCGCGCCGCGGTCACGGCGCCGAGCCGGATTCCGCAACCCCAGGATGTCCTCGCGCTCGGCTTGCCGAGCGACTTGGTCGCGCGGCGTCCCGATGTGCAGGTGGCGGAGCGCAACCTGGCGGCGGCGACGGCGCGTATCGGCCAAGCCACGGGTGAATGGTTTCCAAAGTTCTCCCTCACCGGCAGCTTCGGTTATGAAGCCACCAGCGGCGGTGACTTCACCAGCAGCGCGAACCAGTTCTGGTCGATCGGCCCGTCAGTGCGCTGGCCGATCCTGTCGGGTGGCCGCATCCGCGCGAACATCAAGGCCGCAGATGCGCGCACCGAGCAGGCCGCTCTGCGTTACGAGCAGGTGCTCTTGATCGCCTTCGGCGAGGTCGAGTCGTCGCTGGTTGCCCTGGCGCGCGAACAGGAACGCCTGCGCAGTCTCGACACCGCCTTGGCCGCGCAGGGCCGGGCGCTGGCCGTGGCGCAGGAACGTTTCACCCGTGGCCTCGATAGTTACGAGGGCGTGCTGCGCGCCCAACGCCTGCAGATCGACCTGCAGGACCGCGTGGTGTTGTCACGCCGCGCAGTCGGCCAGGATTTAGCGTCCCTGGCCAAGGCCCTGGGTGGCGGGTGGCAAGGCCCGCTGGCGGCGCGCTAACCGCCTGTGGCAGGCAGTGCTACCGGTCTGACCAGTGGCGGTGTCAGGATTGCCGTCAGCGCAGCAAAGGCCTGCGCACCTGGGAGGAATCCATGCGAAACGTCGCCATCACTTCAGCTCAACCGCGCGCCGCGCAGCGCGCAGCGCGCACCAGTTCCAGTGCTGTCAGTGGGCTTGTGCTGGCCGGACTCATGCTCCTGTTTGGTACATCCCTTGGCGCAGCGGAGAAAAAGAAGAAGGACGAGGAACCCAGCGGTCCGAAGTTGCTGATGACGCAATTGGGCAAAGTGATCCTCGACGAACCGTTCACTGCGGAGAGCTGGCAAAAAAATTGGGGCAAGAGTTGGAACAAAGGCGATTGGCAGATCGTCGGCGATCAACTGCGCGTCGCGGAAAAACCCGAGGACGGTCACCATCCTGAAATCGGTTACAGCCCGAAGGGCAACGGCGGGTCCGCGCTGCATAACGTGGTCGTGCAGTGCAAATTCAAATACAACGGCGCCAAATGGATGGGTTTCGGTTTCACTGATAAAGAGCACGTCGCACGTATCATGATCAATGACGGCGGCTTCGAACTGGTGAAGATGTCCGGCATCGGCGGCACCACCAAAGGCGTGAAGCTCGACAGCCAGAGCATGAAATGGGAGAAGGATCGCTGGTACACCATGACCATCGAGCTGCTCGGTAACGAGATCCTCGCCAACGTCGATGATCTGCACGTGCTCTACGGTTCGGCGGACGGCCTCGATATCGACAAGAACCGCTTCACCATGATCGTCGGCGGCCAGTACGGCTGGTATGACGAATTGAAAATCTGGGAGGCGCTGCCGGATCCCAAGTGGGAGAAGAAGAAGCCGGCGTTGCTGCTGCAGAAGGAAAAGCGGAAGTAGTTTCCTGGGGGCGGGGGGGGGGGGGGGGGGGGGGGGGGGGGGGGGGGGGGGAGGGGGGCGGGGGGGGGTAGGAAGATAGAGACTGATGATTGAGCGCCCCC
>JANPLC010000026.1:0-15942 GCA_031426335.1 Planctomycetota bacterium
GCCGAGGGCGGCCGCGCTCCCGGCGGTCGGTCCGGCTTCGCTGAGGACCACCTTTTGATTTCTGTTTTATGGCCGCAGGCCGTAGAGCCGAGAACGCCGGATACCATTCGACATTTTCAAGCACGCAGGGTTGTCCGCAGTACGGCTGCCCCTACGGTGGCCCGACATGCCCTACCACCTGCTCATCCTCCTGGTGCTCTGCATGAATCTCGCCGCTGCCGCCGACGCCGCTGCTGACAGCACGCGCTACTACACCTTCTCCATCGGTGGCGTCCACTGTGGTTACTACCGCGAAGAGCGGACTGCGGAACGAGTGGTCAGCCATGCACGCTTCCGTATGGAAGAGCAAGTCATCGACGCGTTTTTCGAATACCGTTTGGTCGGCGGAAAAGTCACCGCCTTCCGTCTCGATCCCGACGAAGCCTTCATCGACGTGCCGGCCGATCACGTACCCACCGGTGGGGTGTTGCTGCTGGTCCCGCAGGTGCAGCAGGTGACGACCATCAACGTGGTCATGGAGGGCGATCTCGCCAAACGCTGGCCGGTCGAGCTCCGTCGCGACGGCGATCACGTCTCCGAGTTCCGTGGCGAGAAGAAGGGTCGCGAGTTCTGGCTGAAGGATGGCGTCATCGTGCGCATGAACTGGGGCGGCGACGCCCTGAGCGAACTCAAGGCGAACAAGGCTGAAGCGATGGCGGGACTGGCGGGACTTGAGTAATCAGCTCAAAACGCGAATCCCACCGCCAAATGCAACGCATACGGATGATCCGCGCCTAAACGATTGCCTGGATTGTAGCCGTAATCGAGGCGGATCGGTCCCACCGGTGTGCGGTAACGCAGGCCGGCGCCGAGCGCCTGACCGGCGGGACCACCGACGCTCCAGGGATCAGGATGGACCATGCCGACGTCGTAAAACGTGGCGATCTCGATCGTGCGGCGGCGCGGGAATGGACGCCAACGCAGTTCGATGTTGCCGTACAGGCGCGTCAGTCCGCCGGTGGGGTCGCCGTTCGCATCACGTGGACCGAGGTCATCGCGGGTGAAGGAGCGCACGCTGTCCTCGCCGCCGAGAAATAGGCGTTCGCCGATTGGTAAGCTGTCGCCGGCGAGCGGATTGCGGGTGGTGCCCGAGAGGTTCACCGTCGCCACCAGCCATGGCGTGGGATTCACCGCGGCGAAGGCCGTGGCGTTGAACTCGGCAAATTCGACTTCGGCACCGAGCGGCTTGGCGCTCACCAGCGATCCGATCTGGGCGTAGGTGCCGCTGTCGGGATCGACCAGCTTCGGCACTCGCGCATCTCGGCGCAGACTCAGTCCGATGGCGCTGGTGGTGTAGCCACCGATGGCCTCTTCGCCGGGCAGCGGCGCGTCGATGGAGAAGTCCTGCTCGCGGGTGAAGGCATAGGTCAGGCGCAGTTCGTAGGGCACCGGGTCGAACACCGGTTTGGCCTTCTGCGTCGCGGTCAGCGTGGCGCTGCTCTCTTCATGCGAGAACGACGGCTCCTCGCGTTCGCTGTAGAGCACATCGACACCGATGGTGCGCCCAGGTCCGAGCAGGTACGGGTCGAGCAGCCCCGCGTCAGCACCCCAGCCTTTGAGGCTGCCGTTGATGCCGGTGTTGAAGCGCAGCCCGCGACCGAGCAGATGGTCATCGACATATTCCAGCCCACCACGCAGCTGTTCGTAGCTGCCGAAGCCGACCGAAAGGTCCACGCGTTTGCTGGGATTCTCCTTGAGCAGCAGTTCGATGAGCGTCGGGATGCTGCCGTCCGCTGCGGGTTCTCCCGGCTTGGTGTCAACCTGCACCCGACGATAGAGACCGGTAAGCGTGAGTGAAGAGACCGCCTGATCGAGCGCGGTCTGCGACAGCGGCTGCCCAGGGACAAGTTCACGCAACTGACGATCGACAAAGGCGCGGCTGGTGCGCCGACCGCCGGTGACCGTGACCGCGCTGACGGTTTGGCGTGCGCCTGGACGTACGCGCAGGCGTACCGTCACCCGCGCGCGCTGCTGATCGAGCTGCTGCTCCATGTCGACCATGGCTTGGCGGTAACCGCGGTCGGCCAGATGACCACGCAGGCGTGCCGCCGCTTCGCTGGCCAGGCGTGGATGGCAGGTGATCCCAGGCACATCGAGCAGCGCCACGAGGTCCCGCCGGAGCGTGACGTCGCCTTCCAGATCAAGACGTTCCTCTGCGAGCAGGAAGCGCGGACCGGCTTGGATCACCACATGCACGTCCGCCACCGTGCGCGTCTCGTTCCAGCGCACCTGCACGGGCGAAACCCGCGCCTGCAGATGGCCGGCCTGGCGCAGTCCGGTGACGAGTCGTTTGGGCGCGTTGGCGGCGTTCGCACTGGTGTACCACGGACCGAAGGCGGCGAGTTCCGCCAGCCGTTTTTTTCCCAGGGCGGTGTCCCCACCAAAAGTAATCTCACCAACCGCCACGCGCGGGCCTTCCTGTACGGTGAAACGCGGCAGGTGGTCCTGATCATCCTCCGCTGGCGGCGCACTGACCACCTCGGCCCACACGTAGCCCTGGTCATCGAGCCGTGCACGCATCGCCGCGGCCGCGTCGATCAGGTCGGTCGCCCGTTGTTGTTCGCGCCAGGACGCCAAGGGACGCCGGGCAGCGACTTCCAGGTCCGTGTCGGATATCGCGTGAGTTCCACTGATGCGTGCCTGGTCGCCACAACCAGTCAAGAGCAGCACCAGGAAGATAAGTCCGGAAGTCCGGAGGTCCGGAAGTCCGGAAGTCGGAAGACTGAATTCCACAACAGACTTCCGGACCTCCGGCTGGTTGGCCGAGTCAGCGGACCTCCGGACAGTGGCCTTCCTGCTCATTCCTCACCACCCCAGCGGAAGCGCAAGATGAGGCCAGCGTTGTAATCATCCCAGCGGTCGCGTTCCCCATAGATGAGCACGCCAGGATTGATCTCCGGTTCGGTCAGGCCGGCCTGCGCCTCGATGGTGTCTTTGCCGCTGTCGCTCACCTGACGGCCGAAGTCCATGGTCAAGCGATCGATGATTCCAGGTGCCGCATCCGGATCGCTTTCACCATCGATGACGTCCCATGCTGCCAAGCCCAGCCAGCCGCCCAGGCGACCGAGGGCGGCACGCTGGCCATCCTCGCCGCTGAGTTCCGCGCTGGTGGAACCGGCGGTCAGCAGCAGCAAGGCATCGCGTTCATCCAGCCCATCACCACTGGCATGCACCTGCGGATCCGCCAGCAGACCATCGACCTGCAGCGTCACGCGCCAACGCCGCACCTGCGCGGTGGCGACGGCATTGACCCGCGGATGGAACGGATCGCCGTCAGGAAACAGCAGCTCGCCGTTAGTCAGGCGCAACGTGCTGAAGGGCAGGAATACGTGGCCCTTGCGCATCACTACACGCCCGCGGAGTTCCGGAGCGGCGCCGCTGCCGCGTAGATGCAGGTCCAGATCACAATCCGCGCGCACCAGATTGGTCGCCACGCGCACGCCGTCTTGCGCTGAGGTGAACGCGCTGCTGACCTGCACATCAAAACGCAGCGTCGACCACGGCGGGTTAACCAACTCGAACGGCACCAGCCGGCCATCGCCGCGTCCAGCGCCACCCTGCCACAAGCTGAGGTCGGGGCTGAACAACGCACTGGTCACCGCCGCCCGTCCGCTGACGGCCAGGGCGTCCAGCGGACCACTGAGCGTCAGTCCCAGGTTCGCGCGAAGACGCGCGTCGTGACGCTGCACCAGCAGTACGTTGGTGCCGTCGAGACGCACGGCGACCTGCGACGGTTGACCGAGCGTCAGGTCGCCGGCGATGGACACCGGCGCACCACCGAGGGTGAATCCGCCCTGCCGCAGGTGGATGATGCGTCCGTCGAGTTCGAGATGTGCGCTGCCCTCCGCCAGGGTGGGGACGTCGGTGACGAACTTCGCCTCCACTCCGGATAACGCCAACGTGCCGCTCCACAGTGGTTCCTTCGCCGTGCCGCTGAGCCGGAGCCCACCCGTCGCCACGCCGGCGAGGTGCTGCACACCGGGCAACAGCGCGACCACCCGCGCCAACTGCAGATCGACCAGCTGCAGCTGCCCGGTGAGCGCGCGCTGACGCCAACCTCCAGTAAGTGTCTGCGCATCCCACACCCCAGGGGAGCGCACGCTGCCGGACAGCGTTGGCTGACCATCTGCACGCAGGTCGACCGCCAGCTCCACCCCCTCGGCCGTGCCGCGCAGATCGATGCCACCATCCAGCTCGGTCACAGGCGCCGGACGCACGCCGGCCGGCGGCTCGACCAGCGGTCGTGGACGCACGCCGGAAAAAGACAGCCGTCCATCGACCAGATGCGCCGCCTGTGGCTCGCCCAGCCGCAACCGCACTTGGGCGCTGCCAGCCGCGAACTGCGGCACCCACCGGCTGAGATCCGACACCACCACCTCGACTGCTGCCGGCAGGCCATCATCAGGCACCACCGTGACCCCCGTACGACCAAGGCGCAGCGGCACGGTGCCGGTCAGCAGCAGCGTGCCGTCAGCGCCAGCATCGATCCGCCCGCTGCGGATGGCGATGCCGCTCGGCTCCTGCACCAGGTCCAGAGCCACCCGCGCGCGCCGATCTCCGATGCGCAGATCGTCACTGGTCAGCCGCAGCTGTCCGCTCGGCGCGTTCCAGTCGCCGTGCAGATCGATGTCGAGCTGCGCGCTGCCGCCGAGGTACGGCAGGCCGACCTGACTGAGGTCGAGCTGCGGCGCATCAACCACCAGCAGGCCCGCGTCGCCCTGTTGGCGGACTTCGATAGCGAGTGCACCGGCCGCGCTTGCGAGGCGCACCGGGCCAACGCTCCAGCCGGCCGCTCCATAGGTGAACGCACTGGGTTCCGCCGCGCTCGCCACCACGCCAGGAAAATTCAGCGTCAGGGTCGTGAGCGCGCCGCGCCACGCCGCGTCCTGCCAAGCGGTGGTGCCGGTGAACGCCACGCCCAGGTCGGCGATGGTGGCTTCGCCCTGCGTCAGGTGCAGCCGACCATCAGCGGTGTGCGCATCGAGGCGCAGGTGCTCGATCGCCACGGCGCCAATCATCAGGTGGTCGCTGCGTACCTGGACCTCGCTGGGCAGGTGCAGCAGCGCCGGCAGCTCACTGGTGAGCGGCAGCGTGCCGGTCGCCCGCACACGCACGACGCCGGCCAAGTTGGGCGCGCCAGGCACCACCCCGGCAATGGTCGCCAGATCGGCACGCGCGCTGACATCCGCCGCTTCGATGCGCCACGGTGCGCTCGCCACGCTGCCCTGGACGCTGAGATCGACGCCGAGGCCGGCCAGCCGTGCCGTGCGGATGGCGAAGGTGTCGCCTTCCACACTGACCTCGGCGTTCAGCGCCACCAGGTGGTCTTGGACCACCGGCGGCGGTGCCAGGGTCACCGGCAACCAGCCACGCAGATCGGGCAGGTCGAGGCGCAGGTTTCCGGCGCGCGGACGACGTTCGTTCAGCGACCACACCAGGCCCTCGATGACCGCCTGGCCCTTGGCGGGTCCAGCGACGCTCAGCCGCGGCAGGTGGATCACGCCGGTGCCGAGGTGCCATTGTCCGATACAACGGAATGGGCCGGCTCCGGCGACGACCAGATCGTTGATGCTGGTAGAGCCGGCAACATTCCAACCTTGCGGCGAATGCACGGCCGAGGCTTCGCCGGCAACCACTCCACGCATCGCGCCAAACTCAGCGGGATTCACCGCCGACCACAACACCGACAACGATGGCGGGATCGCCGACAGATCGAGGCCTTCTGCCACCACCCGCACATTGGCCGGATCGGCGTGCAAACGCAGTCGTCCACCGCCGAGATTCACCGCGGCGATGAGCTGCTGACGGGCGCGCCCGAGCACCAGCTCCAGCGCTTCGACGGTGGCCTCGCCGAGCACCACCGCGCGCTCCAGCCGCAGGGTGTCGGCAGTCGGGCGGCGGAACGCGGCGACCACGTGCAGCGCTTCGGCGTCCGCCACCTGCACGCGCAGATCAAGTGACACCTGCTCGCCGGCGAGCGTCAGGCGGATGTCGGACAAGTGGACCTCGCGCTCGGGCAGCAGCAGCGTGACCTCGCCGGTCAGCGTCGCCTGCGGCAACGGCGTCGGCAGCAATTCGAGCAACGGCGGCAGCACGCCATCCCAGCCGGCGCCCGGCGTGCGCAGATCGATAGTCGCGTTGACGCCCGACAGGTTCAGCGCCTGCAGCGCCGTCAGATCGCCACCAAAGATGCCCAGGCCATATCGCGCCTGGAGCGAACCGATGTGCAACTGGCGCAGTGCCCCGCGAGGGGCCTCGGCAGTGATGCCGGACAGCTGGGCATCGCCGAACCAGCCGCCGCCCGCAGCGTCCACCTGCGCCTGGCCGTCGATGGCGTGAGCGAGTTGTGCGGCGACCACGCGGGTGACCAGCGGCGCGAGCAACGGACCACGCAGCAGGAACGCCAGTACCAACGCCGCCGCAACGATCCACGGCCAGCGACGGCGACTGCGACTGCGACGACGCCGAGGTGGAGCCGCCACCTCAGGCATACAACCGGCATGGAGAGCTGGAAAACGACGACACGGGCGGATCCCTCGCGGCGGCACCCTAACAGCCTGCTGAAAAACAGCAGCCTGCTGCGCGAGGCGCGCGCGGCGGGAATCAGCCGACGGTGGTCGGCTTCAAGGCGATTTCGATCAGGAACGTTTCCGCGATCGTCGGCGCAGCGATGAACTCGCAGGCGATGCTGATGGTCTCGGCCGGATTGTAGAGCGCCGTGGGGGCACCCATGATCACCGTCGGGGTCGAGATGTCGAAACGGTACTCGCTGTTGGCGAATTGGCGCTTGGCGCCGCCGGCGACCATGTTGGCGACCTCACCGATGCCATCGCTGACCATTTCTTCGGTGAGCTTGCCGGGATCTTCTCCCATGAACTTGCCGACGATGTGACGGGCGAGGTCCGCCGGGAAACTCACCGAGCAGCTGCCGGTGATGCCGTTCGACATGCCGATGATGCCGGTGATATAGCCGTGCATCATCGGATCGGTCTTGATGAAGACTCGTTTTCGCTCCGGCGACATGCCAGCCATCTGGGTCAGGCATTCCAGCGTGGCCGAAATAAACGGATTCAACAGTTGCACGTCGATTGTTTTTTTGGCCATGGCCCAGTGATGTACCATTAACTGCCCCGACCCCGCAACCACAAAGTGGTTGCACCTCCTGGAGTCGACGCGGATATTTCGTCCGCAAGCGCGCTTCGTCCCGCGTCCCCGACGCTTCCGCAACGCTGTACAGGACCACCATGAACGTCAGCCCGGTGCTGCATCTGGAAGAGAACGGCGTCCACATTATCGCCTTCCACCACGACCAGCAGGGACAGGCCAACACGGACCTGGTGCTTGCCTACTTCGCCGGTGACTTCCTTACCAGCACCTCCGGCTACCGCCGACTGGTCATAGACCTCTCTGGGGTGCTGTCGCTCAATTCTGCGTCCCTGGGCCCATTGGTGCAGAAACTGCGCGAAATTCAGGACCTGGAGGGCCAGTTGGCGCTCTCCGGCGTCAACTCGCCCGCACTCAAAGAGATCTTCGCCCTGACGCGTTTCGACAAGGTCTTCCCCATCTATGCCAACCGCGAAGAAGCGATCGCCGCGGTGCGTGGAGCGGGGACGGTCAAGAAATAGAAAAAACAGGGGCTAGGGCATAGGGGCTAGGGTACTGGGACCGACGTTCCTGGCGCTCACCAACGTGGGCACATGACCCTAGTCCCTAACCCCAAACCCCTGCGCGTCCGCAGGACGCGCCTGCCCCGCCGGCAGAAAGACAGTTGCCAAACCGGCGGGTCCCATATGTTTCGCGCCCCGCTTTTCCCAAGGGATTCCCATGGCTGTCAGCATCCGTCTCTCTCGTTTCGGCCGTCTGCACCGCCCGCTCTTCCGCGTGGTGGCGATCGACAAGCGCCGCCATCGTGAGGGCGAGTCGAACGAAATCATCGGCGCTTACGACCCCCTCAAGAAGGACAAGAACCTGGAGCTGGATACAGCGAAGGTCGAGTCGTGGGTCAACCGCGGCGCGCAGATCAGCGGCGGCCTCCGCAGCCTGATGAAGAAGTACGGCTACGCCGTGCCTGGTGCGACCAAGACGGTTGCGGCCAAAGCTCCGGCAGCCAAGGCCAAGGCCGCAGCGCCCGCCAAGACCCCGAAGAAGACCTACGTCGCCCCCACCCGCCGCGCGCTCAAGCAGCACCAGGCCAAGCAGAAGGCTGCGCGTAAAGCTGCGGCCGCCGTCCCGGCGGCTCCGGCGGCCGAAGCGCCCGCTCAAGCGTAAGCCACCGTCGCGTCCAGTGACGCGCATGCGACAAGGCCGGGGATCACCCCGGCCTTGTTGTTTTTGTGCTACCCGCCCACCTCCATGCCTGCACCAGCGCCCAGTTCTCTGCGCCTCATCTTGGCCGCGGTCGCCGCACTCGGCTTTTGGGCCTCGGCGTTCGTCGGCACCCGCGTGACTTTGGCGTCATTCACTCCTGGGGAGCTCGCGCTCTACCGCTACGGCGTCGCCAGCTTGACGCTCGCACTGCTGGCGATCTGGCTGCGGCCGCCACTGCCACGGATCGCCGACCTGCCACGCTTGATCGCCACCGGCGCGATCGGCATCGGCGTCTACACCCTCGCGCTCAATACCGGTCAGCAGTCGATCGCGGCCGGCGCGGCCAGCTTCATCGTCAACACCGCGCCGTTGTTCTCGACCATCATCGCCTGTGTGGTGCTCAAGGAACGTCTACGCCCCGCTGGTTGGCTCGGCTTGCTCATCGGTCTCGCGGGCATCGGCCTGATCGCGTTCGGTGAAGAACGCTCGGGCATCTCGCACGGCGCGTTGCTGGTGTTCGTCGCCGCGATCGCCTGGGCGCTCTACCAGATCATTCAGAAGCCGCTGCTGCCGTACTACGGCGCGCTGGGCGTGGTCTGTTACGCCATCTGGTTCGGCACCGCGTTGTTCCTGCCGTTTGCTCCTGGGCTGGTGGAGGCGATGGCGCGCGCGCCGGTCAACCACCACGCGACGGTGGTGTACCTGGGGGTTTTGCCGGGAGCACTGGCCTTCCTCGCGTGGTCGTATCTGCTGGCGCACCTCACCGTGGCACGCGCGACCCCCCTTCTTTACCTCGTCCCTGTCCTCTCGCTCGTCATCGCCTGGCTGGTGATCGATGAGCATCCGGTGTTGTTGTCGGTCATCGGCGGCGTCGTAGCCGTAGCAGGTGTGGCGTTGTCACGGCTCGGTGATCGGCCCAAGGCGCAGCCGCAACAACAGGCGCAGCCATGAACACGCGCTCCGTCGACATCGAAGCGCTGGAAGTGCCGCTGAAAGCCGCAGCGAAACTGCCGGTGCAATCCATTGATCATCATCTGAAACCGTGGATCGCGCGCGCCTGCCGTATCCCGGAGCAGGATGTGGTGCGTTACCTCATCGATCGCCGCAGCCTCGATGCGCGCAAGAAACCGGATCTGCGCTACGTCTACAATCTGCGCGCCGAGGTGCGTGAAGACAGCCCGGTGCATGAAGTCCCAGGCATCAGCGTGCGCACGACGCCACCGCCGCTCGACCACAGCCTCGCACAACTGCCACTCGCTGATCCACTGCCACTGCACCCGATTGTGGTCGGCGCCGGTCCGGCCGGACAGATGGCCGCGTACCTGTTGGCGCTGCACGGCTGCAAACCGTTGGTGATCGACCGCGGTCGCGATGCCGACACGCGCACCGCTGACCTCGACCGTTTCCACACCTCGCGCGAGCTTGATCCGGAGAGCAACTACCTCTTCGGCGAAGGCGGCGCTGGCACCTACAGCGACGGCAAGCTCTACACCCGCGTCAAAGACCGGCGCATGCGCTTCTTACTGGAGGCGTTCGTCGCGTCGCGCGCACCGCGTCACATCCTCTGGCGTCACCATCCGCATATCGGCAGCGACATCCTGCCGCACATGTGCAAACACCTGCGTAAACAAATCGAACAGTGGGGCGGCAGCTTCCGTTGGCAGACCGCGGTGAAGGACGCGGTGGTGGAGAATGGCCGCTGCACCGGCGTCGAGTTGACCAACGGCGAACGTATCAGCGCACCACTGGTGTTGATCGCTCCGGGCCACAGCGCACGTGATCTGATCACCACGCTGATGCGCCGTGGCGTCGAGCACAAAGCCAAAGGCTTCCAACTCGGTTGCCGCATCGAACACGACCAACGCGTCATCGACATGGGCCAATACGGTTGCTTACCCGGACGCGACCTGCCGAAACACCTGCTCGGCGCGGCAGAGTACAACCTCGTCAGCCGTCCGCCGCCGCACACCAAAGCCGACAGCGTCACGACGTTCTGTATGTGCCCAGGCGGTGAGATCATCGCCGCGACCAGCGATCGCGGTCAGCTCTCGACCAACGGCATGAGCCGTTTCGCGCGCGCGTCGTCGTTCGCCAACGCCGGGTTGATCGTCAATCAGACGGTGGAGCGCGAAGGCGACGGCATGGCCGGCTTCGACTTGATCGAACGCCTCGAGCGCGCGGCCTTCGCCGCCGGTGGCAGTGATTACACCTGTCCAGCGCAACACGCGGCGGCGTTCATGCGCGGTGAAGACGGACCGGCCAGCACGGCGTCAAGTTACCGTCTTGGCGTACGTCCAGGCCGCATCGATCAGATCCTGCCGGCGGCGACCGTCACCGCGCTGCGCGAGGCGCTGAAGTTCTTCGAACGCGTGATCCCAGGCTTCCTCAGCAAGGGCTCGTTGGTCGGCGTGGAAACCCGCATCTCCAGCCCGGTGCGTTTCGAGCGCAATCCCGAGACCCTCGCCAGCTCGCTGCCTGGCCTCTACCTCGCCGGTGAAGGCGCGGGTTACGCCGGCGGCATCGTCTCGGCCGGCCTCGACGGCCTGCGCTTGGCGGAAACCATTCTCACCGGCAAACCCGCGCTGCGCGAACGTTGACGCCCGTTCACCCAACGCACGGACAACACCGGTGTTTCAACGAGCCCGCGGGATGTTGCTAGATCTGGCGGAACATCACCTAGCGACCGTACCTCGACGCCTTACGCTGCACCCAACCATGTTCGCCCGCCTGCTCCTCTGCGCCTTCCTGCTCATGCCGCTGACCCTGTCAGCCGCCGAGGTCAAGCCGTACCCACTGACCACCTGCATCGTCAGCGGCGACAAGATCGATCCGGCTGTGCCCGCCGTGGTGCACAACGGCCAACAGGTGAAGTTCTGCTGCAAAGCCTGCGTGAAGAAGTTCCAGGCCAATCCTGAGAAGTACCTGATCAAGCTGCCGAAAAAGTAAGGAAGACTTGAGGCTTGCTGCGACAGCTCCGGACGTGAGTTCCTCAAGCCTTAAGCCTCACGCCTATGTTCAGCCTTCGTTCACGGATCCGCGCTGATGCTGTCGTAGATCACGACCTTGTCCCAGAACGTCCCACAGGACTTGCGGAACTGGTCGTGGATGTCGACCACCTGGTAGTGCTCATGACCGGCGGCGCCGTCGAAGGCCACCACCAAGCCGTAGGAGTAACTGCGCTCGATGATCGGGCGGTCGGTATCGGCGGGTTTGCCGAAATGGCCAAAGCGCACGGTCTTGATCGAGATCAGCGACTTCAGGCCGTCGACGAACGTCATGCGTTGCTCGGCGGTGAGGGACGGCTTGAGCCAGAAATAGACCGTATGGACGAACATCAGATGCTCCGGTGGGGTCGCCGGATTTGCGCTTCCGCAGCAGACTGTCAACCACCAGGGGGATCGTTTACCGCCTGCTGGCTCCATCAGGTCACCTGCCGAGCGGTGGTCGCCGGGGAAAATCCGTTCCACCGCGACGACGGCTTTGCGGTACCATCTGGGCGCATTTCCATCTATGAGTGCGGTGTGCCGTGGGCACACCAGCGACACGCGTTCATTTCTCGGTGCCAGGGAGCCCTCAGCATGTTCGATGATCCGCAGTTCTTCCCGTTCCTGCAGTCCACCACCTGGGCCGGCCGCTCGAGCTGCCTGGTGCGACCGCTGGTGCCGCCCCCTGGGGACTTGCTGATCGCCTATGGCATCGCTGGCGAGGCGCAGAACCAATACCTGACGCGCGAAGCGCAGGAAAGAAGCGGTTACAACGACAGTGACATGCATGACCAGGCGGTGGAGAACCTGCGCCGCCGCCATGGCAAGGTCCCCTGGAGCCCGCTGCCCATCGGCGGCGAGGACGTGCTGATGCGCAGTGGCGATCCGGTGATCTCGTCCGACGTGCTCAATCCGCGCGGCATGAAAAAACTCAGCAGCGCCTTCGGCGATGAAACCGTCTACCTGGGCATTCCCTCCGTCTTCACCGTGGTCGCCTACCACGATCCCGACCTGCTGTCCGGCATCACCCGCGGACTGCACCGAGAAGCCGAGAAAGAGAAGGCCGGCGCGCTGTCCGCCCTGGTCTATGAACTCGACGAGGGCGAGATCGTCGCCGCCTATGACGGACCGCAGGAGCCCGCGACCACTGGTGGCCTGGATCCTGACAAGCTCACCCGTCTGGTGGTCGACGGGGTTGCAGCGGTGGCGATGGTGCTTGCCCGCGCGCAGGACGGCAGTGCGCCGACGGCGGCGTTCTGGGAGACCTTTCGCCGCAAGCTCGGCAGTCTGTCGCCAGCCCTGGCACCCCTCGGGAAAGTCGGCAGCGAGGACTTCACCACCGCCGTCACCGCGTTGGCGGACAACCAGCGTCCACTCGCCGGTGTGCGCATCCTGGCCAAGGTCGTGCGCCACGCGCTGCGTGGTGACGACGGCCGCCGGGTCGCCAACGCCGCCATCAGCGCGGCGCTCGGCCTGGGTCAAGCCGGTACCGGTTTCTTCGGCCTCGGACGCAGCCTGCCGAAACACCTGCGTTTTCCCCTCTGGGGCATGGCCGGGATCCTGGGCAGCGATCTGCCCTGAACGGCCATCAGCGCCATCACATCGCCGCGTAATCTCCTGCACGTAGGCGATCTGGAAGCGCATCCGCTGCATCATCTTGCCCAATGGGACGGCAACACTGTCCGCAAGCCGCGGTATACTCATCGCCCGACGGCCACCTGCGCGGGTGGATTGTCGCAGCAGCGGCAGCAACCGGTCACCAGTGGCGTTGTGCCACGTTCACCACCAGCGACTCCCCGATGCGCCACGCCCACCTCCTGCTGCTGACCACCCTGCTGGCTGGGACCGCCGTCGCGGCCACCGCCGCCGACCATCCGGGCCGCAAGGTCTACCTCGACAAGTGCGCCAACTGCCATGGCAAGAACGGCGAGGGCGTGCGCAACGAGTACGCCGATCCGCTGGTAGGTGACCGCTCGCTCGCCTCGCTGATCCGCTACATCGAGAAACAGATGCCGGAGGACAAACCCGGCACCTGCATCGGTGAAGAAGCGAAACAGGTCTCGGCCTACATCTACGACGCGTTCTATTCGCCTGAAGCGCAGCTGAAGACCAACCCGCCACGCGTCGAGCTGACGCGCCTGACGGTCAACCAGTACCGCACCACCATCGCCGATCTGATCGCCTCGTTCACCAATCCAGCGAAACCCGACGGCGCGCGCGGCTTGAAGGCCGAGTACTTCAACGACAAACGCGGCTTCAACGACAAGAAGCGCGAGATCGATCGCGTCGAGCCGCTGGTCGATGTGCGTTTCGCCGACGGCAAAAAACCAGGCGACCAGTTCGACAACGAAGAATACGCTATCCGCTGGAGCGGCGCGCTCATTCCGCCGGTGACCGGCGACTACGACATCATCGTCGAGACCACCAACGGCATGCGCCTGTGGGTCAATGGCAATGAATGGAACAAGCCGCTGATCGATGGCTGGGTGCGCTCGGGCACCGATCCGCGCCAGACCACCACCCTGCGTCTGCTCGCCGGTCGCAGCTACTACCTCAAGCTGGAGATCGCCAAGGAGAAGAAGGAGACCGTGGTCGCCGCGACGCTGAAATGGAAACCTCCGCACCAGGCCGAGACCCTCATCCCCGAACGCTGCCTCTCGCCCGGCGGCGGCGCCACTTGGATGGTGCTGAACACGCCGTTCCCACCGGACGACAACAGCCTGGGCTACGAACGTGGCGCCTCGGTGTCGAAGGCCTGGGACGAAGCCACCACCCAGGCAGCCTTCGAAATCGCCGGCTACATCACCGCGCGCCTGCAGCGTTTCACCAACGCCAAACCCGAAGACGGCGACGTGAAAGCGAAGTACATCGCCTTCTGCCGCCGCTTCGCCGAACGCGCGTTCCGCCGGCCACTCGACGACGAGCAGGCGAAGTTCTTCATCGAGACCCATTTCGCTGACGGTGTGGCGCTGGACGAGTCGGTGAAGAAGTCGCTGCTGCTGGTGCTCAAATCACCGCGGTTCCTCTATCTCGGCGTCGGTGGCACCGGCAACGATTCCTATGCCCTGGCTGCGCGCGTGTCGTATGCCTTATGGGATTCGCTCCCTGACCAGCGCTTGATCGATCTGGCGAAAAAGAACGAACTCAGCAAACGCGAGGTGCTGAGCAAAGAAGTCGAACGCATGATCGATGATCCGCGCACGGCGACCAAACTGCGCGCGTACTTCCACCGCTGGCTCAAGGTCGACGACTTGCACGGTCTGCACAAGGAGGACGGCAAGTTCCCAGGCTTCGATGACACCTTCGTCGTCGACCTGCGCGCGTCGCTGGACCTCACCATCGATGAAGTGATCAAGGATCCCGCGGCCGATTACCGCCGCTTCTTCACCGACAAAGGCGTGTGGATGAACGGGCGTATCGCCAAGTTCTATGGCGTCGACAAACCCGCCGACGCACCGTTCGAGAAGATCACCTTCGACCAGCAGCCACGCGCCGGCGTGTTGACCCATCCGCTGCTGATGGCGGGCTTCGCCTACAGCAACCTCACCTCGCCGATCCATCGCGGCGTGTTCGTCAGCCGCAACCTGCTCGGCCGCCGCCTGCGCTCGCCGCCGGATTCGATCACTCCGGAAAGCCCGCACCTGAGTCCGAAACTCACCACGCGTGAACGGGTGACCAAACAAACTCGTCCGGTGACCTGCCAGTCCTGCCACGACATGATCAACCCCCTCGGCTTCGCCATGGAACACTTCGACACCGTCGGACGCTACCGCACCGAGGAGGGCGGCAAAAAAGTCGACGCCAGTGGTGCCTACATGCGCGCCGACGCCGAACTGGCCAAGTTCACCACCGCCAGCGACCTGGGCAATTTCCTCGCCGAGGGCAGCGAAGCCCACTCCGCCTTCGTCGAACGCCTGTTCAAAGACACCATCAAGCAGCCGATCATGGCCTATGGGGCCAACGAAAAGGAGCGGCTGCGCCAGTTCTTCAGCGACAACGGGTGCAACATCCGCAAACTGTTGGGCGAAATCGTGGTCAGCGCGACCCTGTCCGGTGCGGTAGAACCTGCCAAGAAGACCCCTGACGTGAAGGCATCCGCCAAATGAACATGTTCAACTCCTCTAGCCGCCGCCAATTCCTCAAGAACGCTGGCATCAGCGCCGCCGCTCTGCCGTTCCTCATGGGCTTGCCGAGCCTCGGTCTGGCTGCCGATCCCAAAAGCAAAAGTGGTAAGTCCAAGCGCAAACAACGCCTCATCGTGATGTTCAGCCCGAACGGCGTGGTGCCGAAAACCTTCTGGCCGGAAAAAGAAGGCGCCGACTTCACCCTGCCGGAAAGCCTCTCGCCGCTGGCACCGTTCCAGAAGCAGCTGCTCTCGCTGCACGGCGTGTGCAACAAAATCAAAGGCGACGGCGACGGCCACATGCGCGGCATCGGCTGCCTGCTGACCGGCATCGAGTTGTTCCCAGGCAACATCCAGGGCGGCTCCGGCACCTGCACACCGAATTCGAGCGAGCCGAAACGTGTGCGCGTGGCCGGATCGGCCTGGAGGAACTTGGCGATCTCCTGGTCGATGGAGATGCCCTTCGACCAGCCGGCCGGGGTGTCGGAG
>JANPLC010000027.1:0-8916 GCA_031426335.1 Planctomycetota bacterium
CGACGTGCTTGATCCGGATACGTCGCACCGACCACCGCGCCAACATCGTTCAGACCACAGGTGCCAACGCGCTTCGCGCCCCAGGCACGCACGAGTTGCGCGGTGACTTCCATCACCGCTTGCGCATCGACCTCGGATCCAGCAGCGCGGGCGGGCCGCCCACGCCCCCAGGGCAAGGCATCGTCAGCTAACGTGCCTTGGCCAGATCCGCGTTCATCGCATCGAGTGCGCCGCGTGCTGCGCCGGCCCAATCGCTGCCAGCGTTCGGCTGTTGCCACGCACCGATGATGCCGCGGCTGGAGTTGATGATCGCGCCACGTCCATCACTGCGAGCACCAGCCAAGGCATCAGCAGCGGTGCCGCCCTGGGCGCCGTAACCGGGGATGAGGAAGATGGTGTCCGGCATCAGCGTGCGCAGACGACGCGCCTGATCCGGATACGTCGCGCCGACCACCGCGCCGACATCGTTCAGGCCGCAGGTGCCGATGCGTTTGGCGCCCCACGCGCGCACGAGTTGCGCGGTGACTTCCATCACCGCCTGCGCGTCGACTTCGGACCCCGGACCCCGGACTCCGGCCGCGACCGTCACATCCTGCAACTCGCCCGACGACGGATTGCTGGTCTTCACCAGCACGAACACCCCGCCAGTGCCTGGGGTTTTGCCAAGAAAGGGCGTCACGCCGTCGCTACCGAGGTAGCCGTTGATGGTCAGCCATTCACAGCCAAGTCCTGGGAGCGCCACGCCGGTCAAGCCAGGTGCGCGACCAAGGAACGCCTGCTGGTAATGCTCAGCGGTCGAACCGATGTCGCCGCGTTTGGCGTCCATGATCACCGGGATGCCAAGCGAACGCGCGTAGCGCACGGATTCTTCCAGGGCTTTCACCCCGGCCCAACCGTAGGCCTCGTAACACGCCGACTGCGGTTTGACTGCCGCGCAGTGACCAGCAACCGCGTCGAGCAGCCCGCGATTGAAGCTGAAGAACGCCGCGGCTACCGCGTCGGCATTGTCGCCATGCGCCGCAATGGCGGCCTGTTTCACCGCGGGTGGCAGCAGGGCCGGACGTGGATCGAGTCCAACGCAGGCGATCGACTTGGTCTGATCGATGACGGACTGGAGTTGGTCGGCAGCGTGGACAGACATCGTCGCTTAGCGCCCGAGCAGCGTGCGGGCTTCCGCAGCGACCGCATCCTTGCCCTTGGCCAGCCAGTCGAGCGCGCGTTTGCTCTCGGTGGTTTTTCCCAATTCGCGGTAGGCCTTGGCGATCAGCAGCAATGCCTGACGGGCTTCAGGACTAGCGCCCGCAACACCCGCCACTGCAGCCTCGACCTCATCGGCACGACCGGCGGCCAGCAACAACATGCCGAAGTCGATCCGCACCGCATCGGTGACGATCTCCAGCGGTGCGCTGGTGATGGCGGTCAACGCGTCGCGCGGGCGTTCGTTGGCGATCTGCAGCTTGACCTGTTCTTCGAGGGCGGTTTTTCCCAGGCTGCCAAAGCGCAAGCGTTCGTAGAGATCGCATGCATCATCAATATGGCCAGTGGTGGCCAGGACGCGGGCATCGGTGAGCGCTTTGACTTCATCATCGATGATCACCGGCGTCAGCGATGCCGGCAGGCGTTGGCCATCAATCGGCAGACGGGCCGGAGCTTGCGGCTGCGGCTCGACCACCACCGGTCGTGGCTGGGAGACCGGTCGCGGCGCGGTCTTGGGATTCATCGCTGGCTGATTCGTCGATCGGCTGGCGGCCAGTGCTTCGTAGTACGCTTGATCGATCGAATTGTCAGCGACCACCACCGCTGGCTGGTCGGCGACGGGTGTCGATTTAGCGGCGGTGGCCGGCGTGTAGGGCTTGCCATCGACTATCACTTCAGGACGTGCGGGAGCGACTGGAGGCACCGCCACGATCGGCGCGGCTGGCGTGGTGGCTCCGGCGGCGGCAGCGGTTTTGGGCGCCACGGGAGCGGTTGGATTCACTTGTGAGGGCGGCGCAATTTCGGTGGTTGGCAGGGGACGGTCGTCGACGCGCACCTCGGCGATGCTCGGCAAGGTGGCGACCGCCTTGGCCAAAGCATCCTTTGGATCCTCCGGTTCGGGCATTGGCGCCAGATTGAGCGTGCGACTGGGCGACACCGTGACGTTGCGTGCACGGTCAGTCGCCACCAGCCGCAATTGCAGATCGCGGGCTTCGGCCGTCACCGGCACGGTGAGTTCCACTGCGCCATCGACACCACCAAGGTGAACGGTGACGAAGCGTGCACCGCCATCGCTGCTGGCTTCAATGGCGACGGATTCTTTCTCAGGATTGGCTTCATTCACCGACCACGTGAGGCGTACCACGGCCTTGGCAGCGGCACGGCCCACCAGCATCGCATCGAATTGGGTGATCGCCGGCGCCGTACTGTCGACCATCAACACGTAGGGGGGCACTTGACCCGGCTTGGGTTCGACCTCGCTCTGACCATTGCGGAAGGTGATGCAGGGCATGATGCCGAAGGCGCCATCGCGGTCGGTGCTGAAGGGGAATTTCGGCAGATCCTTGGTGCCTTCTGCGATCTGCAGTTCGTGGGCCAAGGTCCAGGTCTTGCCGTTGTCGAGTGTGACAAACAGCCGTGCCTTGGCGATGGTGGCCGGATCACCAACGTTGCTCAGCGGCAACGGCTGCTGGCGTTTGTTGGTGTAGAGCACCTGACCGGCCGGCGCATCGGCGGCACAAACAGGCAGCAGGAACGGGACGGTCAATGCGGCGGAGCGGAACAGGCGGCGCATGGTGCCCTCCAAGGTGATGGCGCGGGATGCTAGACCAGATGGTCGATGATGCCAGCCGTGCACCCTGCCGCGGCCCGGGGATGCTTCAGCGCTTTGCCGTCGGGGGCAGCGTGGCGCTCAGCAAGCGGTCAAGCAACTCCTGATCATCCGGATGGATAGAGCTGTCAACTTCCAGCACCTGGAGCACCAGGGGATCCTGCAACGTCACCAGCGGTGCGAGTTTCACCGCATCCTTACCGGTGGTCACCACTACCGCTTGGTGCCGGGCCGCGGTTTCGCGGATGATCGCCAGGTCCTGCGCCGTGTAATGATGGTGATCGGGAAAACGCAGGCTTTCACGTACCAACCAGCCGTGGCTCAGCGCCGCGCGTTCAAACCCGAGCGGGTTGCCCAGGCCGCTGACCAGGATCACGGCGTTTCCACTCAGCGTGCCGACCGCCGTGGCTGTGCCGGACACGCTGCGTAGTTGCGGCTGGTGGTCTACAACGCTCAGCAACGGTTTACCAAAGGTGCGCAGCATGCTCAGCACCTGCGTCAGGCGCTCCGCGGTGATGGACTGCGAACGGGTCAGCACCAGCGCGCTGGCGCGGGCGAGCGCGGTGCGGCCTTCGCGCAGGTATCCCAGCGGCAGGGTCGCGCCGGCAGCGGGATCCTCCGCACCCCACGGACGGGTCGCATCGATCAGCACCAGGTCGAGGTCGCGCTGCAACCGCCGATGCTGGAAGCCATCATCCAGAATCAGGCAGGTGGCGCCGTCCGCGATGGCTCGACGCCCACCAGCGACGCGGTTGGCGTCGCATACCACCGGACATTCGCTGACGGTGCGCGCCTCGTCGTTGGTGCCATCCGGTGCTGCGCGGTAACCACGGCTGATGATCGCGGGACGCAGGCCATGGGCGATCGCCCAACGCGCCAGATACCGGGTCAGCGGCGTCTTGCCGGTGCCGCCAGCGGTGAGATTGCCGACCGACCAGACTGGCACCGGCAGACGCTGCGTGGTTCGCCAACCCAGGTCGAACAGCAGATTGCGCAGGACGACCAACGGACGGAAGACCAACCACGCGGGCAACAGTAGCCACCGCCATGCAGTCGCCGGCAGTTCTTCACGCCACCGGCCACGCAGGCGGCGGATAATCACAGCGCCAAGTCGCAATAGGCACGAGCCATCCATCCGCTGAAGGCGGAACTATCGCGCAGCGATAGTGCGGCGAAGCCGTGGGATGGCGTGGTCGTACGCCAGGGGGGGCAGCGCCGGAGGCGCGTTTTCGGGGGGCAAGCGCCCCCCGACACAAACCACGGTCCGCTCCGGCGAAGCCGAAGTCCCAGCGAAGCTGGGATTTTCGCCATAGGCGAAAATAGGACAGGAGCTGTCAAAGCCATCACAACCGGATGGTCTCCAGTTCGGACGGCACTCCGCTGCGACGAATGTGGAGTTCCTTGCTGTGAGGATCGACCACGACCAGCACCAACGAGATCGGCACCCGTTCGGAATCCGCCTCCACCCGCTTGAGCGAGGACGTTGCCGGATCGAAACCAAACCACGAGGACATGGTCTTCGGCGTCACGCCGTTGACCGCGACCACCTGTCCAGCGATCTGCTCCAGGCGCATCTTGCTGGTCGGCTCACTGGTACCGGCGACTGGCATCAGGATTTCCGCCAGCGGATGGTTGGTGTGTACGCGCGGTGAATTGGGCAGCGGATCATTGAGTTTCACCGTCTGCTGGCCGCTGAGCTCGACGGTGAAGCGTTCGCCCTTGCTGGACAAGCCATGCAGAGCTGCACCACCATGCCGTGGCCCGACCTGGGCACGACGTTGGGCATCGTCAAACCCAGGTGAGGTCAACATCGAGGCCAGCTGATGGCTGGTGAACATCCCCGCCATGCCGTCATTCACGCGGATCTCATTGGAGGCAACCGCGATCCCGGCTTCGGACAGGCCAGCCACCGGGCGCAGGCCGGCGAGCGTCAGGCACAACGTCGCTGGTCCATGGGTGGGAATACGGCGCAGCAGGGTCAGGTAGGGGAACAGGGCCGGATCGAGGTACCAGCACAACGCCATCAGCGCGTTGCCGCTTTGCGTGTGGGTGCTGTCGATCGATAAGAAGGTACTGGGGTGCGGCGGCACCTGGCAGCCGAGGTAGCTCAGCAGATCACCGTAACCATGGATCAACATCAGGTCGGCTGGCGGCAGCTCGCTGGCGTGTGCCATCGCTTCGAGTTCCATCCACAGCGATGGCTCGTGTCGTTGCAGATGGCCGAGCGACGGCTCAATCAGTTCCCGCAGCTTCTTAGGGGTAAGGTTGTGGCCACCTGGACGGGCATGGGTGCAGAGCTGGTCAGCGAGGTACTGTGATAAAACCTGCAGACGCGGCTTCAGCCGTGCCCCCAGATGTTCGCCCATCGTCCGCGGCGTGCCGATCACCGACACCAGGGGCACGCCACCGATCACCTCCGCATTAGGCCCGCTTGCTACCGCCATGGAGTGAGATCGTCCTGTGCCTGGAGGCCGGAGGTGTCATCGGCTAGCCGATGGACTGGTCGTTAGGACATACCGGGGCCGGTCCGTCGGATCAACCGGAACGCCATCCGCAACCACGAATTACGTCACCAGCATTCGGTTTGCAACGTACGCACGGTCGGCCGGGTTGAGGCTTGAAAGACTATCGACCGTTCTAAGGTCTGCGCCCGTTCGAAGCTCAGGAGTCTTGAGATGGGTAAAACCAACGGCGCCACCACCACCAAGCCCAAGGCAAAGGAATCGCCAAAGGCTGCGACGAAGACCGACCGCAAGGTCGACAAGGTCGACAAAGTCGAAAAGGTCGAGAAAAACGACAAGGTCGACAAAAAGGCCGACAAGAAGGTCGACCGGCAAAGCGACAAAAAGAGCGACAAAACCAGCACCACCAGCGTGAAACCCGTCGCCACCAAGGCGGCGCCGGTCAGGCCGGTCGTGCCCCAGATCGTCTACAAGTCGCCCTTTCCTGCCGACGAATTGGTCAAATGGCGCCAAGTGCTGATGGCCAAACGCCATGAAGTCACTGACGACATCGCCGGCCTGGTCAAGGACGCAATGGACGCCGAAGACGGCCACACCACGCCGAACCACATCGCCGAACGTGGCTCGGACGCCGACCTCCAGGACCTCAGCCTGGGTGTCGCCGGTGAAGAAAAGGATGTCGTCTGGCAGATCGACCGCGCCCTGCGCAAGATCGACGCCAACCGCCCGATCCCGTTCGGCCTGTGCGAACACACCAAAGAACCGATTCCCCGCACGCGCCTTCAACTCATCCCGTGGACCCCGTTGTCGATCGAAGGCGCGACCCACTTGGAGTCGAACAACCTGATGATGGAAGATTTGCTGATCGAAGACTGAGAGATCTGCGGTTGCGATGGATTCAGACATGCCCCTCCGGTGACGGAGGGGTTTGTCGTTGGGTGCGGGTGATGACGGGACAACGTGGCATGAGGCCCGGGGTGAGGCGATCGTCCGATGACGGAGGCGATCGTCCATCGATCCCACAGGCCACGTCGAATACACAAACGACAGCCCCGCAGGGGCGGCGCAACGTCAGCCCGGGGCGGAAGCCCTGGGAACGCGGGACCGACACGTAGAAGTCCCGTAGGGACGACGCACGGTGCAGGGGACGGGAGTCCCCGTGTCAGATCGACGTCAACCATACCGCGACGGCGTCGGCGTTGAAACGCCGCCGAACCGGGCGTCGTCCCTTCGGGACTTCATCGAAAATTCGGGCCGTTGTTCCCGGAGCTTCCGCCCCAGGCTGGCGTTGTGCCGCCCCTTCGGGGCTGCTTTGAAGGCGACTGGTCGTCGGGCGATGGTTCGATGTCCATCTCGCGACCAGCAAGAACACGACCGTTACGCGCCCATGGTGGCGAAACGCGCTCATCCATTTAGGCTCCGCCCATCATTCCTGCGGACATGGCGGAATTGGCATACGCGCTGGGTTTAGGTTCCAGTACCGAAAGGTTTGTGGGTTCGAGTCCCACTGTCCGCACCAAGTTTGGATTGGCGCTAACGCGCAATCCGGTCTCAATGTATCCGGGCACTCGACCTACCTCGACCGAGACGCCCAGATCAGTAATTGCCCCCATCAGGGTTATATTTCAGGGCGCACTTATGCTTTTTGTTGATGTGGGCTAGCCACTCCAGCCACAAATCCTCAATACGGTTGGAAGTCTCATGGTACCGCTCGTCATTGACATATTTCTCATCGGGATCGTCCTCTACGAAATCATCAAACTCACGATCCAGTACATGAGAGAACGCCATGCTTTCCCACTCATAATTCAGAAAATTCTGTGCGCCTCCTTCATCCCTCTTTGAAAGGGGATCGAGGACATTGCCGATAACTCCCCGCATGTATTCGGCACAGTTGCCGATTCGTCGATCCAACTCCTTTCGGCTCAACTTGGATTCCCAGTATTCATTGTAGTGCTCCACCCAGATGGTGGCGAACTTCTGTGCGAACGCCTTCGACTCCTGGTCCATGGATGGTCCTCCCGGTGCCATTCAATTTAGCAAAGGGACTTGGGGAGACAATTGCTCCCATTCTAATTGTCTGCCCTTCTCTTGACCACGTGGTCCAGATTGCGAGTTGGCGACATGCTAATTTCAGAACGAGGATCGCACCGATACCCAAAGATCTGCTCTGCATCCAGAACATCAGCGACCGGGGTATTACTCTTCCGCCGCCTTCTTCTTCACCACAAACGTCACCTGATTCCCCGCCTCATTGTAGTTCAGTTCGTCAGCCAGCTTGGAGATGAGCTGGAACCCCAGGCCGCCGAAGCCGCCGGCCTGGTAACGTTCGCGGGCGGCCTGCGCGGCGTTCTTGGCATTTACTGCGGCGAGCATCGATTTGTGGTCGAAGCCGGTGCCTTGGTCGGCGATGCTGACGCTCAGGCGGTCGCCGAGGTCGCGGTAGCGCACGACGATCTGCTTGGTCTCGTCATACTTGTGGCCGTGGCGGTGGGCGTTGAGGATCAATTCTTTGAGGCAAGTCATGAAGGAGTCGACCTTCTCCTCCTCCATGCCGCAGCCTTTGACCAGCCGTGAGAGGAAGGCCTGGGCCTGATCTATGTAGCGATCTTTGCTTGGAATGACGAAGGCGATGTGCTGCCGCAGCGACGGTTCCTTGGTCGTGCGGTAGAACAGGTCCTCTTTGGCGAAGTCGTAGACTTCGGAGTCCTCGACCTTGTCCATCTTGTCGATCAGCTCGTCGAGTTTGAGTACCTGGCTGACGCGGGCGTCATCGACCACGCGGAAGCGCAGGGGGCCGATCACCAGTTCGTCGCCATGGCGCAGTTCGTGGCGCACTACGTCGCGGCCGTTGGCGTACAGATGCGCCTCTTTGCAGCCGATCTCGACCATGTTCTTGAGGCCATCGGCGTAGAACTTCGCGTGCACTTCCTGCATCTCGGCGTGTTGGGCACGGATTTGGCACGCGGCGCCGCCGCCGACGAGGAGGCCGTCCTTGAACTTGAACTGTTTGCCTTTGAAGGCGGTGTTCAGCACTTCGAACTTGAGCATGGGTGGGCCGATCTTGTGGGGTACGCTGAAATCACAATACCGGGTCGGGGAGAAAGGCGGAGTAAGGCGCTGACCTGGCTCATCTTCTGGCCGGTGGTCCTGGATCGTTGCGTCGGTCACTCGCGTCAAAGGTTGCGCGGCTCGCAGGGGTTCGGGAGCTGCTGCTTGTCAGGTGCGGCGCAAGCGGCATTTTTGCGGCCCCCGCGCGAGCGTGGGACCGGCGCGACCGACAGCGACGGACGACGACAACGCCACAAGGATACCATGAGCAGCCGCACGCTTTTCGACAAAGTTTGGGACCTTCACACCGTTCGCACCCTGCCCAGCGGGCAGAGCCAGGTGTTCATCGGTCTGCACATGATCCACGAGGTGACTTCGCCCCAGGCCTTCGCCGACCTGCGCCTCAAGGGTCTGAAGGTCCCGTTCCCCGAGTGTTCGGTCGCCACCGTCGACCACATCGTCCCGACCGAGAACCAGGCGCGACCCTACGCCGACGGCTTGGCCGAAGAGATGATGGTCGCCATCGACAAGAACTGTCGCGACTACGGCATCCGCCTGTTCCAGCCCGGTTCGGGCAAGCAGGGCGTGGTGCACATC